>JAFXMP010000223.1 GCA_017530275.1 Clostridia bacterium | reverse complement strand
CGTGACCGGTTCCATCAAGCTGCCCGAGGGCGTTGAGATGGTCATGCCCGGCGACAACGTGGAAATGGAAGTTGAACTGATCACCCCCATCGCCATCGAAGCCGGTCTGCGCTTCGCTATCCGCGAAGGCGGCCACACCGTTGGCGCTGGCGCCGTGGTGCGCATGGTAGAATAATATCGGGTCTCCCGGCTTATTCGCTCAAACATTTACCGGCAGGCTGAAAAGCCTGCCGTTTTTCTTTCAAAAACCGTCCGAATTCTTCGGAAAATCCCTTGACATCTTGCTGTCGGACGGCTATACTATAATAGCTGTTTTTGTGGCGACTTGATCACAATGTGCCAGCTGAATGCCAAATAGGCATTTTGAAACTTAGAAGGAGTTGTTGACATCATGAAGCGTACTTATCAGCCCAAGAAACGCCAGCGCAATAAGGTGCATGGTTTCCGCGCCCGCATGAGCACCAAGAACGGACGGCGCGTGCTGTCCCGCCGCCGGAACCGCGGCCGGAAGGAACTGACGGTCTGATCCGTTTGTTCCGCCTTTCTTGCATGGCTTAGCCCGCCCCTGCCGCTTGCCAGAGAGTCTGACCTGTGGGGGCGGGTTTGTTCTTGCCTATTGAAGACAGGAACAAGATCGCTTCTTGGATCACTAACCCGGAGGACGCCATGGAAAAGCAGTATCGTCTGCGGAAAAATGGGCAATTCCGTTATGTATATAAAAAGGGCAAAGGAAGCGCCTGTAAGGAAATTTCTCTGGGATATGTGAAAGGTTCCAGGCTGTTGGCTGGCTTTGCAGTAAGCAAAAAGATCGGCAACGCGGTAACCAGGAACCGGGTGAAGCGCCGCCTGCGGGAGGCGTTTCGTTTGGAATTGCCGCAGCTTAAAAAGGGCATGTATGTGATTACGGCCAGAGAGCCGTCCGCAGAAGCGGACTATCACCGGCTGGCAGGATCGCTGCGATATCTGCTGCGTAAGCAGGGACTGTATCAGGAAGAAAAAAAATGAAGCGACTGCTGCTGTTTCTGATCCGGTTTTACAAGCGGAATATCAGTTCCCACTTGAAGCCGAGCTGCCGCTATATTCCCACCTGTTCGGAATACGCGCAGACAGCCATCGAGCGCTTCGGGGCGGCCAGAGGCGGAGCAATGGCCATTCGCCGCATCCTGCGATGCAATCCCTTTGTGAAGGGCGGATATGATCCGGTGCCTGAAGCACCCAGCGCAATCATTAGGAGGGACGAAAATTCTTGAGTGCCATTAACGAGTTTTTGTATAACGTTCTGGTAGGCATCAATGGTGTGGTGGGCAATTACGGCGTGTCCATTATCCTGTTTACCATCCTGATCCGCATGATCTGCATGCCGTTCGACTATAGGAGCCGCAAGGGTATGCGCAAGATGAGCGCTATTCAGCCCAAGCTGAACGAATTACAGCGCAAATACGGCAACGATAAGCAGAAATTCCAGCAGAAACAGGCGGAATTGATGCGCAAGGAAGGCTACAATCCGCTGTCCGGCTGTCTGCCGCTGCTTTTGACCTGGCCCATCATGATCGCCATGTTCAGCGCCATGCGCGTAATCGCCAACGAACAATTGGCCATGCAGGCTTTCCGTTATCTTGCCGGGGAAGAACAGATCGTGACCGCGGCGGAAAGGTTCCTGTGGGTGAAGAACATTTGGATGACCGACTCCTTCTTTACCCCTGTGGTCCCCACGGCCCAAGCGCTGAACCAACTGACGGCGGATGTATGGCAGAAAGCCTATAATCTGCTGACCGAAGGCCAGGTGCAGGCCATCGCCCAGAATATCGCGCTCGTTTCTGAAAACGCGCTGGACTTTGGCGCCAGCACCTATCAGGCCAGCGTGCAGAGCATCATTACTGCCTTGGGACAGGTACCCGCTTATATGGCGGCGGTTGAGCCTGTGGCGGGTTGGAGCGGACTGAACTTCTACCTGTTCTCCATTACGCTGTATCAACAGTACAACGGTTTGCTGCTGCTGCCGATCCTTGCAGGCGTTTCCCAGGTGCTCCAGTACAAGTTCAATCCCGCTATGCAGGACCAGAACCAGACTGCCGCCAATGGGCAGAACCAGGGCATGGGCAACTTTATGAAGTATTTCTTCCCCATCCTGTCCGTTTTCTGGTGCCTCACCTCCAATGCGGCGTTCGCTGTCTACTGGGTGGCATCCACCGTGATCATGTGGATTCAGAGCGTGCTGATCACCAAATTCTTGGAAAAACAGGATGAGAAAAAAGCACAATCCGTAACCGGAGAGGGGTCTATAAAATAATGAAAGATTATGAAGTATCTGCCCGTACGATCGAAGAAGCGATTTCCCAGGGCTTGGAGCATCTGGGCGTTTCCATCAGCGACGTAACTGTGGATGTGATCGAGGAAGGCAGCAAAGGCCTGTTTGGCCTGTTCGGGTCCCGTCCAGCAAAAGTCCGGCTCACCTTGAAGGAAGAAGAATCGTCCGAAGAAAACGTGGCCCATGCCATTCTGGCTGACGCCCTAAAGGAAGAGGAACCCCAGCCCAAAGCGGCGAAACCCGTGGCGAAGCAGGAAAACCCCGAAGAAAAAACGGAAAAACCCGCCAGGATTGCCAAAGCTCCGAAAGCAAAGAAAGAAGCGGCTGAAGAAGAAAAAACGGAAAAAACCGCGCCTAAGCAAAGGAAGCCCAGGGAACCCAAGGAAGCAAAAACGGATAAGGCTCCTAAAGCACCCAGGGAAGCTAAGGAACCCAAAGAACAGCCGGAACCCAAAGAAATCGTTCCCGCTGAACAGGCGGATCGTGCCACCGCCGCCGGACGCGCTCAGGAATTCCTGCAGGAGCTGACCCAACTGATGGGCGTGAACGTATCTGTGGCGGTAGCTACGGATGAAGAAGGCAACGTACGGGTGAATATGGACGGCGATACCCTGGGCATTCTGATCGGACGCCGGGGCGAAACCTTGGACGCGCTGCAGTATTTGACCAGCCTGCGTGTAAACCGGGGCCAAAACGACTATACCCGTGTAACGCTGGATACGGAAGGGTACCGCGCCAAGCGGGAAGAAGCGCTGGTACGCCTGGCCAACCGTATGGCGAACCGCGCCCAGAAGACGGGCCGCAAAGTGAGCCTGGAGCCCATGAATCCCTATGAGCGCCGCATTCTTCACAGCGCTTTGCAGGATCATCCCGCTGTGACCACCCATTCCGAGGGCGAGGAACCGAACCGGCATGTGGTGATTTCTCTGAAAAACTGAAGCAAGCTATCATGATGTTACCCGGCCATGTGCCGGGTTTTTTATGTGTGCTATGGCCTGCATACATGAAAAGAGCCCCTTCCCATAAACAGGGAAGGGGCGAAAAGCGGGAATCGGGTTACTGCACCAGCGCCGCCTGCGCCTGCTGGGCCGCCCAGCATAGGGCCGCCTGTTCCTCGCACCAGGCCACGCAGTCCTGATAGCCGTAAGCGTTGCAGTCCTTGATCATCTGGCTTAAGTGGAAGTTGAATTCACCGTCGTTCTTGGCGTAGATGGCGCGCCAGCTGTAGGTCTTCACGGCGGTCTGAATTTGGCTCCACTTGGTGTCCAGCACTTGATCGCGCTTAGCGGGGGCGTAGGTGCCCCGGTCCAGCATCACCTTGTAGGGGTGGTTTTCTAAGTACTGCTGGGTGGAGGCCGCGCCCGCCCAATCGCACCATGCCTGCTGGATGGGTTTGAGATCGGCGCTTAACACGCTCACCCAGCCTACCTTGTCCAGGGTCTCGGTCTTCTGGCTGTCGGGGTTCTGCTGGCTGGAGGTGAGGGTGGTGTTGTTGATTTGCAGCGCGCCGTCGTTGTAGGTACCGCTCTGAACATACTGTTTGCCGGTGCGGGGGCCGGTGAGCACCACGCCGGACATATCATAGGCGGGATCCTGGCTGGTTTTCTGGCCCAGCTCCGTAAAGTACGCGCCGCCCTCGGCGTCGTAATCCCAGGTCAGCCCCTTGGGGCCGTACCACATGGTCAGGCTTCCTTCGGGGGTAGCCAGGTAATCGATGATGGCGAGGCACAGCTCGGGATATTCAGCATCCGCGCCAACGGACCACACCCGGTTGCCGCCGGTGAGGGACAGGCCGTAAGAAATGGGGGTCGCTTCTTCGGGCACCATGGTATACATGTATTTGCCTTCATCCAGGTGCTCGGTGGTGTTGAAAATAGCGGAGCCCGCGTAGTTGAAAATGCTCCAGAAGGTGCCGCCCGCCTTCACCTTTTCGCCCATGGCGGTGTAAGTCTGGGAAGCGGAGTTGGGATCCAGCAGTCCTTCCCGGTAGAGCTTGTTGAAGAAGCGCAGGCATTGGATGTACAGGCCGTCTTCCTGCAGGCAGCCCTGGAAGTCGCCGGTTTCGGTGCTGATCAGGCCCATCTCGAATTCATCCCAGCCGAAATAGGCGGTGGCCAGGGCCTTGACGTACATCACCATATTGCCGTCCCAATCAGGCCAGATGGAGGTGGCGTAGGTTTCGTTGCCGTTTTCATCGGTGGGGCAGAGCTCCTTCATCTGCTTGAATAGATCGATCATGCCGTCCAGGTCCTTCACCTCGGGGCAGCCCAATTGCTGGTACAGGTCCCAGCGAATATCCCAGGTGTAGAAGAAGTTTTCATGACTGCCGGATTTCAGGGCCACGTTGTGGCCGAAGCCGTGCACCTTGCCGTCCGGGTTCTTGGCCCGGTTGGCCTGGAGCGCCATTTGGTAATTCGCCCACAGGTAGGGGGCGTATTCTTCGGCCAGGCCGTCCTCTTCCCAGTCCAATAGCAGGCCCTGGGACACAGCGTCCTGGTACTTGTCGCCGTCCGCGCCCCACACCACGATGTCGCCCAGGTTGCCGCTTTCCATGCGGGTGGCGTAGGTGCCGTCGGAATCGGGGATGATGTTGATTTTCACATTAAACATATCCAGCAGCAGGTCGGCGCTCCAATGGGCCTGAATGCCGCTGTAATTGGCAAGCTGGCTGTATACGTTGATGGTGATGGGTTCGCCGTCGTATACGCCGATTTCCTCTAACTTGGCGTAAATATCCTTGTCCTCCGCCGAGGCTAAGCCAGTCAGCCCCGTCAGGCACAGGATCAGCGCCAGCAGGAACGCTAAGATTTTTTCCATGATTCGGGCCTCCTTATCCATTTTACAATCAATCCCATACAAGAAATTGTTACCGGAACTGTAGGGGCGGATGATATCCGCACCTACGGTTCGTTTTCAGCCTTTCACAGCCCCCAACATGATGCCCTTCACGAAATACCGCTGCATAAAGGGATACACCAGCAAAATGGGGATGATGCTGACCATGGACACGGTATACTGGATCACGCGTTGGTTCAGCATGCTTTGGGCGGCCTGTTCGCTGATGGTGCCGCCCTGGCTCATCATGGCTCCTAAGTTGCTGGAGGAATTGAGGTAAATATACAGTCGGTGCTGCAGGGTGTACAGGTCGGGGCGGTTGTTCATCAAAAGCAAGGAATCCTGGAAGGAGTTCCAGTTGCCCACCGCGCCGAAAATGGCGATAGTGGCAAGGATGGGGATGCTCAGGGGTAGGATGATTTTCAGCCACACCTTCACCGTGGAGGCCCCGTCGATCACGGCGCTTTCCTCCAGGGAGGCGGGAATGGATTCGATGTAGGTTTTGACCAGGATGATGTTGTAGGGTGCCACCATGCCGGGGATGATATAGGCCAGGAAATTGTCCGTAAGACCCATCATGAGCATGTTCATGTACCAGGGCACCAAGCCCGCGTTAAAGTACATGGTCACCACCAGGAAGCGGTACCAGAAGGAGCGCTTCCACATTTTCTGCTTGGTCACCAGATATCCCGCCCAGGCGGAGGTGAGCACCATCAGCGCCGTGCCCAGCACCGTGCGGGCCACCGTGACCAGAACGGAGGAACCCAAGTCCTGCACGTTTTGCAGGGCGATATAGTTGTTCACCTGCACGCCGAATACGCTTTGACCGTCCGCGTTTTTCAGCATGGGGTAAAAGTTCACCCGGCCGCTGGTGACCAGATCGTTATCCGAAACGGTATTGATGAGCAGATAGTAGAAGGGGAAGATGCAGATGAAAGTGAACAGGCAGAAGAACACGATCACCGCGATATCGAAGATCCAGTCCCCCGTGGTACGCCGGATGTGCAGGGAGGCCATGCTTTCTTTTTTCTTCATGCCGCCGCCCCCTTATATGATGCTTTCGCCGCGGATGGTCTTGGAAATACCGTTCGCCGCGAACAGCAGGGTAATGCCGATCAAAGACTTGGAAATGCCCACAACAGTGCTGAGGGAGATGCGGTTCTGCCCGATACCGATGTTGTACACGTACAGGTCCAGCACCTCGATCACGTCTTTGTTCATGGCGTTGGAGAATACCAAATATTGCTCCATGCCATTGCTGAGGATGCCCGCGATGCTCATGAGCAGCATGACCATGTAGGTGGGGGTGAGGCCGGGGATGGTGATGTGCCAGATGCAGCGGAAGCGGTTGGCCCCGTCCACTTTGGCAGCCTCGTAGAGCTGCTGATCGATACCCGCGATGCCCGCGATGTACACGATGGCGCTCCAGCCAACGCCCTTCCATGTGCCCCACAGCAGCATTTTCAGCCACGTGTGATCCGCGATCTGCAAGTAATTGGTGTTGGCCCCCG
>JAFXMP010000222.1 GCA_017530275.1 Clostridia bacterium | reverse complement strand
ATGCTGCATAAACACAATGCTGAGACTTATGCAAACATGGTGAGCCTTTTTGCGTCAAATCAGCGTGTGGCGGCGGTCCAGCCGACATGCTCACCAATGAAGCGGGCGACAAGATCTACCGCCTGCCCGGCTCCCTGCCCATGATCGAGGACGATGAAGTGGTTGCTGCTCTGAGCCCCCTGTTCCCCGATCTGGGTTACTGGAACGATTGGTCCGAATATCTGGCCAACATCCAGAACCCCGTCACCTTCGGCGGGCGCACCATCCCCGGCTTCAACACCTTCATTGCCGACTACTATCACGGCTCTGACTACAACGGCTATGTGGGTATTGAAGCCGCCATTAACGCTGGCGCCATCGATCCCTACGACTACACCGACGCATTGAACGCCGCCGGCCGCCAGTACTATGAGGATGCCATGAAGGTGTTCTACAGCGTGTACGGCGAATAACGCACATTTACAAAAAACCTGACGAACCAACGCCGGGCGGAGTGCCTTCGGGCGCTTCGCCCGGTTCTGTCTTTCGCAAATATCCGCAAAGAAGGAAACCGTATGCTGAGAATTCCCTCCCTTCGGGCTGGTTTGCCCGTTTTTAAAGCCCTGGCCTCCGAAACACGGTTGTCCATCATGGAACTGCTTTTGCAGGAAGGCCCCAAAAGCATCACTGCCCTTTGTGAACGGACGGGCCTCACTGCCGGGTCGCTGACCCCGCATATCCGCATTCTTCAGGACAGCGGCCTCATTGATGTGACGATGCGGGAAGGAAAGCATGGCATTATGAAAATCTGTACGGCGGTGGAAAGCAGCCTGCTTATTTCCACGCCGGTGGTCTCCGTAACGGAAAACATGTACGAAACCGAAATCGGCGTGGGGCAGTACACCAATTATGAAGTGCGTCCCACCTGCGGCATCTGCACCCCGGAGCACATCATCGGCAAGGTAGACGTGCCTGCCTGCTTCGCCGACGCTGAGCGGATGGACGCGCATATCCTGTGGTTTTCCAGCGGCTATGTGGATTACATGCTGCCCTGCTTCCTGAAGGAAGGCCAGCAGCCCCTGGAATTGCAGATTTCCATGGAAATCTCCTCCGAAGCCCCTGGCGTGCAGGAAAACTGGCCCAGCGACATTTATTTCCGTATGAATGGCGTGAACTTAGGCTATTGGACCAGCCCCGGGGATTTCGGCCGCATCCGCGGCATATACAATCCTTCCTGGTGGTTTCCCAACTGGAACCAGCACGGCCTGTTCAAACTTCTGTCCATCAATGGTCAGGGCACCTTCATGGACGGGGGCCGTATCAGCGATGCCACGATCTACGACATCAATATTCGCCCCGGACGGGCCATCGCCTTTCGGATCGAAGTGCCGGAAAACTCCCAGCACGTAGGCGGAGCCACCCTGTTCGGTAAGGGGTTCGGCAACTATCCCCAGGACATTCGGATGCGGATGCACTACGCGCCGATCGAGGAAGAAAAAGCATGAGAAAAAGATTTGCGATGGCTTTGGCCTTTACGGTGTTCATGGTCTGCTGTTGCGCCCCGGCTTTTGCCGACACGCTGACCGTAAACCAGGATCAGCCGGTTCACGCCGTCAGCCCCACCCTGTATGGCATTTTCATTGAGGATATCAACTGCGCCGTGGACGGCGGCCTGTACGCGGAGCTGCTGAAAAACCGTTCCTTTGAAAACGAGGGGCTCTGGAATCCCCAGCATGCGGATCATTGGGAAGCTTGGAGCTTGAAAAAGCGGGAAAAGGCCCAGGCTGTGCTGGAAAACGACGCGCCGCTCCACGAAAACAATCCCACCTATCTGCGCGTCTCCATGGAGGCAGGGGGACTGATCCGGGTGGTGAACCAGGGCTTCGGCGGTAATAGCTTCCGAGGCGGCGTCCCCATCGTCGTGGGGGAAAGCTATGATTTCTCCTTTTGGATGCGGGCGGACGAAACCGCGGTCGCCGGAGGAAGGATCGTGATTTCGCTGACGGACGCGGCGGGCAATTCCCTCTGCGGCGCGCCGCTGGATATTTCGCTGGCGCGGCAGGAGGAAGAGAATCAATGGATTAAGATCGGCACAGCGTTTACAGCGGAAGCAACAGGCGGGGCCGTACTGTCCGTGACCGTTTCCGGCCAGGGGACGATCGACCTGGATATGTTTTCCCTGATGCCGCAGAGCCGAACAGGTGCGGATTGGCCAGGCGGCGGGATGCGGACGGACATCGTGGATATGCTACGGGAATTGAAGCCCCGATTCCTGCGCTTCCCCGGCGGATGCGTGGTGGAAGGCACGTATGTGCGGGAAAACGCCTATGACTGGAAAGTCACCGTGGGCAATGTGGAAACCCGTCGGGAAATCCCCAATACCTGGGGCGGGATGCAGACCATGGGCGTGGGCTTCTATGAATATTTCTGCCTCTGCGAAGAGCTGGGCGCGCTACCGGTGCCCGTGGTGCATGCCGGGGTGCTGTGCCAGGCGCGGGACGTGAAAGACCCGCCCCTGACCCTGGAGGAAACGGCCGTTTACGCCCAGGATATTCTGGATCTGATCGAGTTCGCCACCGGGGACGCCGATACGACGTGGGGTGCGCTGCGGGTTCAGATGGGACATGCGGAGCCTTTTGACCTGCAGTACATCGCCATCGGCAACGAAAACTGGGGCACAGTTTACTTCAACCGCTATGAGATTCTGTCGAAGGCGGTGAAGGACCGTTACCCGGACATCACATGCATCGTGGCTGCCGGACCGGTGGCGGAGGGCGGCCTGTTTAACGACAGCTGGAGCAATATCCGCCGCATGTTTGCAGGCGATCTGGTGGATGAGCATTATTATATGAACAGCGCCTGGTTCCCCTCCCATATAAGCCGCTACGATAAATATCCCCGCGCCACAAAGGTGTTCCTGGGCGAATATGCCGCCCATGAACCGGTGCAGGGAACCCGTCGGCCCAATAACGTATACGCCGCCCTGTGTGAAGCGGCCTACCTGACCGGCGTCGAGCGGAACAGCGACGTGGTGGTGATGAGCTGCTACGCGCCGCTTTTGTGCCGGGAAGGGGAAGTGGACTGGACGCCCGACCTGATCTGGTTCAACGACGATGAGGTGTACGCCACGCCCAGCTATTACGTGCAGCAGATGTTCTCCCTGGCCTGCGGAACGGAATTGGTGGCAAGCGAAACAGACGGGGACTTATTTCAAGTGGCCACCCGAACGGGAAACGCGCTCCAAATAAAAATCGTCAATCTTTCGGAAAAAACGAAGCCGTTGACGCTCCTGCTTTCAGGGATCCCCGACCAGACAGCTCACGGGCAGATGCTCGCGGGAGAAAAAAACCACGTCAATTCTTTCGCCAAGCCGGATAAGGCGGCGCCGCAGGAAGTGGAAATCGTCTGCACCGATTCAAAGGCAGAAACGAAGCTTCCGCCCTGGAGCCTGACGGTTCTGGAATTCTCTTTGGCAGAAAGAAAATGAGCTTGCGTTTTTATTTCCATTCAGTTTTTCCCGGTGAAGAAACGCTTCTTTATCCTGGAAAAAAGCAGAGTGGACAAGGCCCTGACCGTTGCACCAATATCAAAATTCTGGTATAAGAGCACGGGAAGCACAAAACAATGATCTATGAAAAGGCGAGGGCTAATTATATGAGGAAAGCAATACCATTTCTTGTCATGCTTATCATGCTGCTGTCAGCAGTGCTAACGAATGCGGAGGAGATTCCAATGATTACAAGCAGCAATGGAAAAATCTATGGAGAGTTGAATGTTCCTTCCCCTGATACGCCCATCCCGCTCATCATTCTTTCCCATGGTTTCGGCGGCAACCTCCTGGGAGACAAAGATTACGCATCCTATTTCTTCTCCCAGGGATTCGCCACATATGATTTCGATTTCTGCGGCGGCGGCTTTGGCTCAAGAAGCGACGGCACCATGCTTGATATGTCCGTCCTGACGGAAGCGGAAGACTTGAGCGCCATCGTTGATTATTACAAAGCAGATGCCAGATTCAGCGCTATCTATCTCTGGGGTGCAAGCCAAGGCGGATTCGTTTCCGCGCTGGTTGCCTCCCGGCGCCCGGATGATATTGCAAAGGTTGTATTGGAATTTCCGGCCATCGTCCTGCAAGACGACGCAAAAGCGCGGGCGAATGATGATGGGACATTCCCTGAAACAAGCCGCGTTATGGGCATGACAATCAGCCGGAAATACAATGAGGACGCTGTATCCTTTGACTTGTATGATATGATTGGAGCTTATACCGGCCCTGTGCTGATTCTTCACGGTGACAAGGATGCGATTGTTCCCCTTCGCTATTCGGAACGGGCAGCCCAAATATTCCCCAATGCAGAATTAGTCGTTATGCCTGGCCAGGGCCACGGTTTTATGGGAAAGGCCAGAACGGAAGCTATGGAAAAGGAATCCACTTTTTACCTGAAATGAAAATTAGACCACGAACGCCGCTTCTTCAGGCGATGGAATGAAAGAAAGAAAGGCAAGCATGAAATATTATCTATTTGTCCATTTCCGGGAAACAACTACGCCCGACGGCGAACAGGTGTACTTTGCCCTGAGCCGGAACGGCTTTCACTGGGAGGCTCTCAACAGCGGTCGGCCCGTCCTCTGGGCGTATTATGGAGATCGGGGCGTGCGGGATATGACAATCATCCGAGACAGGAGAACCGGCCGATTCCACATCTTTGCTACCGACCTTTCCCTCTCCTATGGTATGCGCGGCAAGTACGCTCACTCCTGGGACAACATCACACAGTATGGAAGCAAGTCCCTTGCCCATTGGCAGTCCGATGATCTGGTGAACTGGACGGAAGAGGAATTGCTGCCCATGGGGGATGATTTCGGCTGTGTTTGGGCTCCCGATATTATCTACGACGAAGAGAACGGTGATTACCTTCTTCACTGGTCGTCCTCTCACGTCTCCGACGATTACCGTGTGAAAGCCATCTGGTACAGCCGCACGAAGGATTTTATCCATTTCTCGAAACCTTCTGTGCTATACAGCGTGCCGGATATCGACGTGATCGATTCTGCCATGTACAGGGAGAATGGGAAATACTATCTCTTTGTAAAGAAGTCCCTCTATCCAAAGCAGGTGATTGAGCTGGTGTCGGACACCATCACCGGGCCATTTGTTCCGATTCCTGCCTTTGATACTTCCCTATCCGTCCTGGAGGCGGGGAAACACGAAGCACCGACAGCCGTACAGCTGGAAGATGGACGATGGTGTCTATTCGTGGATTATTATGGCGTGAGGGGAGCAGGACAGGGCTATATTCCGTTTGTAGCAGATTCGCTGGCGAGTGGCCGCTTTATCCTCAGTGACAGTCAGTTTTCCTTTCCATACCGCTTCAAACACGGAACCATTCTTCCCATCACTGAGGAAGAGTATGACCGTATGAAGGCACGGGACTGGATGGATGTGGAGGATAAGAGATAAATCATTGCTTCAAATTCTTCCTGACGGCTTGCCGAGGTTCTGTATTTGTGCTATCCTTTATGCGAAGATGATTTCCTGGAAGATGATTTCTTCCGCTTGGGCCTTGCAGGCGTTCATGATAGCTTTCCTCTTGAGACAAACACATTGTGCCATATGAGGCTTAAAGAAACCCTGAATCCGTGAAACTCGTTTGACGAAAACAGTTCAATCGCTTGTACCACAAAGGTATCACCGTTTTCAACAATTCACCCATTGGGTGAAAGGAGTAAAACCCGCAAATCGCTACGCCACAAGGCATTTGAGCCTTTTCAATTATGAGTTTCACGGATTCAGGGAAACCTAAAAGAATCAGAACACGCAAAGAACGCCTTGTACCTTTTTCCCTTCCTCATCTCGTAGGAAGCAAAAAGGCTACAAGGCTTTTCTGCTCAACCTTATTTCGCCATCTAATAATCTGATAATTTTTTGATAATTCTCTCCGCACCCGCTTCCAATATGCGCTTCCTGACGGTAAACTGTGTCTGCCGAAAGGAGGCGCATTTTGTTATGGATCAAAGTATTCTTCTACAGATTTACAGAGGGGAGTATTCTCCCAATCGAATTACATTCCAACTCAATCTTGGCAGCTTAACTGTGATTTCTCCGTTTTCACAGGCCGCGCCGTTTCCCTGTACAGGAGCAACTTCGTTTGGATTGTTTTCTGTATTCACCGCTTTCACGTCATCGTGGTGAAGCAGAATATGCTCTTTTACCCGGAGATTCCCGAAGGCCCGCAAATCGCAGTCCAACAAGATATCATCCGTCATATCCCGATTGACGGCAAAGATGGTGACATCCCCATCTTCTGAGACAGAGGCGGCAGCATCCACACAGGGGACTTTTTCATAATCCTTGCAGTCATACACAGGAGAAGAGATCACAGGCCGCAAGGCAGCGCCCCGGCCATAGCGGGAAGCGTGCATGAAGGGATAGAAGATCGTCTGCGCCCAGCATCCTCCGCCGTTCCTGGTCATGATTGGAGCGATCACGTTGACCAGCTGGGCCAGGCAAGCCACCTTCACCCGATCCGCGTTTTTCAGGAAAGTGATCAGCATCGCTCCGGCCAGTAAAGCATCCTCGAAGTTATAAATATCTTCCAGCAACGGCAGCGCCCGTCCCCATTTGTCGGCCTTGAGCACTTCCTTGTCCTGCTCGCTGGAATGATCGTGCAGGGGATTGGGCATAATGGTGCCATCCATACGTCGGACAAAAATGTCCGATGTCACATAATCCTCGCCAACCACATTTCGGCCCTCACAAATTCGGGGGAACCATTTCCGGTATGGCGTTTTGATCCCCAGCGCCTGATGTAACATGAGGCCGGAGATCAGGGGCCGATTGTTCTTATCGTACTGATACTGGAACTCAATCAGATCGTTCATACATTTTTCGAACCTCCCTTTCGGAAATAATGAAAGCCGATCAGAAGATTCATCATTCCCTGATCGACTAATGAATGAAATCATGGAGGGAAAACTTAGGGCAAAAAAATAACGCCTATCAAAAGCGTTCGTTATCACAAGCCTGCATTTTCCGCTGTATTTACCTTGAATGAAACAGCACAGATGATCTGTCGTCATACGCCAACGCATACGCCAACGCGCATTTATCGGTATTATACCAGATTTACAAAACCGTTGATTTTCCTATGTTTCTTTGATCGTTATTCCTCCATTTTCCTATGGTTTCCGGGGTGTTTGTTTCTTCGAGTCCTGTTGCGACCACCACAAACCCTTGAAAACACTACGTTTTCGAGGGTTTTTCATTTTCTCCGGAAGCTGATATGTTCATTTTGGAGAGTCCAAAATGAGCGGAATCCATCATGCCGTTCACATCGAAAAACAGATGATTTCCGAACGATGTATTCTTCTCCCCTGCCCGGAGGGGTGTTCAAAATCCGGAGTGTTCACCGTCTTACATAACAAAGCGCCTGCCTCTTGAGATACACGCGTCGGTGTGGCTCAAGTGACAGGCACTTTGTGTCGAGGTGAACGAAGTGATAGAAATCGGTGTGGCTTAAGGGCCGGAAATCGTGTATAACAATGGGGTGGCGTCGAGAAAGCCACCACAATTTTTTTATTGCTTAATGGAGCAAAACTTGCTCTCCGTGCATCTTTATAGTGTATCCGGATACAAAAGCAAGGAGGTCGCCGATGGAATACAGTAAGGAACAGGCTTTTGTTGAT
>JAFXMP010000221.1 GCA_017530275.1 Clostridia bacterium | reverse complement strand
TACGCCCTCCAGCGCAAGGACTTCCCCTTCCGCAACGGCATTTCCTTCTTCGTCTACTTCACCAGCCTGTTCCAGGCCGGTCTGGCGCCGTACTACCTGCTCATGACCCAGACCTACCACCTGAACAATTCTTATTTCGCGGTGCTACTGCCGCTGATGGTATCAAGCTGGCTGATCATCCTGATGAAGAACTTCGCCAAATCCATTCCCCACGAGCTGACCGAGTCCGGCAAGATCGACGGCGCGGGCGATTTCAAAATCTTCACGTCCATCATCCTGCCCATGTTAAAGCCCGGTCTGGCCACGGTTGGCCTGTTCCTGGCCCTGGGCTACTGGAACGAGTGGTATCAGTCCTCCCTGTTCCTCCAGAATAAGACCGTGCTGCCTCTGCAGTACAGCCTGTATAAGATCATCAACGAGGCCCAGTCTCTTAAAAACTCCGTGGCCAGCCAGTACGTCACCCTGGACAGCCTGCCTTCCGAAAGCTTGAAGATGGCCACCGCCATGATGGCCACCGGCCCCATCATCTTCCTGTATCCCTTCGTACAGCGCTACTTCATCGGCGGCATCACCGTCGGCGCTGTGAAGGGATGAACCGCCGATTGTCGCCAGTGGCGACAATAAATCGGCGGTGAAATCAGCCGAAACAAGCGATCTGCCCATGAAGGGCAGTCGCGCCGATTGAGGCTGCGGATGCTATTTTCTGTTCCCAAGGGCTATGCGCCCTAAAATAAAAAGGAGGAAAAACCATGAAGAAAATCCTTGCTCTGCTCCTGGCGACCGTTATGGTCCTGAGCCTGTGCCCCGTTGTTTTCGCGGAAGACATTTCCGTGGAGAACGCGGAAGCCGTATGGGCTGAAAAATGGGCCGACGTAGACACCTCCAAGCATGTAGTGATCAACTACATGACCACCGGCGACGCGCCCAAGACCGGCGCCAACGCCGAAATGCTGGCCCAGCTCAACGCCATCCTGACCGAAAAGGTGAACGCCGAGCTGAACATCGTCTGGATCTCCTGGACGGATTATCTGGCCAACTACAACCTGCGCATCGCGTCCATGGACGGCTCCATCGACCTGATCGGTTCTTCCACCGACTGGCTGGACGCGTGGCCCAACGCCAAGCGCGGCGGCTTCCTGGAACTGGACAAGGAAATGCTGGAGAAATACGCTCCCGTGACCTATGCCACCGTTCCCCAGGAGCATTGGGATGTGTGCACCTATGAAGGCGACATCTTCTTCATTCCCGAGGACAATTATTCCCAGTGGACCAACCACGGCTTCGCCTATCGTCTCGACTGGGCCAAGGAAGCCGGGCTGGAGAACGGCTGCCAGACCTGGGCCGACCTGACCACTTATGTGAAGTACGTGAAGGCCACCTACGGCGATCAGCTGATCGCGCTGTGGGACACCGACGGCACCGCGTATCCCGCGGGCGGCTATATCTGCTCCTTCGCCAAGTGGCGCGCCATCGACGGCCTGGCCAGCGGCGCCATCTGGGGCGGCTATCTGGACGATCCCTACACCATCAACTGCCTGTACCTGGAAGAAACCGACAAGCTGGTGGAATACGCCAAGCTGATGAAGGAATGGGACGAGCTGGGCGTGTGGCCCACCGACGTGCTTTCCAACACCGGCGCTGACAACCGCCTTGAGTTCCGCCAGGGCAAGACCGCGCTGGAACAGCACCACACCCAGACCTGGACCGGCCTGGTTTCCCCCAAGTCCAGCACCGACAACACCATGTACCTGACCGATGAAGACGCCGACGTGGGCTTCTACTATTGGGGCAAGGAAGCCGGTTATGTGACCCGCGACCTGGTGACCCACGGTGTAGCCGCCGTTTCCGCCGCTTCCCCCAACCCCGAACGCACCCTGATGGTGTACGACCTGCTGTGCAATGACAAGGAATGCTACGACCTGTTCAACTACGGTCTGGAAGGCCGCAGCTATGCCCTTGACGAGAACGGCTACCGCTACACCCCCGACACCTATGTGGCCGACAACGACAGCATCTCCACCAACTGGTGGTGGGGCCGCAACGACGCGCTGGAAATCCCCTCCTCCGCCATGAACTGGGACGCCATCAACGCCCTGTATGACGAATACGACAAGATCGCCGTGATGTATCCCTACGAAGCGTTCGTGTTCGATAACAGCATGGTGCAGAGCTACATCAACCAGTGCAACGAAATCTACAACACCTACATGAAGTACATCTGCTTTGGCCAGTACAGCGGCACCGCCGAGGAAATCGTGGCCGAATTCCAGAACGCCCTGCGCGCCGCCGGTGTGGACGAAGTGACCGCCGAGCTGCAGGCGCAGATCAACGCCACCTACGGCAAATAATTTCCTTGACAAAGGAACGAGGGGATGCCAAACTGCAAGGGGAGGCATCCCCTTTCTCTATCTAAAGGACACTTTCAGTGAGTTTGGAGGGTGGAGAGTGGAGGGTGGAGTTATATATAGTGATTCGCAGTTTATCCTGCAAGTTGCTATTCAAAAGTGACAGACAATTCAAAACTCCACCCTCCACTCTCCAAACTCCACACTAACTTAAAGTGTTCTTGAACTTCCTTCCGAAAGAACAAATATGAAAAGATGGGTGGGAGGCGCTTATGGGCGTTCGGCAGAAATTGAATCTGGAGTGGCGGTTTCATTTGGGCGATGTGCCCGACGCGGATTTTATGGGCTATGACGACAGCGGGTGGCGCATGGTGACCCTGCCCCACGACTGGGCGGTGGAGCATCCCTTTGATAAGCGCCATGCCAGCGGCACGGGCTATCTGCCCGGCGGCACGGCCTGGTACCGGAAGCATTTTGTTTTAGGCGAAGAAACAAAAGGCAAGCGAGTGCGTCTCACCTTTCAAGGAGTGTACAAGCACGCCAAAGTCTGGGTGAACAGCAATTATTTAGGCTTTCACGCCTATGGCTACACCAGCTTCACCTACGACGTTTCCGAATTCGTCCGCCCCGGCGAAAACGTGATCGCTGTGCGGGTGGAGCATAACGACGTGGCGGATTCCCGCTGGTACACCGGCAGCGGCGTCACCCGGCATGTGGAATTGGAAATCACCGATCCGGTGTGCTTCACGGACGGGGACGTTTTTGCTTCTACGGTTTCGGCGGATGCGGAAAGAGCCGTTCTGCGGGTGCGGTATGAAACCTTGGGCGGGGATGGAGCCGTTTTCCGCCTGCTCACCCCGGACGGACAATGCATTTCCCAAAGCCGAGCCGCAGGAGAAAGGGGAACGGTTGAATTGACCGTGGAAAATCCCCGGCTGTGGAGCCCGGACAGCCCGTATCTGTATACGCTGGAGGGACAGGCCCTGCTTTCCGGTGAAGCCAAGGATACCGTGAGAATCCCCTTCGGCATCCGCACCTTCCGTTTTGATCCTGACCTGGGATTTTTCCTGAACGGTGAAAACATGAAGCTCAAGGGCGTGTGCGTGCATCACGACGCGGGGTGCCTCGGTGCGGCGGTGCCAAAAAACGTATGGGAGCGGCGGCTGCGCAAATTCAAGGAAGCAGGCTGTAACGCCCTGCGCACGGCCCACAATCCGCCGGACCCGGATCTGCTGGACGCCTGCGACGAACTGGGCCTGCTGGTGATGGACGAGGCTTTCGACGAATGGGAGGGCACGAAAAACAAGTGGTGGCAGGGGCATAACGTGTACCCGCCCAAGCATTACGGCTACGCCGAGGATTTTCCCCAGTGGCACGTTGCCGATTTGACCTCCATGGTGAAGCGGGACAGGAACCATCCTTCCATCGTGCTGTGGAGCATCGGCAACGAAATCGACTACCCCAACGACCCCTACGTGACGCCCTTGTTCAAGGAAGCCTTAGGCAATAATGACGCCAATAAGCCCGCGGCGGAACGGCTCTACGATCCCCGAAAGCCCGACGCCGGACGGCTGGCGAAGGTGGCGAAGGAGCTGACCGCTATCGTGCATAATTTGGACGATACGCGGCCCGTCACCAGCGCCCTGTCCTTCCCGGAGCTTTCCAACCATACCGGTTATGCCGACGCGCTGGACATCGCGGGCTACAATTACCGGGAGCATTTTTATCAGGACGATCACAAGACCTATCCGGGCCGCGTGATTTTGGGCAGCGAAAACAGCCACGATCCCCGGGCCTGGTACGCCGTGCGGGACAACGCTTTCATGTCCGCGCAATTCCTGTGGACGGGCATCGACTTCCTGGGGGAATGCAAGGGCTGGCCCGTGCGCATCAGTCAGGCGGGTATGCTGAACTTAGCGGGCTATGAAAAGCCCCTGTATTACCAGCGCAAGGCTCTGTGGACGGATGCGCCTTTTGTGCGAATCGCCATGGGAGATGGAAACGCCGAGCGTCACGGCGTATGGAACGAGCATTTCCGCTGGGAAGGGGAACCGGGGGACAAGAAGATCGTATCCTGCTATACCAACGCCAAGGAAGCGGAGCTGTTTTTGAACGGAGAAAGTCTGGGCAAAAAGCAGCTTACCGATGACGATGGCTGCCGGGCCTGCTGGGAGGTCAATTATCAACCGGGAACACTGCGCGCGGTGATCGACGGAGCGGAAGACACGCTATCCTCTATTCAGACTGCCGCCGAAATCTGGCTTGCCGAGGAGACAACTGTACTACCTGCCGACGGAAAAAGCGTTTTGCAGGTAGAAATCTGTCTACTGGATGAAAACGGCCAGCCCGCCCAGGATGAAATGCTGCTATGCCAGCCTGTAGGCGATATCGCTCTGCTGGGCATTGAAAACGGAAAGCCCGACGATTTGACGCCCTATGCGGAAAACCGCCGCGCCACCCTGGATGGCCGGGCCATCGCCTATCTCCGGGCCGGGACCTGCCCCGGAAAGGCGGCGCTGCATGTGCGTACCGTCTCCGGTTTATTGGCGGAATGCAAGATAGAACTTGCTTAGTTAATCGACAGGAAATGCTTTATTGCTTTCTGGGAAAGGGGTGTGGGGGAAACTTCTCTTTGGCATCCAAAGAGAAGCTTCCCCCACATTTTTTAAAAATGAACACGAAAAGGGGCTGTCTCACGTGAGACAGCCCCGGAGTTTTGATTCCGGAAAGAATCAGTTGCCAGCCATCCGCTTGTAGTTGGCAAGACGGACCTTGGCGTCCTCTTCGTTCTGGGCAAAGAGCTTTTCGGCGGCGTCGGGGAACATCTTCAGCAGCGTCTGGTAACGGGTCTCGCCGCGGATGAAGTCCTGATAGCTTTCGGTGGGGTCTTTGCTGTCGATGGTGAGAGGCTGATCCAGTTCGGGATTGTAGCGGTACAGCGGCCAGTAACCGGCAGCAACGGCTTTCCTGATTTCGGCCTGGGCCTTGCTCATGTTGATACCATGGTTGATGCAGGGCGCGTAGGCGATGATCAGGGACGGGCCGTGATAGGCTTCGGCCTCGGTCACGGCCTTCAGCAGCTGGGCGGGATCGGCGCCCATGGCCACCTGAGCCACGTACACATAGCCGTAGGACATGGCCATCAGGCCCAGGTCCTTCTTCTTGGTGCGCTTGCCGGCCGCGGCGAACTTCGCCACAGCGCCGGTGGGCGAGGACTTCGAAGCCTGTCCGCCGGTGTTGGAGTACACCTCGGTGTCCAGAACGAGGACGTTGACGTCTTCGCCCTGAGCCAGCACGTGGTCCAGTCCACCGTAGCCGATGTCGTAGGCCCAGCCGTCGCCGCCGAAGATCCAAACGGACTTCTTGGTCAGCAGGTCGGCGTTTGCAACGACCTCGTTCGCCAGCTTGCAGGCGTCGCACTCGCAGCCGGGCTCAATGCCCTCTTCACAGGCGGCCAGCAGCTTGGCGCCGGCTTCCTTGGAGCCCTCCGCGTCGTTCATCTTCTCGAGCCACTCGGCGCCGGCCGCCTTGATGTCGGCGGTGGCCCACTCGACGGCGATGAGCGCCTTCACGGTGTCGGCCAGCTTGTTGCGGCGCTGGGTGATGCCCAGGTTCATGCCGTAGCCGAACTCGGCGTTGTCCTCGAACAGGCTGTTC
>JAFXMP010000027.1 GCA_017530275.1 Clostridia bacterium | reverse complement strand
TGATGGCTCATAAGATGTTCAAAAAGGCCGACGAAAGGCTCCAGGAGAATATCATCAAGGTCATGGAGGAAGCGGGCTTGCAGGCGTACTTCATCCACCGCTATCCCCACCAATTCTCCGGCGGACAGCGCCAGCGCATCGGCATTGCCCGTTCCCTGGCTGTGCGGCCCAAGTTCGTGGTGTGCGACGAAGCGGTCAGCGCCCTGGACGTATCCATACAAAGCCAGATCATCAACCTTCTGCAGGACCTAAAGGAACAGCAGAACCTGACCTACATGTTTATCACCCACGACTTGTCCGTGGTCAAGTATATTTCCGACCGCATCGGGGTCATGTACTTGGGCAATATTGTGGAATTGGCGGAATCCCAGGAGATTTTCAATCATCCCCTGCATCCGTATACGGAAGCGCTGATGAACGCTATTCCCACCACCGACGTGGAATCCAATAAAGAGCTGCAAATTTTGGAGGGCGATATCCCCAGCCCCGTCCGGCCCCCGGAAGGCTGCAAATTCCATACCCGCTGCCGCTACTGCACCGAGGTCTGCCAGCACGTGGTGCCCGAATGGGTGGAAGCCGCGCCCAATCATTTTGTGGCCTGCCACCATATCTTAGGCAGCCATACGGAGGAATGACCCATGATGTTTCGCGGCCGGTATGACAAGGCGATGAACCAACTGCGGGAAAAGCAGCAGGGCAAGGAACTGGCTTTTGAGGATGAAAACCTGGCGGATAAACTGGAAAAAAACGACACCCTGGCCATGATCCTGTCCGCCCTGCTGGTCTTTCTGCCCGCCGCTTTGCTGGTGCTGGGCCTGGTTTCTTTGGCTGGCTACTTTTTCGTGCTGCGGTAAAACTTCAAAAATTTCGTCCGCACGGGCTCGTATGCGCAGGAGTGCTGAACGCTCCGGCACATACGAGCTTTTCATTTACATTCACGGGGTTTTGCGCTATAATGTCAAACAGGAAAAGTGGGAAAGGGAGGAAGCGCCATGGCGTTCGCGCATCTGCATCTGCATACGGAATACAGCCTGCTGGACGGCGCGTGCCGCATCAAAAAACTGGTGCGGCGGGTGAAGGAGCTGGGCATGGACGCCTGCGCCATCACCGACCATGGCGTGCTCTACGGCGCGGTGGAGTTTTATCAGGCCTGCAAGGACGCCGGCATCCATCCTGTGATCGGCTGCGAAGCCTACGTATGCCCCGATATGGAGGACATGCGGGTGCTGAGCCGGGAATACAGCCACCTGATTTTGCTGTGCGAAAATGAAACGGGCTATCAGAATTTGATGTACCTGGTCAGCGAGGCCTTCACGCGGGGCTTTTATTACCGCCCCCGGATGGATTATAATTTGATCAGGGAGCACCACGAGGGGCTGATCTGCCTGTCCGCCTGCATTTCCGGCGATCTGCCCAAAATGCTGCTGGAGGAGAGGTATAACGACGCCGAAAAATACGTCAGGGAGATGGCGGAGCTGTTCGGCCCGGATCATTATTATATCGAGCTCATGGATCACGGCCTCATGGAAGAAAAGACGGTGCTGCCACGGCTGATCGAAATGAGCAAAAAAACCGGCGTGCCCCTGGTAACGACCAACGACTGCCATTATCTCCGGCGGGAGGACGCGGACGCCCAGGAGGTGCTCATGTGCATCCAGATGGGCAAGACCCTGGAGGATGACAACCGCATGCGGCAGCATACCCAGGAGCTGTACGTGAAATCCGAGGAGGAGATGCGGGGCCTGTTCCCCGGTTTGGACGAGGCCATTCAGCGCACGGAGGAAATCGCCAAGCGCTGCAAGGTGGATTTTGATTTCCACACCGTCCACCTGCCCCGGTACGACGTGCCGGAAGGGGAGACGCCCGATTCCATGCTGCGCCGCCTGTGCGAGGAAGGGTTCGCCCAGCGTTACGAAAAGGACGACCAAACTGCCAGGGAACGGCTGGAATACGAGCTTTCCGTGATCACACGGATGGGCTATGTGGATTATTTCCTCATCGTCTGGGATTTCATCAAGTACGCCAAGGACAACGGCATCATGGTAGGGCCGGGGCGCGGCAGCGGCGCGGGAAGCATCGTGGCCTACTGCCTGAATATCACTATGCTGGACCCCTTGAAATATTAGCTGCTGTTTGAACGCTTCCTGAACCCCGAACGGGTATCCATGCCTGATATCGACGTGGATTTCTGCTATGAACGCCGGCAGGAGGTCATCGATTATGTGGCCAGGAAATACGGCCACGATCACGTGTGCCAGATCATCACCTTCGGCACCATGGCGGCTCGCGGCGTGCTGCGGGACGTGGGCCGTGTGCTGGGCTACTCCTACGCCGACGTGGACCAGGTAGCCAAAGCCGTGCCCATGGCCCTGGACATGACGCTCGAAAAGGCCATGGACCAGAACAAGGAACTGCGGGACATGTACGAGACAGATGATCGGGTAAAGCGCCTGATCGACACGGCCCTTACCTTGGAGGGTATGCCCCGCCACGCCTCCACCCATGCCGCCGGCGTGCTGATCACAAGAGAACCAGCGGTCAAATACGTGCCCCTTCAAAAGAACGACGAAGTGATCACCACCCAGTTTCCTATGGGCATCATCGAAAAGCTGGGCCTGTTGAAAATGGACTTTTTGGGCCTGCGCACCCTGACCGTCATTCGGGACACGCTGGACATGATCGCCCAGCGGGGCATTCAGCTAAAGCCCGAGGACATTCCCCTGGACGACGAAGGGGTGTTCGATATGATCTGCGCCGGGGACACCGACGGCGTGTTCCAGTTGGAAGGCGGCGGCATGCGGAACTTCCTCACCAACATGCGGCCCCGCAGCTTTGAGGACATCATCGCCGCTATTTCCCTGTACCGCCCCGGCCCCATGGAATCCATTCCCCGATACATCCGGGGCAAGCAGCACCCGGAAACGGTGCAGTACAAAACGCCCCTGCTGGCCCCTATCTTAGACGTGACCTACGGCTGCGTAGTGTATCAGGAGCAGGCGATGCAGATCGTGCGGGATCTGGCGGGCTATTCCTATGGCCGCAGCGATCTGGTGCGCCGGGCCATGGCGAAAAAGAAAACAGACGTCATGGCATAGGAGCGGAAGAATTTCGTTTACGGCTCCGAGGACGATCACATTCCCGGCGCGGTTTCCAAGGGCGTATCGGCGGAGGTGGCGGAATCCATCTTCGACGAAATGACCTCCTTCGCTTCCTACGCCTTCAACAAGCCCCATGCCGCCTGCTACGCCGTGGTGGCCCTCCAGACGGGGTACTTAAAATACCATTATCCCGCCGAGTTCATGGCCGCGCTGATGAATTCCGTCACTGGCAACAGTGCCAAGATCGCCGCCTACATCTATTATTGCAGGCAGAAGAATATCCCGATTCTGCCGCCGAACATCAATTCCTCCTTCCGTCCCTTCACGGTGGACACCTTGGACGATGGCAAGCAGGGCATCCGCTTCGGCATGGGCGGGGTGAAAAACGTGGGGGAGAAGGCTGTGGAGGCCATCGTCCGGGACCGGTACAACCACGGCCCCTTCCGGGATATCTTCGATTTCTGCCGAAGGGTGGCGGGGGAGGACGTAAACAAGCGGGCGGTGGAAAGCCTGATCAAGGCGGGCTGTTTCGACGGCCTGGGGGCCAAGCGTGCCCAGTGTATATCCGTTTACGAAAGCGCCATGGACAGCCAGGCCAGCCAGCGCAAGCAGAACGTGACCGGCCAGGTGTCCTTCTTCGATTTCGGCCAGCCCGCCGAGGATTTGATGACGAAGGAAACCTATCCCGAGCTGCCGGAATATCCCTTGAAAGAACTGCTGGCCCAGGAAAAGGAAATGACGGGGGTCTATTGCACCGCTCACCCCCTGGACGAGTACGCGGAAGCCCTGGAAAAGCTGCCGGTGAATACCGCTTATTTGCAGGAGATTTCGGATTCGCCGGATCAGGGCCTGTCCGAGGACGGCAAGCGTGTGACTATGGGCGGTATCATCGTGGAAAGTCACAGCAAGGTGACCCGCAAGGGCGGCATGATGGGCTTTTTCACCTTGGAAGACCAGACTGGCCAGGTGGAATGCCTGATGTTTCCCAAGGTGTACGAAAAATACAGCCGGAGCCTTAATGAAGATCAGGCCGTGCTGGTGACAGGCCGTCTGTCCGTGCGGGAAGAAGAGGATATCAAGCTGCTGGCGGACACGGTGGAACCCCTGGAAAACTCTGGTGAAAAAGTCCCGGATACGCGCACCGACGCCCAAATCGCCAAAGATTCAAAAACGAAAATTTACGTGCGCCTGAAACGGTCACAGATGGCGGATGTACAAAGGCTGTTGTCCAGCATGCCGGGAAACATCCCCGTGTATTTCAACCTGCCTGACGAGGGGATCACCCTGTTGTGTCCTCGTTCTTTCTGGGTCAAAAACGCCGGGGACGCTCATTCTGCCCTGCTGTATCTGGTGGGCGATCCCAATATCAAGGTGGTGGAAAAAGTATGACGCCCATGACGCTGACGGTTCCTGCCCGGGAAGAATGGGTATTGGTATTGCGCATGGCGTCCAGCGGCGTCAGCGCACTGTTTGACGTGCCTGTGGACGTGATGGATGATTTAAATACCGCCATTGAGGAAAGCTGTGATCTGCTGCTGCACCAGGATTTTACCGCCGAAACCCTGACGCTCAAGTGTGAACCCCGGCCTGACGGCCTGCACGTGACCTTGACCGCCCAGGAGCGCACCCGCTGCCCGGAGGAAGAAAAGGCTGATCCTGAAATCGCCCGGCTGATCATTCAAACCTTGGTGCGGGAAGTGGCGCTGGACCGGGACGACGCGGGCGTGCACTGTGTACGGATGACCCTGCCCGCGAACGTATGACCATGGACGCCCATCGGATGCATGATTTGGCATGCCTATACGCACGGGAGCGGACGGAAAAGCGGCTGGAGGAAGCGCTGGACGCGTCCCTGCCCCTGTGCGCCCTCATCGCACGCCGGTTTTCCTTTCGGGGCGGGGAATACGACGATCTGTACCAGACCGCCTGTTTGGCCTGCGTGCAGGCCCTACGGGGCTTTGAACCGGAAAAGGGATACAAATTCACCACCTATGTGACGCCCACCGTCACCGGCGCGGTGCGCAATCACCTTCGGGATAAGGAAAGCCTGCTGCGAACGCCCCGTGTCCTGCGGGAACGGGCCACCCAAATGTCGCGGGCGAGAGAAGCTTATTATGCCCTGCACCATGAGGAACCTGCCCCCCGGCAGTTGGCTGAAGTCTTGGGCTGGACGCTGGAACAGGTGCTTTCCGCGCTGGCGGCGCAAACGGCGAATGCCGTGGTATCCCTGGATCAGCAGGATGAGGACGGCTTCTCCCTTGCGGACCGCTTGCCCGCTGGAGAAACCAGCTTTGATTTGGCGGAGCAGCGGGAAGACCTGCGCCGGGCCATGGAAACCCTGAATGAAACGGAACAGGAGCTTTTGCACCTGCGCTTTATTCTGCGGCTGAGCCAGCGGGAAACCGCCGTGCGCTTGAACCGCACCCAAATGCAGATTTCCCGCATGGAAAAACGCATCCTGACCGCCCTGCGAAAGGAGATGGACTCGGAATCATGAAAATTCAGCGCCAAGTGAACATCCGCAAGGCAGCCTTATATTCCATTATTATCAACGCCCTGCAAATCGTGGCTGTGGTGGCTTTGGCAGTTTATATCCTCAACGACGGCGTTAATTCTGCCCTCCAGGGCCCTTTGGGCGATATGGTAGTACTGTTGCTGGCAGTGGTGGTGTCCTGGGGTGCGGTGATGGATATTTCAGAAGCATACAAGGCGGGCAAGCTATCCTTTAAGCTCCGGGGACTGGACGAAACAGTTACCCAAATGAGTGATCTGAACGTAGCCATGCGGGTGCAGCGCCACGATTTTTTGAACCACCTGCAGGTGGTATACAGCCTGATCGAAATGCGGGAATATGAGGAGGCTAATCGTTATATCGAGCAGGTGTACGGGGATATCCAGTCCGTCAGCCAGGCGCTGAAAACCGCCTGCGCGCCGGTGAACGCCCTGCTTCGGGCGAAAATGGCCGAAGCGCAGCAGCGGGGCATCGATGTAGAGTTGGCTGTGCACGCGGTGTGGGATAACCTGCCCCTGCCCGCCTGGGAAATGTGCCGGGTGCTGAGCAACTTGATCGACAACGCTATGGACGCATTGGAGGGCCGGGATTCTCCCCGGCTGCTGATCACCCTGAACGAGGATGTGAAGAGCTTTTCCTTTGAGGTAAAAAACAATGGCCCCGCCATTCCGGAAAAACTGCTGAACTCCATTTTCGAACCCGGCTTTTCCGGCAAAGGGGAGGGTCGAGGCATGGGCCTGCACATTGCCCGTGAAACCATGCGCGGCACAGCGGGTGACCTGACCGTGGAAAGCTGTGAGGAATACACCGCTTTCCGGGGCTTTATACCAAAACCCCTGATCACCAAGGAAGAAGAAGCCCAGAACTGAACATTTATAGAAAAATAAACGGGAAGAATCCTTCTTTCCGTATCGTTGAATGCATGGGAGGGAACACTATGCAGGCCATGGAAGCGGCCAGGGAACTGGCCAAGGCGATTCAGGAAGCCCCGGAATACAGAGAATACAGCGCGCTTAAGAAGGAAATTGACGCTGACGCTGGCATCAAGGCCCTGATCCAGGAATACCGAAGGCTGCAAACGTCTATGCAGATGCGCATGCT
>JAFXMP010000220.1 GCA_017530275.1 Clostridia bacterium | reverse complement strand
CCCAGAGAAGGCGCCCGGCGGGCTGTCGACCTGCGGACCGGCGAGGACGTGCCTGTTTCCTTCCGGGAGGAAGCCATGATCCTTTCCTGCCCTGAAATCAGTGAATATACCTGCATCCTGATCCCGGATGAACCGTGAACGTACGCTTAAAGGAGGCGGCTGACATGCCCATAGAAATGAAGATCCTGGTTTGCAATGTAGGCAGCACTTCCCTGAAGTTCAAGCTCTATCAGATGCCGCAGGGCGCCGTGCTCGCCCGGGGAAGGGTGGAACGGGTCGGCAGCAGGGAGGACGCGCTGTTTGGCTACGCAAACGACGTGATCGGTTATTCCGTCGACCTGGAAAAGCAGGATATTCCCTCCTACAGCTTTGGCGTACGGCGCTTTCTGGACTGCCTGACCGACAGGACCCACGGTGTGATCCAAAAGATCTCCGAGATCGATCGGGTGGGATACAAGGCTACCGTGTCCAAGGGGCATATGGCGGTCCACGAAATCGACGAGGCCGTGCTGCAGGGAATGCGCGATTGGCTGCCCATTGCGCCGCTGCATAATCAGGGCTATCTGGACACCATTGCCGTCATGCGGGAACAATTGCCTGAAGCGATCTTTATCGGCTGCTTTGAAACGGCTTTTCACCGGGAGATCCCGCTGTGCCGCCGCCTGTACGGTGTACCCTATGAATGGTATGAAAAGTACGGCGTGCAGCGGCTGGGCTATCACAGCGCCTCCCACGGCTATATCGCTTCCGTCCTGAAGAAGCGGATCGGCCCCAGCTACAAGGCAGTCTCCTGCCATCTGGGCGGCTCCAGCTCCGTGTGCGCGATCCGGGATGGGATCAGCGTGGACACCAGCTTCGGCATGTCGCTGCAGACCGGCCTGATTCACGCCAACCGCACCGGCGATCTGGACTGCGAGGTGGTGCCCTTCCTGCGGGCCATGGGTGTATCCGAGCAGGAAATCGACGAAGGCATCCATGCCGGGGGCGGACTGAAAGGCATCAGCGGCGTCAGCGGCGATCTTCGGTATGTGCAGGAGGCGGCCTCGCAGGGAAACGAGCGGGCGCAGCTGGCCATTGACGTGTTCGTGGACGGGATCGTACGCTATATCGGGGGCTTCCATGTGGAACTGGAGGGCCTGGATACGCTGGTATTCACTGCGGGTATTGGGGAAAAGAGCGCGCTGATCCGCCGCCTGGTATGTGAAAAGCTGGGCGTGCTGGGGGTACGGCTGGATGAGAAAAAAAACGATGCCTGCCGGGGAGAAGCCGATCTGTCCGCGCAGGGCAGCAGGGTGCGTATCCTCGTGATTCCCACCGATGAAGAAAAGGGCATTGCCGACTGGACATACCGCTATCAGCGGCAGGAAAGCTGATCGGACCGTACGGACACGAAACGACTGGACAAGGAGGAATTTTGCATGGGATGGTGGCAGGAAAACAACATTCGGATGATCCAGAACAACACCCGGGATATCGACGCAGCCATGGATGTGGACAAATGGGTTCAGGAGCTGAAGGACTTCGACTGCAATGTGGCGATGGTCGGCGTGGGCGGTGTGACCTCCTTTTTTCCGACCAGGCTGAAGTATCAGGTGGTCAGTCCTTATTTGCCCGAGGGGCGGGATCTGATCGGCGAAATGATCGAAAAATGCCACGCGGCAGGAATTCGCTTTATCGGTCGGTTCGATTTCGGCCGGGTCCATGAAAAATTCCAGGAGGAGCACCCGGAATGGCTCTACCGGTCCGCCAAAGGGCAGCTGCTTCGCTGCGCGGACACCCTCACCACCTGCATCTCCAGCTGGTATCAGCGGGAGTATTCCCTGGAGATCGTGCGGGAGGCCATGGAAACCTATCCCGGAATGGACGGTATTTTCTTCAACGCCTTCGGCTTTGCGGGCTGGGATTATTACGGCAATCAATTCGGGCCCTGCCATTGTGAGGGCTGCAAAAAGCTGTACAGGGAGTTTTCCGGCGGGCTGGACATTCCCAACAGCGATTCGCCGGAGGAAAAAGGCGCAGCCACCTACCAGGCATTCCAGCGGCACTCCATCGCCGAGGCGCTGGCGCGTATCCATGCGCTGGTTAAATCGATCAATCCGGAGACGTGCCTGTGCACCTACAGCCCGGACAACGTGGACATGATCCGCAGCGAAACCAATACGGGCATCGGCCGGCCGAATCCCATTCCGCTGATGAACGCTTCCAACAATCAGCTGGCCGCCCGCTATACCTGGCCGGACCGCCCGCTGGCCAGCTGCGTCATCAACGCGGTTGATCTGCGCTGGCGCTACACCGGCGTCTCCCCGGAGCTGAACAAGATCCGTCTGTGGGAAACGCTGGCCTCCGGCGGCATGCTGGATTTCTGCATCAACGGCGTTTTCGAGGGCTATCCGGATCAGAACAGCCTGACGGAGGCCAAGGAAGTATTCCATTACGCGGCGCGGAACGAACGGTATTACGGCCATTTGGATTCCAAAGCCCGGGTGCTGGTGGTGCGGGAGGAGGGCTCCCGCCCCATTCACGACGGCAGCGCCGCCTGCTTCGGCCTGATGAAGATCCTCAAGGAGGAGCATATTCCCATCGATATGATGGCCGACGGGCAGCTGGAAAAGGAGCCCGCGCTGGCCGAGCGCTTTGACCTGGTGATCTGGCCGGACGTTCGCACGGCCAGCGGAAAGGCCATTGCCGGCGTAAAAGGGCTGGGTAAAAAGGTGATGGCCCTCACAGCCAACCGGCCGCTGAAGGAGGAGACCGCCGCGGCGCTGGGGGTGCAGATTGCATCCGTGGAGAGCGACAACGCGGGGGCGTACGTCTTCACGAGGGAAAAAGAGATCTTCCGGCATTTTGCCCGGAAGGACTGGGTGATGCTGACGGAGGATATCGGCTTTGCGGGGGATACGGACTTTACCCCGCTGCTGCCCTACATCGCCCGGGGTGAATTCGGCCCGGCGGAAAGGGCTTACGGGACCCGGCTGACGGAGCAGGGCAGCGTGCTGGTGTCGCCGGATGAAAAAACCATCGTTGTCCCCTGGGCGGTGACGGCGCTGTTCCACAAATACGGCTATGCGGATCACAAATATATCATCGCCGATCTGATTGACCGCTTTGCTCCCGAGACGCGTATTCTGAAAACGGACGCGCACCCCTGCGTGGAACTGTTCTGGGACGCCAATCGGGACGGGCTGCTTTTGCAGGCGGTGAACATGTCCGGCTTCAACGGCATGACGGTGGAAAAGGCCCTGCCCATATACGACATCCGGGTGGAGGTGCCGGTGGCGGCAAACCGCCTCACCGATCTGCATCAGGACGGCATCACCATCGAGCAAATGACCGAAAAGACGACCGTGGTGCGCATCGCCAGACTGGACCGGTACGCGGCGGCGCTGATTCAATGAAGGCAGGCGACCGGCGTGGCAGAATGGTGGAAGCACATATCATGGCGAATGATTCAGACGAATCTTCGCGAGACAGACATGGAGGACATTGATGTTCTATTAGAGTTCATCTAATAACGAGGTCTGCCTCGTCCTGTGGATGACGGTCAGCGTTCTATTCAACTTAATAAAAGGGAGTGTGAGTCCATTGAACGAAATCCGCAAGCTTGTCACTAATCTCCCATTTGAGCCGCATCACAAAGCTCTTCTGGAAAAAGCGGCACCCGAAGCGCAGATTGTCTATGTTCCACCTCGTGCTCAGGAAACGCTGCAAGCGGAATTAGCAGATGCGACTGTTGCTGTCATTGTAGGACGCCCCGATGTGTCGAGTGCAAAGGAGCTTGCGTGGATGCACTGGGATGCTGCCGGTCTGGATGCCATCGCACAGGATGATTACATCAACGCCGGCTTTGCTATCACTGGTTCAGCCGGGCGTTCCGCCCCTGCTTTGGCTGAGCATGTGCTTTACTTCATGCTCAACCATGCCTACCACAACCGCACAGTGCTGGATGCGCAGGTCAGGCATCAGTGGGGCTATCCGGGCCAGGCGGAAATGAAAGCCCTCTTTTCTCAAACGATCGGGATCGTTGGGATGGGACATACCGGTCAGGCATTGGCCAAGCGTGCAAAGGCGCTTGAAATGACTGTACTGGCTTATGATCGCTACGATCTTTCAAATGAGAATATCGATCATATGTACGCCGGCTGCAATGGCGACAGCATTGATGATATGATTCCGCAGTGTGATTTCATTGTGATGTGCTGTGCCTTGACAGATCAAACCTGGCATATGCTTGGACAAAAGCAGTTCGAATTAATGAAACCCAATGTCGTGATCGTAAACGTCGGCCGCGGCAAGACGATCGATGAAGCGGTGCTGCTGGATGCCCTGCGGACTGGTAAAATTGCCGGCGCTGGACTGGATACCTTCGAGACAGAACCGCTTCCGGCAGACAGCCCGGTCTGGGATACACCGAACCTTTTCGTGACACCGCATTTTACGCCTGCATGCCCCGACAAACTGGGGCGGTCACTGGCCGTCGTGCTGGAAAATATCGAGCATTTCCATAAAGGCGAGCCATTGATCAATCAACTGAAGCCAGAGGACAAATTCACCAAACGATAAAAGATATGAAGGAGAAACACATCAAAACACACAATGCGTTATCCGCTTTCGGATTGTTTGGAATGAATGACGACCAAATAAGATAAATGATGCAAAAATCGTACGTCCCGCAAAAAATGAGGATGCTGTAGATGGCAAATTTCAGCGACAAAAGCACAAAATGGACGCTTGACGGCTGGCGCCTGTGCTGGCATGCTGAAACCAACGAAACGCCGCCGGCGCCGCAGGGCAAAGGATCCCCTGCCAAAGCTGGCGGAGAAATGAAGGAGGGAACCCATAATGAAGAAAACGCTGTCACTCATCCTGGCTCTGGCGCTGATCGCCACCATGGCGGTATTCAGCACTGCCTCTGCCGCACCCGACAAGGAGTCCGTGATCGTCGGCTGCGCCGCGGAACCGGACTGTTTCTTCCCCGGCCATACCAAACTGAACACCAACATGGACGAAGTGCCGATCCTGCACAATGTGTACGAATCCCTCATCAAGCTGGGCCCCAACAATGAACGGGAACCTCTGCTGGCGACCGAATGGAGCGTCAGCGACGACGGCAAGGTGTATACCGTGAAGCTGCGGGAAGGCGTGAAATTTTCCAACGGAAACGACTTCAACGCCGAAGATGCTGCCTTCGCGCTGAACCTGTACGGTCCCTCTCCCAACGGCGCCGCGCAGCTGGGCAACTATGATTACACCGAAGCGGTGGACGAATATACCATCGCCATCCACCTGACGGATCCCTATGCGCCTTTCCTGAATGCGCTGGCCGGACGGTATGCCCTGATGTTCGATAAGGAAACCTTCGAAGAAGTGGGGGAGGACGCCTACAACGATCATCCCATCGGCACCGGTCCCTACCTGTTCACCGAACGGGTATCCGGCGACCATGTGCAGCTGGATTACAACCCCAACTACTGGGGAGGCGAACCCTCCATCAAGCATGTGACCTGGCGCGTGCTGACCGACACCAACACGCAGATGGTGGCCCTGGAAAGCGGCGAAATCGACGTGCTGACCCGCGCCAACATCGCTGCGCTGCAGAATCTGATGAGCGATCAGGTGATCTGGCAGGCCAAGGACGCCTCCTCCATTGAAAACCTGACCTTCAACTGCGCGATCGCCCCCACCAACGACATCAACTTCCGCAAGGCTGTGCAGTATGCCATCAACAAGACCGACGTCAACATCGGCGTGTTCAACGGCGCT
>JAFXMP010000219.1 GCA_017530275.1 Clostridia bacterium | reverse complement strand
GTCAGCCTGCTGCTTTTCTTCCTCGGCCTTGTGCTATTCTGCCGCATCGAACGAACCTTCATGGATACGATCTGACAGGAGTGATATTCTGTTGATATCGTTACTGCGTGTGCTGCTGGAAACGCTGAGGAGGGCGATTTGATGATTCCGAAAACCATCCATTATTGCTGGTTTGGGCCCAATGAAAAGCCGGAAATCGTCCGCAAATGCATCAAAAGCTGGGAAAAATGGTGCCCGGATTTTGAGATCAAAGAATGGAATGAAAAAAACTACGATATCTCCAATGCTCCGCTGTACGTTCGTCAAGCGTACGAAGTCAAAAAATGGGCGTTTGTTACGGATTACGCGCGCCTGGAAATTGTTTACAATCATGGCGGTATTTATTTGGACACGGATGTGGAACTGCTTCGGCCGTTGGATGAATTTTTGCAATACGACGGGTTCTTTCCGTTTGACTGCGACGTTTTCATCGCTACCGGCTTGGGCTTTGGCTGCCGGAAGCAAGCGGATATTCTGGCGGAGCTGATGGCTGATTACCAAACCATCCCCTTTCTCCTGGATGACGGCACATATGACCTGACCCCCTGCCCGAAGAGGAACATGCGTGTTTTTCTCCGCCACGGATTAAAGCAGGAAAACACGTTTCAAAGGATCGGCAACATCGCTTTTTTTCCATCCGAGTATTTTTCTCCGATCTCCTTCCGCGACATGGTGCTCCGTCAAACGGAAAACACCGTGGCGATCCATTGGTACGCCGCCACGTGGCATACGAAATTCGCGAAAAAAGTGCATGCGAAAAAGGTGCGCCGGGCGCGTGCCGCCGCGAGATTCCTGGATAAAAAAGCTTCTCTTGCTCCCCTCATCGGCGAAAAGAATTTTGAAAAGATTTATTTGCGCATCGGGCATCCCCGAGAAAGCATCGCAAAACAGAAAATCGTCGAATCGTTCAAGCGTTTTGTTTTATCCGTCATTGGGGAGAATGCCTATAACCGGTTAAAAATACGCAAAAACAAAATCAAGTACAGGCATTGATCCTGTTTTCGATGGCCGGGGATTCCCGTTTCCATGGGCGTGAGGAGCATGTTCCGAGAGGAGGGAGAAATTGGAAGAGACGATCAGCGTGGTTGTTTCCGTTTATAAAGTGAAGGATTACCTGGATCACTGCGTCCGGACGCTTTTGGAGCAGACCTATCGGAATTATGAAATCCTTCTGGTGGACGACGGCTCGCCGGACGAGTGCGGGGCCATGTGCGATGCCTGGGCAAAAAAGGAAACGCGTATCCGTGCCTATCACAAGCCCAACGGGGGCCTGTCCTCGGCACGGAATTTCGGCATCACCCACGCCAAGGGCGCTTTCATCATTTTCCCCGATCCGGACGATTGGGTGGAGCCCCAATATCTGGAAAAGCTGATGTCCATCCGTGAAGCAAATCATGCCGACCTGAGCATTTGCGGCAACTATAACTTCAAGAGCGGCAAGGAGTATATATGGAACAGCGCTGCCGTGCCGATGATCCTGAACACGGCGGAGGCGCTTGAAATGATGATGCGCCCCAGCGCTTTCCGCGGATTTGCGTGGAACAAGCTGTACAGCATGAAGGTGATCAACGATCACGCGCTGCGGTTTGACGAAGAATTGGGCATGGCGCAGGATCTTCATTTTAACGTAAGATACCTGCAGCTTTGCCGTCGTATCGCTTACGATCCTGTGCCGCTGTATCATTATAATCGTGACAGCAGCGGGGTCACGGTGGTGAAAAACACGTTGACGCCACGCCAAATGAGCGGTTTGCAGACCTATAAAAAAATTGCTGAAATGACGCATGCGGTCTATCCCGCTGTTGAAGAAACCGCCTACGCTTCCCTGTGCAGGCTGTGCCTCCAATACATCAAAGCCTATTGCGGAAACGGCATGAAGGATCGGGCGATTTTGTCTGTCCTCCAAAAAGACTTCCTTCGGTATAAACGTTACTTCCGGTCAAGCAGCGCGTACGGTACCTATGAAAAAAGATTCTCATGGCTGGTTGCCGTCCACCCGAAACTGTACGAAAAGGTATACAATCAGTATTCCCAATATATCCACCGAAAAGAAAAGCGCTGATTCCGTTTGTTTCCGCAATACCGCCTACGCTTCCAAACGAGAATGCGTTGAACCTCCTGAGCGAATCGGATGAAAAAGGTACAAAAAAATGAGTGAAACGATGATCAAAATCGACCACATATCCAAGCAATACCGCCTTGGACAGATCGGCGGAACCACCCTGCGGGAAGAATTGCAGCGGTTCCATGCAAAACTGCGCCATCGGGAAGACCCGACCAGGCGAATCGGCGCGCGGAATTACAGCAAGGGGGACACCTTCCTGGCTTTGGATGACGTGTCCTTTGACGTTGCTCCCGGCGAGCGCGTAGGGATCATCGGCAGAAACGGCGCGGGAAAGTCCACCCTTCTGAAGCTGATTTCACGGGTCACAGCGCCGACCAGCGGCTGGATCGGCCTGAACGGCCGCGTCGCGTCCATGCTGGAGGTGGGCACCGGCTTTCATGGGGAGCTGACCGGGCGGGAGAACATCTATATGAACGGCGCGATCCTGGGCATGACGAAGCGGGAGATCGACAGGAAACTGGAGGCCATCATCGACTTCTCCGAGTGCCGTCCGTTCATCGATACGCCGGTCAAGCGCTATTCCAGCGGCATGTATGTGAAGCTGGCGTTTTCCGTGGCCGCGCATCTGGACTCTGAAATCATGATCATGGACGAAGTGCTGGCTGTCGGCGACATGGCCTTTCAGAAGAAGTGTCTGGATAAAATGAGCGAAGTATCTTCTTCCGAGGGCCGCACGATCCTCTATGTCAGCCATAACATGAACACCATCCGGCAGCTGTGCAGCAAATGCATCGTGCTGGATCACGGAAAGCTGATGTTCAATGGCGACGTGGAAAAATCCATTTCTTACTATATGGACGCGGGCACGGCCGCCTATCAGCGGGAAATCGACCTGACCGCCTCCGCGCGCCTCGGCGGTATTTCAAGGCGCGTTTTGTTCACAAAAGCGAGCATTGACCGGGAAAACAACGTATACAAAGAAACAGAATCGATGGACATCACGTTTGAAATGGATGCCGGCGGCGATTATGACGATATTCGGCTCATGATGATCTTGTTTTACCAGGATGGAACGCGCATCGGCAAAACGGAATCGGGGAACTTTTCAGTTTGTAAAGGCAAAAACGAGATCGATATTCAGGTGTCTTGCAGCGGCCTGGCAGATGGAGCGTATTACTATGAAATCAGTATCCTGCAGCGGAGCCGTTCCTATGCAAGAGAAAAGTGCGATTGTATTTCCAACACGCTTCCCTTTTCCGTTTTCAACACGGAAGTATTTGGAATCAAAGGGGAAAGATGGCAGAGCAGCTATTGGGGACATATCATGTTCAAGCCCATCCGGATCCTGGAGCAAAGGAAGCCCGACGCGCCGAATACAGCGTCCTGATTTGCCGACGATGGAAATCTGTTCATCTCTGCTGTTCATATCTGGAGGGAAAAATGATAACGGTCGTCATCACAACATATAAAAGAGAACCCGATATCGTTGAGCGCGCCGTCCGCAGCGTGATCGCGCAGACGTATCGGGATTGGGAACTGATCGTGATTGACGACAGTCCCGATGATTACGCATACAGGCCTGCCATAAAAAACATGGTAAAACGATATGCGGATGATTATCGGAGCGTATATCATGAAAACCCCAAAAGCAGCGGAGCCTGCTATTCCAGGAACGTAGGATTGGAGATGGCGCGGGGGGAGTATATTGCGTATCTGGACGACGACGACGAATGGATCCCTTGCAAACTGGAGAAACAAATAGAAAAACTGAAAGATTCAGACGAGCGGGCTGCTTTGGTTTACTGTCCATTTTACAGTATATTTGAAGATACAGGCAAAAAGACCGCCTCCAAAATCCCCGAGCGTTCAGGAATGCTGTATGAATATCTGATGAAAGCCGGGAATTTTTTTGGCGGCATGTCCATGCCGCTGATGCGGACGGAATGCGTGAAGGCCGTCGGCGGTTTTGATATCTTGATGCAGTCTGCCCAGGACATGGATCTATGGCTGCGGATCGCAAAAAAGTATCCTGTCGTCTATGTGAATGAACCCTTGGTGAATTATTACCACAGCGAAGAACAAATCACAAAAGACCCTTATAAGCGGATTGCCGGCATTACAAGGCTGATCGAAAAGAACAGAGATTACCTGGAGGCGCACAGGGAGATCAAATGGAAAAGGGAAATGGATTTGATAAAATATTATGTGGAGGCCGGCGAGAAAAAAGCGGCCATGAAAATATGGATGAAGACACACCGGATCTGCTGGTGGAAAATTATCCCGAATACGAAAGAATTGGCAAGGATCCTGTTTTTCTGACAGAGGATGCCTCTCCTGCTTCCGCCACAATAAAGTGACCGGCCGTAAAAAATCCGGCCGGTCACAGGGCATCAAAGCTGACGCTCTTTGCCATGCGGAAATCCCTTTTTCAAGGATTTCCGCTCTTTTCATTTACTCAATGATCGTGGTGCGCGTGTCCAGCGTTTCCCGGGTGGTGGCGCTGGTGACGGCGTCCGTGTCGGCGCGGCCGATGAGCAGCACGGCGACGGCCTGCATGGATTTATCCACGCCCAGCTTTTCGCACAGCGCGTCGTGGTTTGCGCCGTTCAGCGTCATGGTGGGGGAGGAAACGATCTTGACGCCATAATCGCCGTCATCAGAGCAGTAACGCGCTGCTGTCCATCGATCAGGATTTTCTTCCCAGCGGAAATCTTTCCATCTTTCAAACGCACATCCTGATTTTTCCATATGATAAGATAGCCTGTCGGATAACCTTTATACCCTTCCACGAGCTTTCTGCCAGGCCTTTACTACCGTGGTGCTTTGAGACGTTGGGACTGATGGATTCTGTCATTCTGCATGCACCTCTCACACTACAGCTCCACTGTAATCAATATACATCAGATTTCAGCCTTTCATGTACAGCTGGTAAGTAAAACATCTTTGATTTTCTTTTTTGCTTCATCTGTAAAATAGTGGTGACCGCAGTCTGTTAATATATGGGTACTATTTGTCTTATGGGCATCAGCGATGGCAACAGAATGAGGGCTGACAATTTCATCATGATCTGCAAAGAAATACTTTACAGAGACGGACGGTAACTTCATTCGCCCGACCGAATGAATCATGCGCAGCAATTCCAAATATGGATGAACACAGAAAAAATAAGCAAGAGGGTTTTTGGCACTTACGCTATTCGCTTCCTTTGTCGCCAGAACATAAGGATCAGATGGATCTTTTTTGAATGAAAGGATGTTGTTTTTCAGATAGCGAAAAGTCAGATGAAGTGAAAAAGGACAACACAGCAGAATCATATCGGAAAACAAACCGGGATTTTCCTTTTCGGCGAGCAATCCAAGCAGACAGCCCATCGAGTGCCCCACAAAGATTACTTTATTGCATTTTATACGCAATTTTTGAGCAGCATCAACCACTGCCAACAGCCATTGTTCCTGTCCGCTATGCCGGAACTGTGACACACCGGCGCCATGTCCTGGCAGCAAAAGGTTGCTGACGATTGTATTCCTGGGAAGCGCCTCGGTCAGAAAATGCAACTGCTTTGGACTGCCCTGAATCCCGTGCACCAATAAGACACCTGTTTGATAATCTGACATATCAATCATTTCCTTTGCATTCCGGGCTTTATCTCTTCCGCTGTCATTCGGTCGGGCATTTATACATATCTTTCTGCAATTCGGCATTATTCCTGTATTCTGTATCATTTCTTGATATGATATAGTCCGGCTTTCTTACTGTTTCATTACGTATCCAATTCCCGTTCTGATACTCATAGCAATATGCTCCGATATCAGCGGACTGTATCCATATGTTGTAAGTATCCCGTTCCCAGCATATCCCCCAGAAGTCGGAAGCTCTTGCAGGCATAAAACTGCTCACTTCATGATTTGCAGCGATATCGTATATTGTCACAAGAATATAACGGATCTCATCTGATTCCCTGACAGTTTGCACTGCATAATACTTTTTATCAAAACTATAGGTTCTTTCATCAGTATAGGAACCCCAGAATTGTGTTTGCTCTGCTGCCTTTTCTTTTTGACATCCTAAAGCGAATCCAGCAGATCACGCACCTGCTTACGCAACCAGCGCATTTGCGTTGACCTGATCGATCGCTTTTTTGATGCCCAGCCATACGTTCATATCCGTGAATACCTCCACGATGCTGCCCTGATCAGTGAAGGGCGGTTCCTGCAAGACGGACATATCCTTCATTAGCCCGTTATGAACGATGTATTCCACGATCTGATTCACAAAGTAGATCTGCCGGCTGTCCAGCTGGGTGGTAACCAGATATTCCGCAAAAGCGGCCTTGGCGGCGGCCATGTCCATGCCGACGATGCTCCGGACGAATTCACCCAGGGGAACGGAGCCGATTTCACGCTCGTAATCTTCCTTGGTACCGACCTCGCTCCACAGGATACGCTGCAGGTCTGCAACGTCCGATTCTGTCAGGGGGATGTTGCCTTTCAGCTTGGCGATCACGGCATTGTCCTGATGCTGACGGACATAAAACTCCGCTTTCGCTTTATAGTTTTTCAGATCATCGTTTTCAAGCTCAGATTCTTTCCATTCGATGGAGAGGATCTCATCATCAAAATTGGTTTCATATTTTGTATGGTCGATGGGGATGTATTTGATCAGATCGCGGATATTTTCCCGGATGTATTCAAATTCGCTGATGCCGGCATTCTCCACATAATCTGTTGTAAGAATCTTCTGGATCAAGTCCTGCTGCGCCATGATCTCCGGGATGTTGGCCACGCCGGCCACCGCGGACACTTTCGCCATCAGATCATGCCGCGCTCTGGCATACTTTTTTCCGGCGAGGTAGGCCAGCTCGATGCCGTACATCAGCGCGTCGAAGCGCAGTGCCTTGGGATCGTCCGCGTCCGGCTGTACCAGCGGGGCCAATTCCCGCGCCATGTCCAATGTGTCCTCGTAGGTCAGGGCAAGATACCTGTCCGCCTGGCTGAACTGCTCCACATATTTGAGGTGCTGCTTGACGGCGAAGTTTTCCCGGTTCAGGGCCTGCACCTTTTCCAGCATCTCCTGCACCAGCGATTTGCGGAAGGCAATCAATTCATCCGTCTGCCAGGCCATATCCTGCAATTTGAAGGCGATTTGCGCTTTCAGGCTGAACAGCGCGCCGGAGAGGGCGATCATGTTCGCCGTGGGCCGGCTCTTGTTCATACGGAAGAATTCAAAGTTGCCGCAGAAATCGAAGATATAAAATTTGCTCTTGTCCTGGCCGTCCATCAGCCCCGGGCACAGCCGGGTGCCGCGGCCGATCATCTGCCAGAATTTGGCCTTGCTCATGACCTTCTTGAAGAACACCAGGTTCAGCACCTCCGGCACGTCGATGCCGGTGTCCAGCATATCCACGGAAATGGCGATCTGGGGCAGCTTATCCGGCTCGGAAAACTCGTCGATGGCGCTCTGGGCGTAGGTCATGTAGTTGTCGATCACCTTGGCCCAGCCCGTGAGATGCGGATATTCCTTGCCGAAAACCTCCAGAATCTTCTCCGCGTGGGTATGGTTTTTCGCAAAGATGATGGTCTTGCCGATCTTGTTGCCGTAGTCGATTTTCAATCCGTTTTCCATCAGCACCCGCAGCACTTCCCGGATGGTGTCCTCGTTGAAGATCCACTCGTTCAGCGCGGAGGACGCGATGCTCTCCGGCAAATCGCCGTTCTCGTCCTCGAAGGTGGCTTCGTAGGCTTCCTTGTCCTCGTCGGACAGTTCGTCATACACGATGCCTTGCTGGATGAACTTAAGCCGCGTTTCCACACTGATGAAATCCACCAGGTAGCCGTCCTTCACGGCCTGGGCCAGCTCGTAGCCGTAGGTGGGCACGCCGCTTTCCAGCTCGAAAATTACATAGGTGTTTTTGTCGATATCGTCCTTGGGCGTGGCGGTGAGGCCCACCAGCGGCGCGTCGAAATAGGTGAAAATATCCCGGTATTTGTTATAAATCGACCGATGCGCCTCGTCGCAGATCACCAGGTCGAAATGCCCGCAGGTGAACAGCTTTTCATCATCCTCGTCGCGGACGGCATCAATGCAGTTGAACATGGTTTGATAAGTGGAAAATACGCAGTGCGCCGTGATGTTGCTCTTTTCCTCGCACAGGTTGACCACGCTCAGATCAGGCAGCAGGTTGACGAAATTGCGCTTGGCCTGGGTGACCAGGCTGTTGCGGTCGGCCAGGAACAGGATATTCCGCACCCAGCCCTTGCCCAGCAATGCCTTGCACAGGGCGATGACGGTGCGGGTCTTGCCGCTGCCGGTGGCCATCACCAGCAGGGCTTTGCGGCGGTTCTTCTGGTCAAAGCTCTCGCAGACGGTTTTGATGGCTTCCTCCTGGTAATATCGCCCGGCGATGCGCTTGTCCACCGTGATATGCCGAAGCGGCAGCCGCATCCGCCGCAGGTTGAACAGCTTTTCCAGGTCGCGCTTGCTGTAAATGGTGGCCACCCGGCGCTCGGGATACTGCCCGTCGTCGATGCGGGTTTCAAAGCCGTTGGTGAGGAAGATCACCGGGCGGCGGTTATATTGCTTTTCCAAAAGATCGGCATACAGCTTGGCCTGCTGGCGGCCCTTGGCGGGATCGACGCAGGTGCGCTTGGCCTCGATCACCGCCAAGGCGCGGCCGTCGTCGCCGTAAAGCACATAATCGGCATAGCCCACCTCGCTTTTGTTGGGCATGCCGGGCAATTCCACCTCGTCCAGCCAATCCTTGCCCTTCGTCCAGCCGGCGTCCTCCAGCATCACGTCGATGTACAGCTTCCGGGTTTTGTATTCGCTGATCTCCAGGGGCTTGGGGGTATAGGCCGGCGATTGCTCAACGCGGCGGGCGGTGAGCTGCTCCCGCAGGGCGGCGTTTTCCTCTATCAGCTGGCTGAGCTGCGTTTCGGTTTCCGGGGGAACGGCATACACCGGTGCGGCCTGCTGCTCCGGAAGGGCGGGATCAAACTGGCCCGGGGTATAATCGTCCCCGTAGCAATAGGCCACGAAATCCAGAAACACCCACAGGTTTTGCAGGCACAGCATGGCCTGCTCCTTCGTGATCTTCTTCCCGCCGTGGGCGGCGCTGTTGCCCACCCGCCGGATATAATCCAGCCGCCGCATCAGGTCCCCGTCCACGATGTCCCGGAATTCCTCGGTGCCAAGCAAACTGGCCAAGGTATCATCCCAGGGAAGGGTCAGGGCCTTGTCCACGGAATACATCCATTTGACGGCGCTTTCCATGGCCCGGCGGCAGGTCATGACTGAGGCCGCCGGGTCGATGGGATAGATCTTTTCCGCCGCTGCCGCCGCCTCGCCGAAGGAGGCGAATTCCGGGGTGGAGAGAAGGAAATCGAAGTTGGTCATGGGATCACCTCATTTTTGGTCGTTGTCATCGCCCAGAAGCTTTTTCACTTCTTTGTCAAAATCGGATTCGATTTTTTGTGTTTTATTGAAGATTTCATATTCATTGTTGGCTTTCTCTATTGCCTGCTGATGGGATTACGCGGCCCTTGTCCGGCAGGATATCATACCTTCTGAACGTCAGGAAAGCATTGATACTGTCTGCAAATTCCCGCATGGTAAATACGTTTTCCCGCTCAATCAAATCTTCAATATAGTCAAAATAGCCGGACACCGTTCTTTCCAGCCGCGTGATTTGTTTTTCATCCAGATAGTTTTTAGCGATTTGAACATCGGATTTCAGGATTCTTCCATCCGGCGCGTGTTTCCAGGTAGATAAGCCCATGTTTTCCTTGGTGTGATCCGCGCTGTCAAAGACGATTTCCGCCGCGGTTTTATGCGTAATGGCATAGTGAAATTTGTTTTGCACCATGGCATAAAAATCTTTGGTGGTAGGTGCGTTGGGGTCATAGTCAATGCTGCATTCCGCGTAAATATCCGTCACCTGCTGCCAGATACGCCGCTCGCTGGCCCGGATGGAGCGCACCCGTTCCAGCAATTCCCGGAAATAATCCTTGCCGAAGGCCGTTTTCCCCTGCTTCAATCTGTCGTCGTCCAGGACAAACCCTTTCGTCATATTTTCCCGCAGCACGCTGGTGGCCCACATACGGAAGCGGGTGGCGCGAAGGCTGTTCACCCGATATCCAACGGAGATAATCACATCCAAATTATAATGGATCACTTCCCGTTCTACATGACGATTCCCCTCCGGCTGAACTATTAGAAATTTTCTAATAGTTGAACCTTCGTTCAATTCATGGGTGGCGTAAATCTCTTTGATGTGATAATTGATTGTTGGGATTTCCACGTCAAAAAGCTCCGCCATGGCCCGTTGCGTCAGCCATACGGTTTCGTCCATCACCACCACCTGCGCGGTGGCTTGCTCGTTTTCTGCCTTGTATATGAGAAAACGAAATTCCTTCAATGAAATGCTCATCATGTTTCTCCTCGTTGTTATCCAAAGTATTGCTGCATCAAGGATTGTTTCAGGGTTTCCAGTTTTTCCAGGCTTTACTGGATGGACAATTTTGATTTGTCGACCTGATGGACTAATAATTCGAATTCTTCTTGTAGCGAAACAGGGGGCATTGGAAATGGATATGCATTCAGTTTGTCCATCTGAATACCATCTTGTCCCGCGGTTCTTTGTGATAGCCCTTCCAAATAACGTAGTAAACAGTCCTGCTTAAGAAACCATCTAATGAATTCCCGATTTCCCACTTTTGGAGTTGCTTTCATTAGTGCAACATTGAAAGAGCCCTCAATTCCTTGAAGAATTTGGAAAATAGGCGGGCCATATCTTCCTATCATGATATCATCCGCAGTACAATGTCGCTTTGCGAGCGCTTTAGGAATGTAGGTTATATATTTATCTGTCTTGTAATCACGAATCTGTATCAGACGTATGTTGTCGGATGTAGGCTCGTACTCAAAGTATTTTTTATCGGGCTGACTCCCTCCCTGGAACTCAACAACTTCATCCATACGGTAAACAGGAAAGCTTTTTGGATTAAGCACTGGGTCACCAAACATCTCGACAAATCGGGCTTTGACGAGGGTGTCGAGGACGAGGAGTTGACGGCTATACATTGCAATGAGGCTTGATGCTTGGTGAATTATCGAAACAACCCTCTTCTGCTGCTCATAATTGACAAAAGGAATTGGCATAGCAAGGAAATCATCGTCAGTCATTCGGCCGCGCCGATTAACCGAACCATTCAACTTGCTCCGATAGAACGATAAACTGCGTGGCGAGCGCATTATCATCTCCAGATACTTCGGAAAAATGATGGACGAATCAACTTCCCACACCTTATAAGCCGGACTGACAATTCCCTCATCAACGATGTCTTGTATGCCGAAATTGGCTTCATCAATGTGGATTCCCTGAACCAGTTTCCCCCTTAGAATCACCTTATAGTCTGAAGTATCTGCAGAGGCAATCCGTTTTTTGAATTTCTCATCCTGCAGAACAAGTCCATCTTTCATCGTGATAGAAAGAATTGGCAGTTGCCGATCGCCACATCTCTCTACGGATGCCTTTGATATCACTCGGCTAAGCGGTATGTATTGCTTCATCCCATCACCCCCACAAATCCGAATTTCACAGCCCCAGAAGCTGTTCAAGTTTCTGTATTTCTTCTCCGATCTGCATTTCCAGCTCCCGTAGATCGGCCATGATCTCACTCGTCGGAGGATATTCTACCGGCTTATACTCCGTCTGCTTATACTTGTTGATGCTCAGATCATATTCGTTCGCCACAATTTCCGTTATCGGCACAAGGAAGCTCTGCTCTGTGCGGGCGCGGTCTTTTTCAGCGACCAGATTGCCGAACCGCGCCACGATATCCGGGATATCGTTCTCCTGAACCGGGCTGCGCTTGTCGTCCAGGGAAAAGCCGTCGGCTCGCATGTCGTAGAACCACACGCTGTCCGTGCCGCCATGGCCGGTCTTGGTGAAGATCAGCACGGCGGTGCTGACCCCGGCGTAGGGCTTGAACACGCCGGAGGGCATGGAAATCACGGCCTCCAGGCGGTTGTTTTCAATGATCTCCTTGCGGATGGCCTTGTGGGCGGTGGAGCTGCCGAACAGCACCCCGTCCGGCACGATGCAGGCGCAGCGCCCGCCCACTTTCAGCATTTTCAGGAACAGCGCCAGGAACAGCAATTCCGTCTTTTTCGTTTTGCAGATTTTCAGCAGATCGGTGCTGACGATCTCCGCGTCCAGGCTGCCCTTGAAGGGCGGATTGGCCAGGATCAGGCTGTAGTTTTCCCGGTCCGGGTTTTGGTCGCTTAAGCTGTCCCGGTACTCGATGAAGGGGTTCTCCACCCCGTGGGTCATCATGTTCATGGCCCCGATGCGCAGCATGGTGCGGTCCATATCAAAGCCGGTGAACATGCGGTTCATGTAATGATCCTTGTTCTGCCGGTTGAAGAAGACCTCGGCCTTGCGGTTTTCCTTTAAGTAATCGCTGGCCGCCACCAGGAAGCCGGATGTGCCGCAGGCGGGGTCGCAGATCAGGTCGTCGGCCCTGGGCTGCATCAGGTCCACCATCATGCGGATGATGTGCCGCGGCGTGCGGAACTGGCCGTTCACCCCGGCGGTGGACAGCTTCGACAGCACATATTCATACACGTCGCCCCGGGAATCCGTTTCGCTGAATTTGCTCATCTGCTCATAGATGCCGTCCATGGCGGTGACGATCTTATCCAGCATCAGCGGCGTGGGCACCTTGAAAATGGCGTCGCCCATGTATTTGGAATAGGCGCTTTCCTTGTCGCCGTGCAGGTTTTTGATGAAGGGGAACACCCACTCCTGCATCACGCTGTACATTTTCTGCGCCGGGAAATCGTGGAATACGCTCCATTTTAATTGCGTACCGTCCACCGTCTGCATGCCGATTTGCACCTCGTCGGCAAAGATGCTTTCAAAGGGCAGGCCCAGCATGGCGCACTCCTTCGCCCGCAGGGTGTCGGCGGCGTCCAGGTCGTGGATGAACATGAGGTAGGTCATCTGCTCGATCACGTCCAGCGGATTGGTCAGGCCACCCGTCCAGAAAATTTCCCATAAGCTGTCGATTTTGCTCTTCAGTTCGCCGGTAATCATTTGTTTTCCCCCTCCCAATTCCAGGTATAGGATGTATAGCGTCCGCCGCTGATTTTGAGGATTTCGCCCTTGTCCAGCATGTCCCGCAAAGCCCGCTCGACCGTCACCTGGCTGATATCCGGGCATTGCTGCATGATCTGCGCCTTTGTGATTCGCCCCGTCGTCAGGCGAATGATTTCCCGCACGCGTTCCGGCTTGGAAAGGCCGCGCGCAATGAGAGTTTCAACCCTGGAAGTAAAATCTCGATAGGCTGCCATGACGACGCCCAGCATATATCGGACGAACGGCAGGCAGTCGTTTTCTCCCTCATGCCAGCCGACGGAGCTTTCCCGGAGCGCGTCATAATAGCTTTCTTTGCTGTCAGAAATCAGCTTTTCCAGGCTGATGTATTTCCCTACGATGTACCCGGAACGATAGAGCATCAGCAAGGTCAGCAGCCGGCTCATGCGGCCGTTGCCGTCGTTGAAGGGGTGGATGCAGAGAAAGTCCAGGATAAATACGGGGATCACAAGCAGCGGGTCCATTTCCGGGTCTTTTAACGCCTCATTGTAGGCGCCGCAAAGGCGTTCGACGGCTTCCGGCGTCTCCCAAGCTGGAACCGGTTCAAAGCGGACGCGCTTTGTACCGTCCGGCAATTCTTCGGCAACCACGTTGTCACTGTTTTTGAAGCACCCGCCGATGGAGGCGTTACTGAACTTATACAAATCCCGATGCAGCTGAAGAATGGCGCTGGGACGGATCGGTATATAATCATAGTTTTCATGGACTGTCGCAAGGACATCCCGATATCCGGCAATCTCACGCTCGTTTCGATTTTTAGGCGTCGTCTTGTTCCGCACCAGCCTTTTGAGGCGATCATCGGTTGTGATAATGCCTTCGATGCGGTTGGAAGCCTCCGTACTCTGGATTTTTGCAGTTTCCTTTAGTTCGCCAAGGATGTCTTTATGCGCCTCGATAAACAGATTTTGCTGTCCCTTCTGCTCATGAATTTGAGCAAGATAAGACACAATATCAGGCACGAGCAGTTTTTTGTATAGCTTTCTGTAGTTGAACGATCTCATCAATTGCCTCTTTCTGATGGTCAACATCGTCTTTTTGTTGTGCAATGATGCAATTATATTCTATTGCATCTGCTTTACTTTGTCAATTTAATATATTCATTTTTCTAAATAATGATGCAATTAAATTCGTGAGTGACGAGGATATCCCAATCTGTTCTCTATTTCTTTCAGGATTTCCGGCATCGGCGTAACGTCGTTGATGTTACTGCACTGCTCGGCATTTTTTTCTTTTCTTCAATTTCCCTCTTGATTTCCGCTGTATTTGGAATATAATATAGGCGTTAGTAATTACTAACTTGCACATGGAACCGGAGGCAAAACAAAAGTCGGAGGAGAGAATGAAAGGTTATCGATCCGTCAGTGAGACGGCGAAGAAATGGGGCATCTCGATCCGTTGGGTGAATCAGTACATCCTGGAAGGGCGTGTTCCGGGCTGCGAGCGTTTGGGGCGCTCCTGGGCCGTGCCGGAGGATGCGGTGAAGCCGGAGCGGCAGAAGCCGGGCGTAAAAAGCGGGAAAGAGAAGAAAAGCTATCGCGATCGTCTTATTTTTTTGAACCGTAGTTAGCTGAAACTAACACCAAGGAGGAAATGAAACGTGGATGTTCGTGCTTCAAATAAAAGCCCGCTGGATTGGTCCCGTATCCGGCATTTGCTGAAGCTGGGCATTTTCGCCGCGCTGATGGTGCTGATCGGCGATATGCTGCTGGGCTGCCCCGCAGTGGGCATGGCGCTGACGATGCTGCTGAAGCTCCTGCCGGAAACGGCGCTGCGCAACGCCATCACGGCGGGATGGATCAGCATTGGCAGCCTGTGGATGTTTATCGGTTTGCTGGTAATGTCCCGAAGGGCGGAAATCAACACCGGCTGTTTGAAGGAGGGTTGAACCGTGGCAAGAAAGGATTCCGAGCATCAAAAGAAATCCATGAGCAGGCTGTTCCGTGGCAAGGCGATCTTCAAGCCCCTGAACACGGGCTGGATCGACGATCGTGTGGCCTGCGTGCGGGAATGGGTCGCCAACATCTTCTTCTACACGAAGAACGGAAAAACCATTATGATCGACGCGGGGTACAACTATGAGCGCCTGCGGGAGAAGATGCGCTGGCTGGACATCGATCCGGCTTCCATCCGGGATATCCTCATCACCCATCAGGACACCGATCACGTATGCGCGCTGGAAACGGACAGCGAATTGCTGTTCAAGGATGCAGCGGTCTATCTCAGCGAGATCGAAAACCGCTATCTGACCGGCGAAAAGCGGCGGAAGGTCTTTCATGGGCTGTACAAGCTGCCGATGGTGAAGACGGACAACAAGAAAACGCTGTTAAAAGATGGGCAAATCTTCTTTATCGGGGATATCAGGATCGAGTGCATCTTAGTGCCGGGCCACACCTGGGGGCACATGGTCTATCTGATCGACGATGCCTACCTTTTTACCGGCGACACGATTTGGTTCGGCGCGGACGGCGGGTACAGCTTCCTCAGCACCCTGGCGGAAGACAACAGGCTGGCCGTTCAGTCCCTAAAGAAGCTGGAAGAAAACATCCGCGCCCGGAACCGCCGGATCGCGGTCATCACCGGGCATACCGGCTGGACGGACGATCTGGATTTCGCATTTGCCCACCGAGAAGAAATCTGCAAGCCCTTCACGAGGCGCTATTCCGATCCGGATGCGCCTTACGACGGTTATGTGGAAGATGACGACACGGAAGAAAAGGCCAGAAGCGTCCGGCTGGAAAAGAAAAACCGCTGAAAACGAGGTGACGCGCAATGAACATGGATACAGGAATCGGCCTTCTGATCCCATTTATCGGCACGTCCGCCGGGGCTGCCTGCGTATTCTTCATGAAAAAGGCGCTCTCTCGGGGCGTTCAGCGGGCCTTGACCGGCTTTGCCAGCGGGGTGATGGTGGCGGCCTCTATCTGGAGCTTGCTGATCCCCGCCATGCAGCAGGCGGAACCCATGGGCAAGCTTTCCTTCCTGCCGGCGGTGATCGGCTTCTGGCTTGGTATCCTTTTCCTGCTTCTGCTGGATTCCGTCATCCCGCACCTGCACATGAACGCGAATCAGGCGGAAGGCCCGAAAAGCAGGCTGGCCCGGACTACCATGATGGTGCTGGCCGTCACGCTGCACAACATTCCGGAAGGCATGGCGGTGGGCGCGGTGTATGCGGGTTTGCTGTCCGGCTCCGCGGAGATCACCGCGGGCGGGGCGCTCGCGCTGTCCCTGGGCATCGCCATCCAGAATTTCCCGGAAGGGGCCATCATTTCCATGCCGCTGCACGCGGAGGGAAAGAACAAGGGCAGGGCGTTCTGGGACGGGGTGCTGTCCGGCGCGGTGGAGCCCGTGGCGGCGGTGCTGACCATCCTTTTGTCCTCCCTGATCGTGCCCGCCATGCCGTATCTGCTGAGCTTCGCGGCGGGGGCCATGATATATGTGGTGGTGGAAGAGCTGATCCCGGAAATGAGCGAGGGCGAGCACAGCAATATCGGCGTCTTGATGTTCGCGGCGGGCTTTACCCTGATGATGGCGCTGGACGTGGCGCTGGGATAGAAGGAGCGTTTGCATGAAGAAAAAGATTTGGGACTTGTACGCGCCGATCTACAAACAGGCCATGAAGGCCGATCAGCACATCTACGATTTTATGTATCAGCGCATCCCGGAGAAGATCCGGGGCATGGAGGTGCTGGAGATCGCCACCGGCCCCGGTCTGCTTGCGCGGCACGTGGCCCCGGCGGCGAAAAAAATGATCGCCACGGACTATTCCGACGGCATGATCGCCCAGGCGAAGAAGGGAGAACCTCTCCCCAACCTGACCTTTGAGGTGGCGGACGCCATGCACCTGCCCTACGCCGACGCATCTTTTGACGCGGTGATCATCGCCAACGCTTTGCACATCGTTCCCGATCCGGGAAAAGCGCTGCATGAAATCAAACGGGTGCTGCGGCCCGGCGGGCTGCTCATCGCTCCCAACTTTGTGGAGCATAAGGGTAAGCTGATGAGCCGCGTCTGGTCCGGCATCCTGCGCGTTGCGGGCATCCGCTTTGAACACCAATGGACGGCAAAACAATACCTGGATTTCCTGGGGAATTACGGCTGGCGCGTGACCTTCAGCAAAGAAATGACGGCGCGCATCGCCATGATGTACGCGGAGTGCGAAAGGAATGACGGAGAATGAAGCAATATACGCCTGAAAAGCTGGTAACTGTCAGCCGCTATAAAGTGCTGTTCCCCACGCTGTCCCCGGAAATCCAGCGGGACGTGAACAGCCGGATGCGGGTGCTGCTCGAGGAAGAAAAACGATGGTGCGATCAGGGAAACTACAAGCACCTGGCGCAAATTCTGACCACCATCGCGCTGTACGAAGTTTTGCAGAAACACGGGAAAGGCGAACCGGAGGCGTTCAAAACCATTTCGGAAGCCATGTGGGGCGCGCTGACGCCGAAAACCTATCAGAAAATGGCGCGGCTTTCGTTCTTCCTCCCGGCCATGAAGAAAATCCTGCCCTTCGGCTTCCGGCATGGCTCCGGCGCGGGCTGGAAATACGTCTGGCACCTGGACGAGGACCCCAAGGACCGTTTCCATTTCGAGTGCCGGGAATGCCTGTACTGGCACATCTTCCACGAGCGGGATCTGATGAAGCTGGGGGCCATGTTCTGCCATTCGGATATCATTAATTTTGGCAGCTTACCCTATACAGATTTCAAGCGGACGAAAACCCTCTGCCAGGGCGGGGACTGCTGCGATTTCGATTTCATCCGGCACAAGACCGACGCCGGGGACGGATGGGAGCGCAGCAAAAGTATTTGAAAGGAGCAAAACAGAATGGGACTGTTCAAAAACTTCGTGAGCCAGACGCGGAAGCCGGAGGGCTTTCTGGGAAAGATGATGCTGAACGGGATGAACTCGGGCCATGCCAAACTGGCGGATTGGGGGCTTTCGTATGTGCCGTCTATCACGCCGCAGAAGGCGGTGGATCTTGGCTGCGGCGCAGGCCGGAACGCCGGGGAATTGCTGACGATATATCCGCAAGCGCATGTTACGGCCATTGACTACTCTCCGCTGTCGGTGGAAAAAGCGACGGCTTACAATCAACAGATGATTTCAGCGGGCCGCTGCACTGTTCAGCAGGGAGACGTGTCAAGGCTGACGCTCCCGGCAGGAGCCTTTGATTTGGCTACCGCCTTTGAAACCGTATATTTCTGGCCCGGACTTGAAAACTGCTTTGCACAGGTGGCGAACGTTCTTAAACCGGGCGGACTTTTCCTGATCTGCAATGAATCGGACGGCAGGGATCAGACCGGACAAAAGTTTGAAAAGATCATCGACGGGATGAAATGCTATACGGCAGAACAGCTTGAGACAGCATTGCGGAAGGCGGGTTTCTCCGAAGTGCGATCCGAACGCCATGCTTCCAAGCCCTGGATCAGAGTGCTTGCAAAGAAGTGATCCTTCCGCAAGCATCCGTTTCGCTGGAGGTATGCATGATGAAGTACGCGGGAATGCCCTGGGGGATGTGGCTGTTGTTCCGGTGTTCTTTTCAAAAACAACTGACCGATGCGCTGGGGATTGACCGAAAAGCGGCGGCTGAAATCACCGGGAAAGCGAAGGGAAAATACAAAGAAATCATCGCCTCCCTTCCAGCCTTTGAGAAAGGCGACCGCTTCAAAATGAACATCGTCAGCTGCGCCATGCTGGCGGGGTTCCTGCTGAGCCTGCCGCAAAAACCTGCTGTGGAGCAGGCAACGAAATATTACAACGATGCCATGATGATTCTTCCCATGCGCCGGTTTTGCCGGATGGGCGGCAAGCGGAAGTTCAGCAGACAGGACGTTCAGGGCATGAAGGCCACCGCCGCACTACGGGCCGCAGATCGAAATCCCTATTCCTGGAACATGGAGTTCCTGCCTTATCCGGACGGCAGCGGCTATGAAGCCCGGTTCAGCCGATGCGGCATCTGCACGCTGATGAAGGAGCTGGGCCTCTTTGAATATGTCCCCGCCATGTGCCGTCTGGATTACGCCATGAGCGAGGCGGGAGGGACGACAGATTTTGTGCGGCAATATACCCTGGCCTCTGGCGGGCCGTATTGCGACTGCGGATACAGGCGGAAGGAGAAGTGAGACGGCATGTCCTTCAAATACGAATTGCTGAAAACGCTGGTTCGTCTCATCGGGTTCAAGAACAGAGGCTTCGCCGGAGGCGCGGAGGCCATTGTTGCCAAGGCGAAAGCGCGGAACGCGAAGAATCCCATCCCAGCGCTGCGGGACGCGGAAATCCATGTGGAGCGCATCACCGTTGACGGCTGCACCGTGCTGGTGATGACCCACAAGCCCCGGGCAAAGCGGGCCAACCTCTTCCTGATCGGCGGCGGCATGGTCAGCGCGCCCCGGCCCGGCTCCGTCAAAAAGGCGCTGCAGGTGGCCAAGGAAAGCGGGCTGGATCTCTATGTGCCCTACTATCCGCTGTGTACGGATTATCCGCTGAGCCGCGCCTATCAGATGATCCTGCGCACCTACCAGGAGATGCTCAGGCACTATGCGCCGGAAAACATCTCGCTGCTGGGCACCTCCTCCGGCGGTAATCTGGCGCTGGGGATGATCCCGTATCTGAACGATCTGAAAAGTGAACTGCCGCGTCCCGCGCTGATCCTGGCGCTCTCTCCCGGTTCCTGCGTCAAGACGGAAGAAGAATGGCAGCGGATGCTGGAACTGGACAAAAAGGACGTGGCGATCCCCGCGCAGTACATGAAAACGGCGGAAGCCATCATGCGTCACGGGGACGATAGCGTGCCGGAGTACATGATCTACCTGCAAACCGGCGACTTCACCGGCTGCCCGAAGGTGATCTTCAATTACGGTTCGGATGAATGCCTGTATGCCCTTGCGCCGTCCTTTGAAGCGGCCATGAAGCGGTATCATGTGGATTATGAAATGGTCGTCGGCGAGGGCATGTTCCACTGCTATCCCGTCTTCCCGCTCTGCCGGGAGGCGAAGGAAGGCTGGAAATGGATGATTCAAACGCTGAGGGGGGATTGGAAATGAACTGGCCGAGAATCATTGTAGACGGATTGGCGATGTCCATGCTGTTCAACGCCGTGGTAGGCGTGGGATTTCTTTTATGGCCCCAGGCGTACAGCACCATGTTTCCCAGGGAAATCAAACAAGCCGCCGCCCCATATGTGGACAGGCGTGACGAGAGGAAAATGTACCTGGTCCTGTATCCGTTGTATCTCATGATTTTCATCTGGTGGGGCGTCAGCGCGGGATTGGCCGGCGTCAAGGGCTTCTGGCCGCTGTTTGGGACGGGCTATGCGGAAATGACCATGGTCAGCGTCAGCGATTTCCTGATCCTGGACTGCTGGCTGCCCGGAAAGGTGAGGCACATGATCAAAGGCGCGGAAAAATGCAAAGCCTGGGAGCGCAAAGAATGGCTGAAGACCCTGGCGATCCCGGGGCACGCCCTGGGCTGGACGCTGCTGGTGTGCCCCATCGCGGCGCTGATCGTGGCGGGCGTCGGAAGCCTGTTCTGAGGGAGGAAAGCATGATCGTTTTGCAGTCGGTTTTGTTCTGCGCGCTGTTCACCCTGATGGTCAAGCTCGCTGTGCGGGGCAGCGCCCTGAACGCGCTGTTTTTCTATCCCAAGCCCGTGCAGGAGCGGGTGTATCAGCTGGGCCTGACCGACCGGGAGACCGTCGCCCGGAAACGGAAGCGCTTCATGATCCCTTTTTTTCTGGTGATGCTGGCCGCGCTGCTGCTGATCGTCGGCCTGTGGAACGGCATTGATGCCTTCTGGCCCGCGTACTTCCAAGCGCTGCTGTTCCTGGAGGTCATGAACTGGTTTGACGGCATCGTGATCGACCGGCTCTGGGTGGGCCATTCAAGGCTTTGGATCATTCCCGGCACGGAGGACATCCCCTTCGTGCAGACCTGGCCGCAGGTAATGAAAAAGCGCGGCGTCCTGACCCTGATCTGGATCGTCGGCGCGGCGATCGTTGCCGGGCTTGCCGTGACGATTTTCTGAGGAGGTTTTGCGTAATGATCCTGATCCCGGAATGTCTGGTCGTTTGCTTCATCCTTTTCCTGCCCTGCGTGGTCGCCATTGCCAACGGGACCCACAACGCCGCTTTCCTGTTTGAACAGGACGTACAGGAGCGGGTCGTCCAAATGGGCCTGATCACGAAGGACAGGATGAACCGGAATAAAAAGCTGTTCAAATCCATCACGCTGCCCGTCCTGATCGCCTTTGTGCTGTGGGCGGTTTACGGCATCAACGGCGCAAGAGGGTTCTGGACGCCCTTCTGGCAGATCCTTCTTCTCGCCATGGCGGAGGGACTGTTTGACCGCTTCTTTATCGACTGGTACTGGGTCGGCCATACCAAGGCGTGGACGATCCCGGGCACGGAGGATTTGAAACCGTATATCCCCCGAAAGACGCTGATCGTGAAATGGCTGCTTACGATCCTTGGGAATCCGATCCTTGCGGCGGTTCTGGCCGGGATCATGTTTCCCGTATTCGGGCATTGAGGAGGGCTGGATATGAAAACCGCAAAGCAGATGCTGAAAGCAAAACAGGCCGTCAAAGAGGAGATGGACAGGCGGTTTCCGCGATCCCTCAGCGATGACCTGTGGAACAAGGCGGAAACCCGGCTGGACGGCATTCTGAAAAAGTACAGTTTGCTGTCCGGCGGCGTGCGTACCCATACGGATCACTACATTTTTCCTTCCGCCGCGATTTACCTGACGCTCTGCGGAGCGACCAGCCGGGAGAACGCTTACGCCGTGATCGAGCATACGGCCATCGAGCATTCAAACGCAGTGGGCCGGAAGCTGGCGAAGCTGATGAAGCTGCCGGGCATGAAAAGCTTCTTCGTCTGGTTCTGGCATCCGATGGTGAAAAAACTGTTCGGCCCAAGCAGCGGCTTTCAAAACGTGTTTTATCCGAAGAAAAAGGGCGAGTACCGCATGGACGTCGTCGCCTGCCCTTATTGCCGATATTTCACCGAGCTGGGCTGCCCGGAGCTGACCAAAATCTTCTGCGCCAATGACGAGCGCTGCTACGGAAACCTCCCCGGCCTTGCGTTTCAAAGGACAGGGACGCTGGGAACCGGCGCGGATCGCTGCGACTTCTATCTGAGGAAGATGTAGGGAAAGAGCGTGATGAAGATGAAAGCACTGGTATTCGGCGCCGGAGTCATCGGCTGTTATCTGACCCATGTGCTTTGCGAAGCGGGCCGCGATGTGACGCTGCTGGCGCGCGGCGCATGGAAGGACGCATTGGAAACCCACGGGCTGGAGCTTCGCCATTTACAAATCTTTTGTGGAGGGAAGACAGGAGGCTGCTTCCTGGAAGATCGCGTAATAAATGTACTTAAAGAAACCGGGCATGCTTCGGATGAGCGTGTCCGGTTTTCCTTGTCGATTGGGCGGTTTCCTTCAATCAACTGCCGCCGTAAATATCTTCATATGCGGGAGTAAGCCCGAAAAGCCCCCAAAATGTTTCTCCGATGATCGCGGTGCTGTCATACTGCCTGAGGGCTTCCTCCCCGTTGCCGTAGGCAAAATAACTGCCGTCCTCTGTGCGGAATGTGTGGCAGCTGTCCGTAGCCACATAGAGGGTCATTGTACTTCCGTCTTTGCAGAACAGCGTCAAGATGTATGCTGTAAAGGGTGAATTAAGACTTTTTCAAAATTTTTTAATCATCCAGTTATAAAATCAAGGCTGTTTTAAAAAGCCTTCCGCACAATCCAATGTACGAAAGGCTTTTCATTAAACTCTGAGTCGGTCAAGCACTTCCTGCTTATCTGGAACGCTGGTAATGCCGCCGTGCTTTTGGGTGGACAGGCTGGCGGCGGTGCAGGCGAAGCGGACGATCTGGGTTAATTCCTCCTCCGTCAGATCGGAGGGGGATTTTTTATATTGCAAGAACTGGCTCATGGCGCTGCCGCCGAAAATGTCGCCCGCTCCGGTGGTATCAATTACCTGAATGCCAGAGGGACTGTTCACCGTGATATGACGGGAAGCTGTGACGGCGTAGCAGCCCTTGGGCCCCAGAGTGATGTAGGCCAGGGAAACGCCGTACTCGTTCAGCAGTTTCTTTCCGCCCTCCTCCGGGGTCAGCCCCCACAGGAATTCAATTTCCTCGTCGCTGATCTTCACAATGTCTGCCTGGTGAAGGCTCCATTCGATGGCGGCCTTCGCGTCCGCTTCGTTTTTCCACAGCGGCTTGCGCAGATTGGGGTCCAGGCTGATAGTGAGGCCGTGGGCCTTGGCCAATTCGACGGCTTTCCGGGTGGCGGAGGCGGCGGGTTCCCCCGTCAGGGACAGCGTGCCGAAATGGAACACCTTGGCGTCCGCGATGAGGCTTTCGTCAATTTCATCGGGGGTCAGGCAGGTATCCGCTCCCGGCTTCCGGGCAAAGCTGAAATCCCGGTTGCCGCTGGCGTCCAGGGAAACGAAGGCCAGGGTGGTGAACCGGTTTCTATCCAACAGAACGCCTTTTGTTT
>JAFXMP010000218.1 GCA_017530275.1 Clostridia bacterium | reverse complement strand
AGGGTACGATCTCGGCGCGGATGAAGCCGCGCTCGAAGTCGGTGTGGATTTTGCCCGCCGCCTGGGGCGCTTTGGTGCCCCGGGTGATGGTCCAGGCGCGGCATTCGTCCTCGCCCGCCGTCAGGAAGGAGATCAGGCCCAGCAGGTGGTAGCACTTGCGGATCAGCCGGTCCAGGCCGCTTTGGCCGATGCCCAATTCCTGCAAAAATTCTTCCTTCTCGGCCAGGTCCATTTGGGCGATTTCCTCCTCGATGCGCGCGGAGATCACCAGCACCTCCGCCTGCTCCTGGGCGGCGATCTGCTTCACCTGGCGGACGAATTCGATGCTGTCCTCGTCCTCGCTGACCATGTCCTCGGCGATGTTGGCGGCGTAGATCACCGGCTTGGTGGTGAGCAGGAACCAGCCCTTCACGATTTCCTTTTCCTCGTCGTTCAGGGGGCAGGTACGGGCGGGCTTGCCGCTCTCTAAGTGCTTCAATACCCGCGCGGCCAAATCGGCCTCCTCGCCGTACTTCTTTTCGCCGGTCTTGATCAGCTTGCGCGCCTTGTCCTCCCGCCGGGCCACCGTTTCCATATCGGCGAAGATCAATTCTAAGTTGATGGTTTCGATATCCCGGGCAGGGTCTACCGTACCGTCCACGTGAATGATGTTTTCATCCTCGAAGCAGCGCACCACGTGCACGATGGCTTCACATTCCCGGATATGGCTCAAAAACTTGTTGCCTAAGCCCTCGCCCTTGCTGGCCCCTTTCACCAAACCGGCGATGTCCACAAATTCCACCGTGGCGGGGGTCACCTTCTTGGGATGATACATGTCCGCCAGGACGGTTAAACGGCTGTCCGGCACCGCGACGACGCCCGCATTGGGCTCGATGGTGCAGAAAGGATAATTGGCCGCCTGGGCCCCAGCGCCCGTAATGGCGTTAAATAAGGTGCTTTTTCCAACATTCGGCAGTCCGACCACGCCAAGTTTCATGGTATATAACCCCTTTGCTTTTTCTGTCTGTAGGATCACAGCCCGTTCATTATACGCCAAAGCGCCGGGCAATGCAAGGGCCGCGTTTTATTCTGCGCGGCAGAGGTGCTCTGCCCGGGCGAACACCGCCGACACGCGCTCCGTTTCGTTGTACTTCGCCATGCCGCAGGAAATGGCTATTTCGCCGTTCTCTCCCGTTTCTTTCATGCGCGCAACCAGCTCGTCGACGCATTCAAAGTCATGGCCCTGGGCGATGGCGGCAAACTCGTCTCCCGCCACGCGGAACACGGGACTGTGCTTGAAAACGTCGCAGACAATGGCGCACGCATCCCGAATCAGCTGATCGCCCGCGTCACGGCCCTTGGTTTCATTCACCAGCGCCACATCCTTCACGCGGCAGAGCGCGATGGCGTACTTGACGGACTGCCCCCCTTCGATCTGCTGGGACAAGGTTTCCGACATATTCTCATAGGCGATTCTGTTCTTCACGCCGGTGAGCGTATCCAGATTCGCTTTGCTTCGCGCCGCCGACAGCTTGCGTTCATAATCCTGCTCCCGCCGCACCTGCGCGTCGATGTTATTGATGCCGATGATCAGCTGCGGCCCGTCCTGTTCATCCACAAGCGCGGCTTTGAGGCTGACATAGGTTGGCTCTCCCTCCAGCAGCATTCGATACTGGAAGGCAAAGTAGCCGTTCTTTTTGATTTCCTCCAGGATATTATCACGTGTGAGCAGCGTCTGGAATTTGGTTACGTCATCCGGATAGACATGTTTTTCGCTTTCCTTGCGGGACTGGGCAAAAAAGTCCTCGCCCTCCTTTGGCAGGTTGAGTCCGGCGTAGTCTTTTGTGGAACTGTATTCGATGTAGCGGCTCGTTTCGGGATCGACGGTATAAATGCAGATAACGCCCTGCATGAGCGCGCTGATCCTGGAATAGGTGGCCTGCTCCGCCTGGATGCGGGCCAGAGCTTCCTTCTGGCGTGTCTGCGCGTCCACGTTGTTTACGCCGATGATGATGTGCGACTGGTCATGCGGCATGCGAACGGCTTTCATATTCACATAGTTGGGTTTCCCATGGATCAGCAGGCGGTAGGTAAGTGTGAAGGTTCCCTGCTCGTCCAGGTTTTTCTCGATGTTTTCCCGGTTAAAGGCGCTGATAAAGTATTTCTGATCGTCTTTGTATATGCGGTTCTTCGCTTCCTCGCGGCTCGAGGAGAAAAAGTTCTCGCCGTGCCTCTCCAACGCCAGGTCCTCACGGACCGCGTCGGGGCTGTATTCTGTGAAATTTTCTGTGTCAAGGTTCACATAGTAGAGGTACACATAGTCCGCGGACAGTGCCTTGGCGATGTGGGCGTAGTTTGTTCCGGCGTTTTCCCCATCCTTGATTACTGCCAGAATTGCCGCCGCCACCGCCGCCGTTCCGGTCACCGGGTTCACCGCCACGCGGCGCACAAAAGCGTGCAGCGTGGTATCCTCGTTGATTTTTTCATCCACAAGCGCTCGCTTGCCGTCCCTGCTGCAGCGGATCACCGCGTTCATAAACATGGTGCCGGGCATATCCGGCATGGCGGCATAATCCATTTCCTCCATGGTGAAATCAATGCCGAAAGCGCGCTGTAAAAAGTCGCGGTAGGATTTGTTGCATCGGTTATACTTCACCTTCGTCCCATTCACCTCGATGATGCTCATGGGCAGGGTATCGAAGTACCGGTTCAGGTTTTCGTCGTTCTCATCGGAAAGGACGGCCATATCGTACAGGTTGATCCGTCCGGTGGAAGCGTAGTATTCCGATTCCGCCGGGTTTTCAAATTCAAGGGTCGTGCCTTTTTCAAACAGGGAAAGGATGTCCTCGAAAGGAATGGGCTTGCCGTAATAGAACCCCTGTATCCTTGTGCAGCCGATTTCCCGCAGGAAATCAACCTGCTGCTGCGTCTCAACGCCCTCGCATACAGTTTCCATCCCTAAGCCGATGGCCATTTTCATCAGCTCGGTCAGGATGATCCTGCTCTCATCCCCTTCGTTGAAGCGCTCCATGAACCGCATATCGAACTTGATCAGGTCAAAGTGGATCTGCTGGAGCACGTCCAGGGAGGAATAGCCGCTGCCAAAATCGTCCATCCACACAGGGAAGCCCAGCTTCTGGAACCGGGCGACCTGCTCCTTCATGAAGTCAAAATCGCTGCCGATCACGCTCTCCGTAATTTCGATGGTGATCATGCCGCGGTCGATCCCCGCGCCGTCCACCCGTTTCCTAATCTCTTCCACGATATCGCAGGAATCAAAGTCGGAACGGGAAAGGTTGACGGACTGCGGCACCACATAAAAGCCCGCTTCCGCCTGCTGCTTCATCTTTTTCAGCACCTGATCCACCACATAGAGGTCCAGCTTGTAAATCAGCTTGGCTTCCTCCAGCGCGGGGATGAAGACCGCCGGGGAAAGGAAGCCCTTGACGGGATCGATCCAGCGGGACAGCGCTTCTTCGTCGCACACCTTGCCGTCGGCGGCCCGAATGATGGGCTGATAATACACTTTGATCCAGCCTTCGGCCAGCGCGCGGTCCAGGTTGCCGTAGATATGCCGGTAAATCTCGGCTTCTTTCAGCATCCTTTCATCAAACCAGGAAAAGCTGGAAATGAAAATATTTTTGTTGTGGTCGCAGGCGAATTTGGCGCGGTCACAGGCGCTGCTGACGTCCACTTCTTCCAGCCGGTTCGGGTAAATGCCCGCTCTGACAAGCAGCGGTCTTGCATCGTTCACGCTTTGACATTTCTGAAAAAAGTCCCGCAGGGATTTTTCCAAATGATCCTCTTCCGCCACCACCGCGAAATGGTCTCCGCTGAAACGGCAAACATGCTCCTCCCCGAAATGACTGGAAAGCGCCTTTGCGAATCCACGGATCAACTGGTCGCCCGCTTCAAAACCGTACTGCCGGTTGTAATGCTTCATGCCGATGATATCCAAGTACACCATGGCGGGCTGTTTGCCTTCGGAAAGCAAACGTTCCTTCTGGGCATTGGCGAGCTTGAAAAAGTGCCGCATATTGGGGAGCCCCGTCAGCTTGTCGGTCAGAAGCTGATGATTCAGGTCTTCGATATAGTGTTTGAGCTGATCCCGCATCTTCTTGAAGGCGGAGGTCAAAGTGCCGACCTCGTCCCGGCCCTTGTAATTCAAATCCACGTTGTATTCCGCGTCGGCCAGCCGCTGGGATGCGGCGGTGAGCAGAAGCAAAGGTTGGGTGATCGCCCGCATGACCAGCGTGATGATGACGGTGAAAACAATGATGATCGCTATGGCAGCCACCAGGTTGTTGCGTACCAGCCGGGACCAGGCAGCGTTGATCTCGCTCGTGGGCGCCACGATGACCAGCTTCATGCCGTTCGTCAATGTGCAGAAGGACATTTGGCGTTCTTCACCATTGACCGTATAGCGGATCAGCGCTTCGCCAGTGTTTTCCTGTTTCAAATACTCCTCGCTGAAGGGCAGGTTGGACGCGTCTGTCCCAAATTCTTTTTCCGGATGATAGAGCACGCGGTTGTCAGCGTCCAGCAGGCAAACGAAGCCCGTTTCGTAGACATGGGTGGAATCGACCTGCTGGACCAGCGTATCGACGGGAAGATCCATGCCGATCACGCCGATAAAGGTTCCGGATCGATAAATGGGAACAAGATAGGAGCAGATCCACATTTCGCCCGGGAATTGGGCGGTATAGGGGCCAACCCAGGAAGGCCGCCCCCGCTGGATCGGCGTATAGTACCAGGTGGTATGCTCGATGTCCGCGGGATCGAGGGTCCGGGCGTCCAGCGGCTCCTGTTCGGCAAACCCGGTTTTGCCCGCTCTGGAGAAGAAAAAGCCGTGGACGTTCTCGCTGATTTCCGGATTGATGCAGTAATAATACGTATTGATGCCATAGGTATGGGTGGCGAAGCCTGAAAAGATTTCCTGTATACGGGCGCAGTATTCCGAAAGGTAGGCGTCCAGCTTCTCCTTTTGCTCCGCCGTACGTTCGGTGGATTTTATATCCGTGCCAATGACGCCGTTTTCGGCTAAAATGACCCTGTCTAAGGAGTCGGCGGCAATATTGCTGATCATCTCAACGGACTGCTCGATGCTCTCCGTATAGTTTTCCACGGATTTCTTTGCGTCCTGTCCGATCAGGTTCATCATTTCCACAGAGATCTGGTCGTTTTTCGCTTGGAGCGTGGCATAAGACGCCGCAATCACGCAAAGGACGGTCGTGAGGATCGCGGCGATGGTAATGGCTGTAATTTTATATCGGATCGAATGCATGGTCTTCTCTCCTCAGTTTATTTTCGCGCGGAAATAGCCGGAGGCAGATAAGGCGGGAGGCAGGAAGCAGGAGATTTAGTATTGTCTACAATCAGATAAATAGAGATTCCCTGCGGACTCGACCGACTCCCTGCCTCCTGCTTCTTACTTAATCGTCACGTCCCTGTACCTGTTCTTCACGGAACCGTTCCAGGAGGACTGCACGCCTTCCACCCGATCCGACAGCGCGTAAACGCGCTGCCTGGAAAACAAGGGGATCCACGCGGCGTCTTCCTGCACGATGATCCGTTCAAGCTCCCAGTATTCCGAAAGACGCGCTTTCGGATCGGCAATGGCGCGCGCTTCCCGAACCCTGGCCATGATTTCTTCTTTCGGATAGCAGAGGCTGCGGAAAACGGTATTCTCCCGATTCCCAAAGAACGTATAGATAAAGTTGTCCGGGTCGTTAAAATCCGCCGTCCACAAGGCTGTGTAGCAGGTAAGCTCTCCGGTTTTCCGAAGACGCATAAACTCGTTTTCATCCAATACTCTGATGGCCGCCCGAATGCCCGCTTTTTCCCACATGGAAACCGCCAGCCGCATCAGCGTCATTTCCCACTGGGTTGAGGATGACTTAACTTGAATCGTGATGTCAAACCCATCGGGGAAGCCCGCCTCCGCAAGCAAAGCCCGGGCTTGGTCCAGGTCAAAGGGGATTTCCGGCAGGTCGGGATTGAAGCCGTACAGCCCATGAGGGAAGATGCCGTTTTCCACCGAGCCCAGCCCGCTGTAGACCACGTTCAGCAGGATGGACCGATTCAGGGAAAGCTGCATGGCTTTTCTGACATTCACGTCGTCCAGCGGAGGAATGGATTCATTGAGCGCGATATACACGATCCCGATGCGGGGGACGGTGAACAGCCGGTCCTGATAAATGTCGCCGTGAATAAAATATTCCGCGTAATCCCCCACTTCATCCAGATCCAGCACGTCCATTTCACCGTTTTCAAACAGCGTGCGCACCTCCTCCGGCTCCGTCAGGAAGCGGAGATCAAGTCCCTCGCAACGCGGTGCGCCCAGCCAGCAGTTGGGATTGGCGGTCAGCAGCATGCCCTCTCCCGGCGTCCATTTCCAAAGGATAAAGGAACCTGTTCCAATCGTCCAGGCGGGATCAATGCCGAACCGGTCCCCCGCCGCCTTCGTGGTCTCCTCGTCCAGGATGGAAGCCGCGGGCATGGACAGGCAAGCCAGAAACGCCTCGAAAGGCTGTTCCAGAGTGATCGAAAAATCCAAATCGCTGATCACCTGAAAACCTTCCAGTTGATCCGCTTCCCCTTCCATCAGCGCTTTCGCGCCAAGGATCATATCGGCAATGTCCTGGTTGCAGGCGTCCGGGTGGGTCAGCAGCCGGGTAAAGGTATACTGTACATCCGACGCGGTCAGGTCCGCCCCGTTGCTGAAAACGACGCCTTTGCGAAGATGAAAGGTATACTGGCGTCCATCATCGGATACTTCCCAGGATTCAGCCAGGGAGGGAAGGATTTCCATCTCTCCGGCTTCGTTGCTTTCCATTTCCACCAGACGGTTAAACACATTCTGCGCGATGGTATAATGGATCGTGGTGCATTGAAAATCCACAGTATCCGGCTCGTCCTCCACGGCGACGAGGAAGCGGGATAAATCAAGGTCCTCAGTTTGCTCCTGCGGCTGCAAGGCATTCACATTCGAACGCTGTGCGCACGCCGTAACAGAAAAAAGAATGGAAAAGAACAGAAGGAGGGAGAGGACAGTTTTCCATTGGCGAATCGGCTTCATGTCGGTTTTCCTCCTTTTCCCGAATCTTGAAACAACCTACTTTCAGCTGTAAAACCGGTACGATCGTTTGAGCGCGCGATGCTCCGCGCTAAGCTGCACGATTTGGAGAATAATTTACCACTTTTATTATACAGGAAAAATCGCCGGCGCACAAGCTTTTTTTCTTCGCTTATTCAGAAGGAAAGACCGGAAAGCCGCGCAAAGACGCATGTTGCGTGTTTTGAGAATTTATGGTAGAATGACAGCGCAATGAAAGAAGTATTTCGTCCGGATGTTCCGAACGAAAGGGAGAAGGACCGATGGATGCAGTCAACGCGGCCAGCGTTGTATGTTTGGGCTTTTTTGACGGCGTACACAGAGGACATCTGTCTTTGCTGCGGGCGGCGGCTGAGATCGCCCGGGAAAAAGGGCTGATCGTCTGCGCCCACACCTTTGACCGCGCGCCGGGGGAAAAGGATTTCGCGCTCACCACCCTGGAAGAGCGGCAGGCGCTGCTCCGGGCGGCGGGGGCGGACCGGGTGGCGGTCAGCGCGTTTGATGAAGAAATGCGCCATATGACCGGCGACGCATTTTTCCGCCGCATTGTGCTGGACAGCCTAAACGCCCGCCACGTGGTTTGCGGCGACGACCACCGCTTCGGCTACCGGGGCGGCTGGGGCGTAAAGGAGCTTCAAGCGCTGTGCGAGAATGCCGGAATCGGGCTTACGGTGGTCCCACCGATTTCCCTGCCGGACGGCACGCGGGTGTCCAGCACCGCCATTCGGAAGGCTATTCTGGCGGGAAACGCAAGCCTTGCGGAAGAAATGCTGAACCGCCCCCTGTCCCCCACCCTGCGGCAGAAGTGCGCCCAGGCAAAAAAGGATCAGGAAACGCTTGCTTAATCAGAAAAAACAGAGTAAAATAGGAAACAGCAAATCAATTGAACAGGAGGCAAGGATATGTACAAGAAGGTTATCGACACCGCCAAGGAAAAAATGGTCAAGACCAAGGATTTCTATCAAAAGGATATGCTGTCCCTGCGGGCGGGACGCGCCAATCCCCAGATTTTAGACCGTATCGTGGTGGATTATTACGGCACCGCCACCCCGCTTAAGCAGATGGGCAACATCAACAGCCCCGAACCCCGGCTGCTCACCATCTCCCTGTGGGACCCCAAGGCCATTCCCCTGGTAGAAAAAGCCATCCAGAAGAGCGATCTGGGCATGAACCCCTCTAACGACGGAAAACTGATCCGTCTGGTAGTGCCGGAACTGAACGAGGAACGCCGCAAGGAACTGACCAAGGTGGTGCGCAAGGGCGCGGAGGAAGCCAAGGTGGCCATGCGCAACACCCGCCGGGACGCCATGGAGCAGATCAAGAAGCTCAAGAAGGATTCCCAGATCACCGAGGACGATCAGCGCAAGGCCGAAGACGAACTGCAAAAGCTGACCGACGCCCAGATCAAGGAAATCGATAAGGTCGCGGCGGAAAAAGAGAAGGAGATCATGGAGGTCTGATGACGAATATCCTGGGCCGCCCATTGCGGGAGGCCCTTTCTTCCCTTTCACCGGATGAAACGCCGCCCCGCGTGGTGGAAACCGCCGCCCCCCGCCGGGACGGGCAAACGCGGCAGGAGGGTACATTGCGGGTGGTAGCCTGCCGGGAAGGGATATGGATCGCGGCCCGATTCCTTGACGCAAATCCAGAAAGGAAAAACGAAGCATGAATACTTCCTCCCTTCCCCGGCATGTGGCCATCATCATGGACGGAAACGGCCGCTGGGCCAAACAGCATGCCCTGCGGGTGGCTTTGGGCCATCGCAAAGGCGTGGAGGCGTTGCGCGCCATCATCCGGGAAAGCAGCGATATCGGCATCGAAGCCTTGTCGCTGTACGCCTTTTCTACGGAAAACTGGCGGCGGTCCCCGGACGAGGTGGAAGCCCTGATGGGGCTGCTTCTGGAATATTTTACTAAAGAAATTGACGAGCTGGACGAAAACCGCGTGTGCATCCGCATCTTAGGCGATAAGGACGGGATGCCCGAAAAGCAGCGCCAGGCTCTGATCAAGGCCGAGGAGAGAACGAAGAATAATAAGGGCCTCAAGCTGAACATCGCCGTCAACTACGGCGGCCGGGCGGAACTGGCGCGGGCGGCGCGCGCTTTAGCGGAAAAGGCCGTAAAAGGCGAGATACGCCCGGAGGACATCGACGAAAAGGCCCTGGCGGATGAATTGTACACCAAAGGCCTGCCGGACGTGGACCTTTTGATCCGCACCAGCGGGGAAATGCGATTGAGCAATTTCCTTTTGTATCAGTGCGCCTACGCGGAATTTGAGTTTCCCGCCGTGCTGTGGCCGGATTTTGATCTGGCCGCCTATCATGAAGCGCTGGCCGCCTTCGGAAATCGGGACCGGCGATTTGGAGGACGGAACGCATGATCAAGCGAACGATTACAGGCCTTGCTTTGACCGCTGTGCTGTTTCTCGCCCTGTGGGGAGGGGGCCTGTGGTTTGCCGTGCCCTGTATGATCACCACTTGCCTGTCTTTCTATGAAATGATCAAAGCCACGGTACAGGCGGGGCATGATCCTGTGCAGTGGCCCTGCTGGCTTTGCTTCGTCCTGTCCATTCCCCTGTATTATTACTTCGGCAGCGTGGCGCTGATGATGCCGCTGGTGGGCGGCGCGTTCATGCTCATTTCCATGACGGTGATTTTCCGCAAGGAACCCAAATTAGAGGATATCATGGTGTCCTGCATGCCGCTGGTGAGCGTGATGCTGCCGGGCCTGTGCATGTTAGGCCTGCAGAAAGCGCCGGGACAGTTGAACCAGTCCATGCTGCTGCTGCTGGTTTTCGGCGTGCCCCTGCTGGGAGACACCATGGCCTATTTTCTCGGCAGCCGTTTTGGCAAGCGGAAGCTGTGCCCCGCCGTGAGCCCCAATAAATCCATCGAGGGCGCGGCGGCGGGCCTCATTGGCAGCGTGATTTGGGCGCTGGTGACGGCGGGCGTTTTCTCCGCTTTCATTCAAGTCCCGCCCCTGTGGCATTTCCTCGTGCTGGGATTGCTGGGCGGCGTAGCAGGGCAAATGGGCGATCTGTTCGCTTCCCTGGTGAAGCGCCACTGCGGCATCAAGGATTACAGCAACATTATTCCCGGCCACGGCGGTATGATGGACCGGCTGGACAGCGTATACTGGACGGCGATCATTATCTATGTATACTATAATTTGGCCGCGGGCGTGTTCACGGCGGCGTAGAATGGAGCGGATGTCATGAAACGCGGAATCGCCATTTTAGGCAGCACCGGTTCCATCGGCAAACAGGCCATTGAAGTGATCGGGCTGCATCCCGACCGCTTTTTTGTAACGGCGCTCACCGCCCACAAAAACGCGGCGCTGCTGTTCGAGCAGGTGCGGACGCTGCGGCCAAGGCTGGCGGCGCTGACAGGCATTTCGGAACCGGTGGAAATCCCTGCCGATCTATCCTTCTGCGAATTCCGCTTCGGCCCCCAGGCGCTGGAAGAGGTGGCGCGGGAGGCCGATGGGCAGGATGTGCTGGCCGCTGTGGTGGGCATGGTGGGGCTTAAATCCGTCATGGCCGCCCGGCAGACGGGCAAGCGGGTGCTGCTGGCCAATAAGGAAACCCTGGTGGCCGGAGGCGAAATGGTGATGAACGCCTGTCCAAAGGGCACACTATTGCCCGTGGACAGCGAGCACAGCGCCATTTTCCAGTGCCTGCAGGGGGCGGGACCCAATAAATATGAAAAAATCCTGCTGACAGCCTCCGGCGGGCCCTTCCGTACCTGGGAAAAGGAGCGCATCCGCATCGCCACCGTGGAGCAGGCGCTGGGCCATCCCACCTGGAATATGGGCGCGAAAATCACCATTGATTCCGCGTCTATGTTCAATAAGGCGTTGGAAATCATCGAGGCCAAATGGCTGTTCGGCGCGAAGCCGGAACAAATCCAGGTCGTTGTGCATCCCCAGAGCATCGTCCATTCCGCCGTGGAATTTAAGGATGGGGCGGTCATCGCCCAAATGGGCGTGCCGGATATGCGCCTGCCCATTCTGTATGCCATGACGTACCCGGAACGGCTGGAAACGGGCAGCAGGCCCCTGGATTTATTTGCTGTGGGCCAACTGACCTTTGAGCGTCCTGACCCGGAAAAATTCCCGGCCATTCGCATGGCGTATGAAGCGCTGGCGCAGGGCGGCGCGGCCTGCTGCGTGCTGAACGCCGCCAACGAGGAAGCCTGCTATGCCTTCCTGCGGGGGGAAATCCCCTTCGGCCGCATCCCCGAAATCGTGGAAACCGCGCTGCAAAAGCACAGCGGCCTGCCCGCACGGGATCTGGAGGATATCGACCGGGCCGACGCCCTGGCGAGGGAAACCGCAAGGACGCTGCTGCATGGCTGAGATGTCCATTTCATATAATATTTTTCGTTACACGGGGATGCAAGCCGGTTTTAGATAATATGGACCATTCCCGGGGAGTTTTTCAGGAAGGGGGCTTGGGGGAAACTCGCTTTTTCAAAAAGCGGGTTTCCCTCAGATAAATCATCCAATGACAGTCCTTTATGTTTTGGCCGCCATCGTGATGTTGGGCGTGATGGTGACGGTGCACGAAGCGGGGCATTTTTTCGCGGCCCGGCTGACGGGCATCCCGGTGAAGGAGTTTTCCATCGGCATGGGGCCCAAGCTCCTGTCCTGGAAGCGGAAAAAGCATGAAACGCAGTTTTCCCTGCGGCTGATCCCCGCCGGGGGCTACTGCATGTTTTACGGCGAGGACGACACCGAGGGCAAGGAAGCGAAGGAGGACCCCCGTTCCATCGGCAAGTTCGCCCCGTGGCGGCGGATGATCACCATTTTCATGGGTCCCGCCATGAATTTCGTGCTGGCGCTGATCGTGGCGTCGGCGCTGTACGGCGTGGTGGGCGAGGCCACAGAAGGGCATTTCATCGCGCCGCAGGTCGTATCCGTGGAAGCGGGCAGCCCGGCGGAGCAGGCGGGCATATTGCCCGGCGACAGCCTGGAAACGGTGAACGGCCAGAGCGCTGTGGGCGTTACTGAGGACGGAACGGCCTGGAACCTGACCGTGCTGATCAATGCCTATGAGGAAGGCGGGGAACCGCTGACGCTGGGGGTGCGCAGGGGAGAAGATACGCTGACCGTGCAGATTGCGCCCCGGTACAACGAAGCGGAAAAGCGCTATCTCATGGGCGTGAGCCTGAACCCCGGGTATGTGCCGGTGTATTCCTCCGTGAGCGTGTTCCGGGCAGTGGAATTGGGCGCGGATTACTGCGTGCGTGCGGCCGGGGCTATCGTGGAGGCGCTGCGGAATCTGGTCACCACCGGCGCGGGGCTGGAGCAGACCTCCGGCCCGGTGGGCATCGTGAAGCTGATCGCCGAGGAAACCCAGCGCTCCGCCGCGGAATCCGCCCAGGAGGCGTTCCTCACCTATGGCCAGCTGCTGGTGATGATCTCCGTGAACTTAGGCCTGTTCAACCTGATCCCCATTCCCGGCCTGGACGGCAGCCGTCTGGTGTTCCTGCTCATCGAGGCCATCCGCCGCAAGCCCGTGCCCCAGAAGGTGGAGGCCTACGTGCATACGGCGGGGTATGTACTGCTGTTCGGCCTGATGATTGTGATGACGTGCAAGGACGTACTGAATATTTTCAGGTAGTCCCGGCTGATTTTGAACAAGGATGTGAAAACAATGCCTGAGCTGAGCCGTTTTTCGGGAATCATTGTGAAGATGCTGTTCAATGATACAGTTCAGCATAATAAACCGCATGTGCATGTTTATTATGGAGAATATCAGGCGTCGATTGGCATTGATGGGGAATTGCTGGCCGGCTCTTTGCCGGTAAAACAGCTGAAAATGGTCATCGGCTGGCTCGCACTGCATGAGGAAGAAGCTTATGCCGCGTGGAACAAGGCTGTGCGCGGTGAGGCGTTCAGCAAAATCAAACCGCTGGAATAAGGGGGCTTGCAGGATGTATGTTCTGAATGGGATCGCATATGCGGGAACAAATCTGCAAGATATGCAGGTTATTGCTATCAAACCGCTGGATGATTTTGTCATGCTCGTTACCTTCGCGTCTGGCGAACGGCGGCTCTATGACGCGACGAAACTGCTCCAGTATCCAGCATTTCAGGCGTTGAAGGATGAACAGGTTTTTAAAGCCGCCAAGGTAGATCATGGCGTTGTCACTTGGATGGACGGAGCAATCGATATCGCGCCGGAAACCATGTACGCCAACAGCTATGCGTACAGTGAAATGGTGATATAAGCAGACAGGAATACACAATGGAAAAACCACGGAGGAAAAAATAATGGGCGCAGCAAAACAGGTCAAGGCGGGCAGCGTGCTCATCGGCGGCGGCGCGCCTGTTTCCATTCAATCCATGACCAATACGGACACCCGGGACGTGCCCGCCACCCTGGATCAGATCAAACGATTGGCGGCGGCAGGGTGTGATCTGGTGCGCGTTTCGGTGTACGACCGAGCGTGCGCCGGGGCGGTTAGGCGGCTGGTGGATCAAAGCCCGGTGCCGCTGGTGGCGGACATTCATTTTGACCACACCTTAGCCATCGCTTCCATGGAAAACGGTATACACAAAATGCGCATCAACCCCGGCAACATCGGGAGCGCGGAAAAAGTGCGGAGGGTGGCGGACTGTGCCAAAATGCATCATGTACCCATCCGCATCGGGGTCAACGCCGGTTCCCTGGAAAAGGACATTATAGCGCAATACGGCGGACTCACCCCCCAGGGCATGGTGGACAGCGCCCTTCGGCATGTGAAGCTGCTGGAAGAAGCAAACTTTGACGACATCGTGATTTCCCTAAAAGCCAGCGACGTGCCCACAACCGTGGAGGCGTACAGGCTCATGCACAAGGTATGCGATTATCCCCTGCATGTAGGCGTGACCGAAGCGGGCCTTCCGGGCCAGGGCACGGTAAAAAGCGCCATCGGCATCGGGGCCCTGCTGCTGGACGGCATCGGCGACACCATCCGCGTTTCCCTCACCAGCGACCCGGTGGACGAACCGAGAGCCGCCCTGGAGATTTTGCGGGCCCTGGGCCTGCGCATGGGCATCCGGTTCGTGTCCTGCCCCACCTGCGGGCGCACCCAGATCAACGTAATGGGCATTGCCCAGCGGGTGACCAAAGAATTCGCCGACGTGGACCTGCCCGTTACGGTTGCCGTCATGGGCTGCGTGGTCAACGGCCCCGGCGAGGCCCGGGACGCCGATATCGCCCTGTGCGGCGGCAAGGACTGCGGCGAACTGTTCATCCACGGCAAGCCCGTGAAAAAGCTCACCGGCGATTTAGCGGAAGGCTTCGTGCAGGCGGTGCGGGAATACCTCAGGCTTTCAGGAACGAAAGAATAATTGGGATTTGACGGGGATGAGGAACTCTGGGGCCTCCGCGGCCCCAGACCCCGCGGCAGGGGATGATCCCCTGCACCCTCGCTTGCGGATATGGCTTGACGCGAAAAGAAAATAAATTCCCACCGCTGCATGAAAAGAACGGCCTGACTTGACGACCTTGTGCTTCTGGCCCGGCGTCCGAAGGACGCCAACCCGGATGCAAAGCATCCGGGGAAAGCCGGGGAATAATCCTTTAGGGGAAAGCTCGCTTTCCCCTTAGGATTTTCCCGGCTTTCTATGGGCCAGAAGCCTCTAACTTTCACAAGCCCCAGCGCGACAGGCGGAAGGTGTCCGTTTTTTCATCCAAGTCTTTTCGCCTATTGGTGTCCAGAGGTCGAAGACCTTTGGTCGGGGGGTTGGGGGCGGAGAGCCTCAAATGTATCCTTCGCCAAATTCCAATTTACTGAAATCAAGAAAACAGGATGCGTTTATGACTTACGAAGAATTGCTCCGCAGCGTCACCCAGGCGCTGCCGGAAACGGAAGGCAAAATCGCCATTGAACGGGTGCGGTTTTGCAAAAGCGAAAACAAAGCCTATTTCTCCTTTCTCTCCGACGTGCTGATCGGGGAGAAGGGCTTTTTCATCATGAAGAACGCCTTGAGCAAAGCCTTTCCGGGGCTGAAATTCTCCCTGCGGGTGGCAAGCCCTTCTTTGGCGAAGGCGTTTTTGGAGAATCCCGATAAATATTCCGCGCCCCTCAATCATTTCCTGATCCGCCATTATCCCGCCGCCGCGTCCTGGGAATTTGACATGCGCTGGGCTCCCGGCAACGGCCGGGTCACCCTGGAAATGCCGGACGAGTTTTCCGCCCATTACTTAGAAAAGCAGGGCGTGCGGGAGCAGTTGGCCGGGGTGATCCACGACGTGTTCCGCCTAGATACCGAAGTGGGTCTGCGGGTGTGCGGCGACGAGGAAAAGCGCTTAATGGAGCTCCGGCAGGAGCGGGCGGAGCAGGATCGGGTGGCCGCCGAGCGGGCCCAGCGGTATGAGGAAATCGCCGCGCAGGCCCCTAAGGAGGAACCCAAGGAAAAGGATAACCGCATCAAGGGCCGTGCCATCAACGATCCGCCCCAGCCCATCAAGGGACTGACCGACGACACGGGCTTGGTTGTCATCCGGGGCAAAGTATTGTCCGCCGAGGATAAGGAGATTTCCGGCGGCGAAATGGTGCTGCTCTCCTTCCTGGTCACGGACTTCACCTCCACCATCCGCTGCAAGGCGTTCCTGCGCTATCACGCCCGGGTCCGCAAGGACGAGGAAGCGCCGCCCATCACCGACGAGGAACGGGAAGCGGTCAAAAAGGTGGTCAAGGCCGTGAAGCCCGGCATAGGCATCATCGTGCGGGGGGACACCCAGTACGATAAGTTTTCCCATGAAACGGTGGTGATGGTGCGGGACATGTCCGCCTGCGACCTGCCCGTGCGCATGGACACGGCGGAGGAAAAGCGCATCGAGCTGCACCTGCACACCCAAATGAGCAACATGGACGCCGTGGCCTCCGCCACCGCCCTCATCGAACGGGCGGCCAAGTGGGGTCACGAAGCCATCGCCATTACGGACCACGGCGTGGCCCAGGCCTTCCCTGAAGCCTTCGGCGCAGCCAAGAAAAACAATATCAAGCTGCTGCCCGGCGTGGAAGGGTATCTCACCGACGATGACGAGGTGGTGACCGGGGACAGCGATTTGCCCATTGACACCCCCGTGATCGTGCTGGACTTTGAAACCACGGGCCTCAACACCGCCAAGGACCGCATCATCGAAATCGGCGCGGTGAAGCTCATGAACGGCCAGGTGGTGGACAGCTACGGGGAGCTGATCGACCCCGGCATGCTGCTGCCCCCCAAGATCACCGAAATCACCCACATCACCGATCAAATGCTCCGGGGCCAGCCCACCATTGCCGAGGCCATGCCCAAGCTGCTGGCGTTCATGGACGGCTGCCCCATCGCCGCCCACAACGCCAAGTTCGACTGCGCGGTGCTGGACAGCGAATTGAAGCGTTTGGGGATGACCTACGACGTGCCCCACCTGGACACCCTCACCCTGGCCCGAAAGCTGTATCCCGAGTTGAAAACCCACAAGCTGGGCAGCGTGTGCAAGCGCCTGGGCGTGTCCCTCAAGGACGCCCACCGGGCCGTGAACGACGCCGCCGCCACCGCCCAATGTTTGGCCCGCATGATCGAGGACGCCAAGAAAAAAGGCGCGGAAAAGCTGCGGGACTTAAACGACGTGTCCACCGGCTACACCCTGGGCAATTCCTGGCATATCGTGCTGCTGGCCGCCACCCAGGACGGCATGACCAACCTGAACCATATGATTTCGGAAAGCCACCTGAAATACTTCCGCCGCAAGCCCCACATTCCCCGGGCCGTGCTGCAAAAGTATCGGGAAGGCGTCATTGTGGGCAGCGCCTGCGAATCGGGCGAATTATACTCTGCTATGGTGGACGGGGCCAGCGACGAAAAGTTAGGCAAGATCGCCCGGTTCTATGATTATCTGGAAATTCAGCCCATCGGCAACAATGAATTCCTGATCCGGGATGGGCGGGTAGCCAGCGAGGATGATTTACGGGAATACAACCGCCGCATCGTGCGCTTGGGCGAAAAGTTAGGTTTGCCGGTGTGCGCCACGGGGGACGTGCATTTTTTGGACCCGGAGGACGCGGTGTTCCGTTCCATTATCCAGGCGGGCCAGGGCTTTTCCGACGCGGACCATCAGCCGCCCCTGTACTTCAAAACCACGGACGAAATGCTGAAAGAGTTCTCCTACCTGGGCAAGGAAAAAGCCTATGAGGTGGTCATCAAAAATCCCAAAATGATCGCCAGCCGGGTGGGGGAAGTGCGCCTGTTCCCCAAGCATCCCGAAGGCAAAACCACCTTCTCCCCCTTCTGGCCCGAAGCGGAAGACGATATCAAGAATCTCACCTACGGCACCGCTCACCGTCTGTACGGGGACGAGCTGCCGGACATCGTGCAGAAGCGCATCGACAAGGAGCTTTCCGCCATCGTGGGCTACGGCTACTGCACGCTTTATTCCATCGCCCAGAAGCTGGTGAAAAAATCCCTGGCGGACGGGTACGTGGTGGGCAGCCGCGGCAGCGTCGGTTCCTCCTTCGTGGCCTTCCTCACCGGCATTACGGAAATCAATTCCCTGCCCCCTCATTACCGCTGCGAAACCTGCCGCAAGGCCGATTTCGACATCCCGCCCCAGTACACCATCGGCGTGGACCTGCCGGACAAGAAGTGCCCCGTCTGCGGCAATCCCTTAGTCAAAGACGGCTTCGATATCCCCTTTGAGGCGTTCTTGGGCTTCAAGGGCGACAAGGTGCCGGACATCGACCTGAACTTCTCCGGCGAATACCAGCCCACCGCCCACAACTATGTGAAAGAACTGTTCGGCCCGGAATACGTGTTCCGGGCGGGCACCATCGGCACCCTGGCGGAAAAAACGGCCTACGGCTACGTACTGAAATACTTAGAAGAACGGAATATGACCGTTTCCGACGCGGAAAAGGAGCGCCTGGCAGCGGGCTGCGTGGGCGTCAAGCGCACCACGGGCCAGCACCCGGCGGGCATGGTCGTCCTGCCCAAGGAATACGATATCTGCCAGTTCACCGCCGTGCAGCACCCCGCCGACGACGTGGAATCGGAAACCGTCACCACCCACTATGATTTCGGCTCCATGCACGATATTCTGGTGAAGCTGGATATCTTAGGCCACGACGATCCCACCATGCTGCACATGCTGGAAGAACTGACCGGGGTGAACTTCCGCAAGATCCCCCTGGACGATAAAGGCGTCATGAGCCTCTTTTCCTCCCCCAAGGCTTTGGGCGTCACCCCGGAGGAAATCGGCTGCAACACCGGCACCTTCGGCGTGCCGGAAATGGGCACCGCTTTCGTGCGCCAGATGCTGGAGGACACCCACCCCACCACCATGCAGGAGCTGATCCGCATTTCCGGCCTTTCCCACGGCACCGACGTGTGGCTGGGCAACGCCAAGGACCTGATCGACAAAGGCATCGTGCCCCTCTCCCAGTGTCTTTGCACCCGCGAGGACATCATGAATCAGCTCATGCAGATGGGCATCCCCGCCAAGACCGCCTTTGACACCATGGAATCGGTGCGCAAAGGCAAGGGCCTCAAACCCGAATGGGTGGACGCCATGCGCGAGCACAACGTGCCCGCCTGGTTTGAGGACAGTTGCCGCAAAATCAAGTACATGTTCCCCAAGGGTCACGCCGCCGCCTACGTGACCATGGCCCTGCGGGTGGCCTACTACAAGGTGTATTACCCTCAGGCCTACTACGCCGCCTATTTCACCATTCGCGGCGACGGCTTCGACGCCTGCACCATGATTCTGCCCATCGACCAGCTTCGCCAGAAGCTCAAAGAGGCCTATCAGGCCGACCAGGAAAAGAAAACCACCGCCAAGGACAAGGACGCCATCACCGCCATGGAGCTGGTGTTGGAAATGATGGCCCGGGGCTACTATTTCCTGCCCGCCGACCTGTACAAGAGCGAAGTGAAACGCTTCATTCCCGAAGGCGACAGAGGCCTCCGCGTGCCCTTCACCGCTTTGGGCGGCCTCGGCGAAGCCGCCGCCCAGGGCATCGTGGAGGCCCGCAGCGAGCCCTTCATTTCCGTGGAGGATTTGAAGAATCGGGGCAAGGTGTCCAGCGCCGTATGCGATCTTCTGCGGGAGCATGGATGCTTAAAGGATTTGGCTGAGACCAATCAGGTGACGCTGTTCCAGCTGTAAGGGGGGGAAACGTTGGGGGCTCTCCGTCCCCAAACCCCCGACCAGGGGCATGATGCCCCTGGACCCTCACAAAAAATAAAGGAAAGACGGTTCTTTGCACTGAAATATTACGCTTAATTTAATGCACATAGAATTGTCCCTTGTATATTTGCATAAAGTGGAATTTCACGTATTCAGATCTATGGCTTGGTTCTTCTTATATGCTCCATCGTTTTTTGGAATAGCGTTGTAAAAACACTATTCTCATGGTAAAATAAAAGAAAGAATCCGCAAAGTTTTTCAAAGGAGGGATCTCGTTGGCGAAAGAAATCTATTCCAGGGAAGCACTTATTGCCGTCATTGCTTCCCTTTTGAAAAAGTACCACGCGGAAAGTGCCATCCTGTTTGGCTCCTATGCGCGGCACGAAGCGGACGCCCTGTCGGACATTGATTTGGTGGTCATTGGCGGGGATTCTTTTGAGCCAACCAACATATTCAGTATGGCCGAAGACCTGCATCGCGCGACAGGCAAGGCAGTTGACGTTTACGAGCTGTGCGAAATCAATCAGGACAGTGATTTTTACCGCACGATCCTCCGGGAAGGGGTGCCGATTGCCGCATGAAATATACGGATATGCAACGGATTGATCGCATTGTTACCATCACCCGCAAGCTGTTGGATTATCTAGCAGCCCAAGGGATCACCAAGGAAGACGTTCTCAATCAGGAACCGCTTCGCTGGACGATCACCACGCCACTGTATAATATCGGGGAACACGCTTATAACCTGACAGACGAATTCAAGGAAGCCAACGCGAGTATTCCGTGGGCGAAAATTTCAGGCTTGCGGCATCGCTTGGTGCATGATTATGAGAACACGAATTGGACGTTGATTTGCGCGGTGCTGTTTGACGTGCTGCCTGGGTTTTTACAGGAATTAGAGAAGATCAAAGAATAAACAAGAAGGGACGGCTTTATACGCATTGCCGCAAGTGCGTTTGTCAATACGTAGAACCGTATCCTGTGCTTTTTAAGTAACGAACAAACATATCGCGGAATTTACAAGTACGGCAAAGGAACCGAAACGGAAGGTCAGCACGAACCGATCCTGAAAGATGAATAAGGTGGCATATGGGGACCATAGTTGCAATATTTATATTCTTGATATTGATTCCGGCACTACTCGGTAAGACGCCGGACGAAATATTTGCAGGATTAGGAATTTTGATTGGCTTATACATTGTAGCAAGGATTGTAAAATCCGTTATGGATTTTGCTACGAAAACAAAAAAGGAGAAAAGGATTGCGGCGGGTGGCTACAAAACACCTCATGAATTTGAGAAATATGTAGCGCATATTCTTACTGAAAAAGGATATGTGAATGTGGAAGTAACGCGACACACAGGAGATTACGGAGCGGACATCATATGTCGTGACAAACGCGGAGTGAAATGGGCGGTCCAGTGCAAGATGTACAGCAAGCCGGTTGGATACAGGGCGATAGAGGAAGTATTAGGGGCGATGCACGTATATGGGTGTGACGCGGCAATGGTAGTAACGAACAGCACCTATACGAAACAGGCTGTTACGGCAGCAAATAGAGCTGGCGTAAAATTGATGGAATATGTGCGGTAAAAATTCTTTGGGAAATCGGCTTTGAAAATTTACAAAGGAGGCACATCATGATAGACATAACTAAACCAGGCGGGATGATTTTCATTGTGATTGCGTTATTGTCACTTATCGGATTGATGTATAGCGTGGTAGAGTTCATCCGATGGCAGATACGGTATTTACGGAATGGAGACTACGATTTGCCGCCGTTTGGGATTGTCGGAGCAGTCATAATAGGTGCTCTGATCGTGGCAGGGATTATTTTTTGCCTGATGTATATTGGGGTTGTGGACTTTGGAAACAGATTGAGCGAAGCGGTATGGCAGATATAGCAATGATGGATGATAACGATACGACCATTTTCCTAACCTCATGAATAAGGTGGTAATGCTTGATTAGTGAAATAAATTAAATGATGGCATGATGTTGCGTAAGGTTAAAGAATACGGGGGACGGTTTGAAATCACTGAAAAAGTCCAATTCTTCTCATAGGCATTTTCTATTACCTAATAAAAATTCAAAGTTTTCCCTTGAATGCAAATAGCTATTCAGAATATGTATAAAAGTATATCTTTCAATTTCCATCGGGGGAATAATAGAGACTTTTTCAATGGCCTCGAACTGTTCCCTAGTGTACCATGAAACTCCGTGGTACTCTATCGGAGACGATTACCGACGAAAACATGAAAGAAATAACCTACATTGAAAATAGAGAATGTAGAACGGGAACGATTCGGTGCAAGATTGATTACGTTATTCATAAGTGCAACTAAATTTGCAAATTAGGGGAATATGCCAATGAAAATTACAAAGATTGTTCCTTCTGACTGGAAAGACTTACAAGATAAAGTCTGCAAATTCCTAAATGAAGCTGGTTATCCGTCCGAAAGCCCCAAAGAAATTGAGACAGTAAGAGGAAAGATAGAAGTTGATGTTTTCTCAAAAACAGAAAACGAAATACTGCGACAGTTTATTTGTGAATGTAAATTTTGGAACGCGCCTGTTCCCAAAGAAAAAGTACATGCTTTTAGAAGTGTGGTTAGTGATTCGGGCAGTATGTTAGGAATAATAATATCTAAAAATGGATTTCAATCAGGGGCTTATGAAGCGGCTAACTGTACAAACGTTTTATTAAAAAGTTGGGATGAATTTATCTGTTTAATTGATAAGCAATGGATTAAAGAGCAATATAAACGTATTAAGACTCTTGCCCATTGTCTCGGTGTTTACACAGACCATTTGGACGTTCCATTTGAAAAGTTGACAGAAGAAAAGAAGAGAAAATATATATCAATAACAACAACATACTTACGTCCGTATCTTGCTTTCCGTGAACTCGAATATAAAAGGATAATAGAAATAGATTCAATAACGGTCAATGGAGACTCTTTTGATGCTATCGATAATTTATTTCTATATTTTGAAAAAGTTTTTTAACTGCCATAAAAGAATATGAAGAGATATTTGCTGAAAACCCTATTGATGCATGGAAATTTCAATATTTCGATTATGATCGTTTTTTGAAATGATTGGAAGATTTAAGACATATTTGAAAAAACATGGGGACGATTCCCTGTGCTGGCATCCGCATTTGCGGCAATGCACAGAAAACCGTCCCCCGTGCTTTTTTCGCGGCGCATTGCGGGGCGGGTGAAGATGTGCTAAAATGTTGTTGGATGGAGCGAAATATACTTTGGAGAGGATGCTTTCGTGAAAACAATTGTGATCAAACCTTTGGCCCCTGCATTGCATGCGGATTATCTCGACTTTTTCGATCATCGCGCGTTTACGGATGATAATCCCAACGGGCCATGTTATTGCACATCCCCCAATCAGGATGAAGAAGAAATCAAGCGGATGGTCAGTGAGTTCAAATCATTTGGCGTAAAAGATACGCTGCGCAGGTATGCGGCAGATATGCTGAACAAGAATAAGATTCATGGGTACCTGGCTTATGATGGAACACTGTCTATCGGATGGTGCAATGCGGCAGATATGGAAAGCTATGCGGGGTTTGTACCGGAATTTGCGAGGAAGAATACCTGCGGGAAAACGGTTTCCATTGTTTGCTTTGAAATCGCGCCCGAATACCGGGGCATGGGCATCGCTTCCGCATTGATTGACAGGGTTTGCAAGGACGCGAAAGCAAATGGCTATGTGGCTGTTGAGGGATATGCCGGGCTTTCTGACCAACGGAATGATTTTGATTATCATGGCCCTTTGCAGCTTTATCAAAAAGCTGGATTTGCTGAAATTGCGAGGGAAAACGGACAAATGATCATGCGAAAAATTTTATAACAGTGTGAACATGGGGGGACGGTTCTTTGTGCACTGTCGAAAGCGTGCAAATCGATACAAAAAAACTGTCCCCCAGTGCATATCTTCAAGTATACATAAATCCAAAATAAAGAAATTGTCTTTACATTTTCTTTTTTTGTACTATAATGACCTTGTAAAAGGAGGTATCAGATATGTCGCAGGTTTTGGTGAATTTCCGCATGGACGCGGATGATAAGAAGGGCATGGAAGAAGTCTGCAAAGAGCTGGGAATGAGCATGTCAACGGCATTTACCATTTTTGCCAAAAAAATGCGCCGGGAACGCAGAATCCCTTTTGAAGTATCCATTGATCCGTTTTACTCGGATGCGAACCTTGCCCATCTAAAACGTATCACTTCCCAAATTGATGCTGGCGAGGCGAAGCTGGCTTCGCATGAGTTGATGGAGGAATAAACTCATGACAACTGTTTATTGACCGCACCCCACAAACCGTTGTAATTGCTCAATTCTTGAGAATAAATACGAAAACTCAATGCGAATCTCTATTGACATTTTTCGCCCTTTCATGATATATTTGCAGATAGTTATAGGCCTATTGCTAATTGGCCGTAGCTAACGACTGCTGGACGTAACGAAAGGAGTCGCACATGAATTAATCGGTTGCGCACTCTCACTTGACGCAGAAATCTCACTTCTCCGGGCATCACTGACCACACACGATGATCGAGTGCCCAGCGATCTTCACCTGGTTGAAAAACCCTTGCATCATCATAGTTGGGAAACTTATCCATGCTTTCAGGAAAACTGCTTTTTGCTGATAAAGGGAAAAAATGGCGATGTTTCCAATTCTTTACATTAGAAGGTGAAATACTGCTATGAGAAAAACCTTGATAATCCTATTGATTATATTATGTATTGTTGAGTTTCATCTCGCTTACTTTCAGACGGATCCGATCACTCCATTGGAGAGAAACGGTGCGTTAGAAATTTGTGATGGGAGAATTATTAACGAGAATAAAGAAATATTTGATTTGAAAGGAGTTTCTTTTTTAGTATTCGGATTCGGAGAGCGTCTGCAATACTTAAATAAGAATTCTTTTCAGTCTTTAAGGGACGAATGGAATATCAATACAATTCGGCTGTGTTTTCTTCCCGAAACTGCAGACGGAACGGGAGGGTATTGCGAAGAAGGAAATAGAGCGGAAATGCTGGAGGCGTTGGAACAAAGCATTGAGTATGCTTCCCAATTGGGAATGTATGTTATTGTTGATTGGCATTTTTTATACAGTGAAAATCCTCAGGTTTTCCAGAATGAGGCAAATGAGTTCTTTCGTATGGTTGTTAGAAAACACTGTGACGCAAAAAATATACTATACGAGATATGCAATGAACCGCATGGGGAAGAAGGAAACTGGGAGCACGTAAAGGCTTATGCCGATACGGTGATACGTGTAATCAGAACGTATGATGCAAATAGTATAATCATAGTGGGAACACCCCAATATTGTCAGGATTTTTCAGACCCAATAGCTGATCCAATCGAAGGCTTCAATAATATCGCTTACAGTTGTCATTTCTATTCAGGAACACATGGTTTTTCCAACCGGAAATCACTCAAAGAAGCGTTAAATACGGGATTGCCGATTATTGTGACAGAATTTGGAATTACAGAGCATAATGGAGGAGGAATTGCCGATATTTCTGAAGCGAATAGATGGATGCTTCTTTTGGACGAGTATCATGTGGGAAAAGTATGTTTTTTATTGGCTAAAGGAGAAGAAACAGAAACCGAAAGCAACTGTTCAATAATTAAATCATCCTGCGACAAATTATGGGGGTGGGACTACTCGGATCTGAATCTGCAGGGACAATGGTTGTACGATACATATAATAGAGAAATTCCTTTATCAGCCGCTGAAGTAGGTGTTGAGACTCTCGAAACAGAGACTGAGAATTTTCCATGGCTTATAGCCGCGATAAAAAAAGAAGCAACGTGGGAAGAGAATGACGAGAGTTTTTCGCTGTTCAGTGTTTACATCGATCGCTCTGAATTTGACACTGGAGATATGCTTGAATGGAAGCTCAAAGTTGAGATGAATCATCTGTTTAGTATTCATGATGCATGGAGTGCGGAATATGAAGTGGAAGGAAATGTCTTACTGATATCACCTGTTGATTGGAATGCCACCATTAGAAGTGGCAGCGGTATTCAATTTGGTTTTATTATAAAAGGAGATGAGTCGTTTTTCGTAAAATCAATGGAAGTATTTGGTTCGTAAGCGCTAAACATGTATACGCTTCATTTTTAATAATTATTTGGTTACAAAGCATTTTGTTCAAATCATGATCAAGCGCCAACTTGATATGTGTATTTCATTATAGAGAAAAACAAGAGAGGAGGAAGTCGGGAAATTCTGCTCGACAGTCTAACTGATGGAAAAAGTATTCAAAATTGCTTCAAAGCCAAAAACATACATTGATGTCATTAAAATATTAGCCATTATCATGGTTTTGTTTAATCATTGTTCTGCATTTACTATGTACACTGAGACGATGGAACAGCCATGGCATTGGCTGATGATTTCTCATTCTGCAATTATTAAGATGGCCGTACCACTTTTTTACATGTCATCAGGCGCTTTGTTGTTAAAGAAGGAAGAAAAGTATTCTTATCTGCTGCTCCATCGCGTACTGTATTTCTGTATTGTTCTTGTTGCTGCTTCCGCAGTCATATATGTTTATGATTTTAGGAAAGACCCCGCTTTTTCTTTGACTGATTTTCTTAGCAAGCTTTATACGAATAAAATATCGGTGCCGTTATGGTATATATATAGTTACATCTCTTATTTGCTTATGCTGCCTTTTATCAGGAAGCTCGCAAAATTGATGAGTTTTAAAGATTATGTTTGGCTTCTCATCGGGTTTGAGATTATGGAATTATTGTCAGTAGCAGACTACGCCTTATTCCGGGGCACACAATATCACGCTTCTGACTTTGCGTTTTTTACAGCAAAAAATAATGTACTGTTTCCGCTTTTGGGATATTATATAGACAGTGGCCTTAAAAAGGAAAAATTGAACGTTGACAGGTTGTTTGTGATGGTTGCAATGAGTATTCTTTTATTGGGATTAACTTGCGTCCTTCAAGATTGGCGTTTTAAAATGGATGGGATGTGGACAAACAATAATGCTCAAAGCTGGATAGCCGTTTTTGTACCTATTTATGCTATAACAGTATTTTATGGTATCCGTATGATGTTTTTAAAATTTAATAACATTGGCCGTCTTGCAAAAATTTTATCTGTTATCGGGAGCTGTATAATTGGTGTATATCTATTTGGTGGAATATGGAGATCTGTTTCATATCCTGTTTATCAGGTAACTCAAACTTTTCTAGGCAAGTATTTTGCGACATATCCTTGGATTATTTCGGCGTTATTGATAGGATTGGGATGCACGTTTGTTTGGAAATGCTTTGTAGGGTTCATAAAAGTGCTGATCCAGAAAATAAAACTGCGCTTTTTGAAAAAAGATGCGTAGTGCTTTTGAAACAAAATTCATAGTGCTTGCTTGACAAATCATAAACTATCAAGGTTGCTTGCGGTAATGCACATAGAGCTGTTCCCCTGTGCTTCTTGGGGGGGACTTGGCGAAGCCGCCGGGTCAGAAGCAGAAACTTGTAGTTTTAGTGATTCATGCTTTTATGTCGTTTTGACGAGAACACAAGGGGACGGCTCTATGCGCATTGCCGTAAGTGCGGTTATCAATGCAGAGAGCCTGTCCCCCTTGCATTTTTTCAGAACTTGACGCCATTTTCCTTTTTCAAAAGTGCATTTTTCAGTATTCCCTTCTCTTTTGTGTGTTTTCGTGTTCTTTCTGGTGATCGGCAAGCGCTAAAGCGCTATGAAAAGATGATATAGTACTTCTATGGGCGCTAAAAAACCCGAATGGAGATAAAAAACATATGATGAAGTATATCCTGCAAATATTCACCGGCCCCTGGCACGCGGCAAACGCCAAGGCGGAACAGATCATAAAGAAAATCGAACATATTTCTTCTCGGATTCAGGCGGAGCAGGTCATTATCGGATGGAATACAGACCCGGTCCTTTACAGCAAGGTGGGGGATTATCTTCACAGTCACGGGATCAGGATGCTGCTTTGGCTGCCTGTTTTTTCGGAAGCCAGCGGGATCGCGGAGCCGGACGAAGCGGCGGACATTTTCGGGAATCCGGTCTTTCCGCCGATTCAACAGGAAGGAGAAGACTTCAAGTTTGGCTGCCCCTCGTCCCGCCGTAATATCCAAATCGTAAAGGACATCTATGAAAAGTACTTTTCCGCCTGCGGCTTCGACGGCGTATTCTTGGACAAAATCCGCAGCCAGTCCTTTGTTGCGGGCGTATCCGGCGTATTGAGCTGCGGATGCGCAAGATGCAGGCAGGCTTTCCTGAAAAGAGGCGTGGAGCTTGAAGCGGTCAAAAAGCTGTATGCGGAAAAGAAAGATTCGTTTTTTGATATGGCGTCTTATCCGATGAACGGAGAATTCCTGTTAAAAGACGCCGTGGCGCAGCGCTTTTTTGAAACGAAAGAGGAAATCGTTGCCGAAGCCGTGACTGAAATCAGCGGTTACTTCAAGGACAAAGGCATGACCGTCGGGCTGGACTTGTTCGCGCCCATCGTCAGCCGGTTTGTTGGCCAAAACTATACATTGATCACAAAGTACGCGGACTTCATCAAGCCCATGCTGTATCGGATGACGGAAGCCCCCGCCGGGATCGGCTATGAATACGCGCTTTTTGAGCAGCACGTCCCCAATGCCCGGGGACGAATGAAGCTCACCATGGACAGAGCGTTTCTGGATACCCAGCTTGAAGCCATCCGGCGCGTTCCCTGCGCGAAATATCCGGGTATCGAAATCAATTACAGAGCAGACATCGCAAGGACAAATCCCGGTTATATCACAGAATCATTGACCTCGGTAAAAGCACAGGGGTTTGACGGCGCTGCCTTATGCTGGAACGTGATGCTGGCCCCGGAAGCACATATTGAGGCAATCGCTGAGATGGAAGAAAATACAGGGGTGGCTTTCTGAAGGAACGCAAGGGACATTTCAATGTGCATTACCGAAAACCTATCTGCCAACGCGGAAAACAGTCCAATATTCCTTTATAGGCAAAAACTATAGCTATTAATACAATTATAGTACACCCCCGACCCTTGACACAAAAAGGCGCCATCCCTTATAATAGGTGCAATCAGCGGCGGAAGCCGGAAAGGAGCGTGCCCCATGGAACGGTGTATGATGCGAATGTTCTGGCGCGGGCACTGCCCCTCGCGCTGTTTGCTTTGCGCCGCTTAACGCCCGATTTCGTTCGTTGAGCCCGCTTCGCAGCTGCGCGAAGCGGGTTTTTCAGGCCCGGAGCAGACGTGCCCCGGCCGGAGCGGAACACAGAACCCGAAAGGAATGCATGCATTTGTCCGAAGCGAATACCCAGGAAATTTTAGAGACGGAAGCGCCCTGTAAGCCCTTGATTCAGGTGAAAGGCCTGCGCAAGGTGTACCAGGTGCCGGGGGGCGAAGTGGTGGCCCTGGACGGCATTGATTTGAACATCGCACGCGGCTCCATTTACGGCATCATCGGCATGAGCGGCGCGGGGAAAAGCACCCTGATCCGCTGCCTGAACCGACTGGACTCCCCCACTGACGGCGAAATCCTCATCGACGGCCAAAACATCCTCACCATGAACGGCAAGCAGCTCATGGCCATGCGCCGCAAGGTGAGCATGATCTTCCAATCCTTTAACCTGCTCATGCAAAAAACCGTGGCCCAGAACGTGCGCTATCCCCTGGATCTGGCGGGAGTGCCCAAAGCGAAAGCCAATGTTAGGGTCAAGGAACTGCTGAAATTAGTGGAGCTGGAAAGCAAGGCTGACGCCTACCCCATCCAGCTTTCCGGCGGCCAGCGCCAGCGCGTCGCCATTGCCCGGGCCCTGGCCTCTGATCCCGAAGTGCTGCTGTGCGACGAAGCCACTTCCGCCCTGGACCCCATGACCACCCAGAGCATCCTGGCACTGCTCCAGGACATCAACAAGAACATGGGCATCACCGTGGTGCTCATCACCCATGAAATGGCGGTCATCCGGCAAATCTGCAACCGGGTGGCGATTCTGGACGGGGGCCGCATCGCCGAGGAAGGCACGGTGGACGACGTGTTCGTACACACCCGCAGCGCGGCGGGCAAGCGCCTGTTCGGCATCCTGCCCGCCCAGGAGGACGACGCGGTGTCCGACGTGCCCGCCCTGCGCATCGTGTTTGAGGGCGGTCAGGAGGGCATGCCCATCATTGCCGGGCTGGTAAAAAACTGCGGGGTGGACGTGAACATCCTGTCCGCCGACATCAAGCCCATCAACGGTAAGCCCTATGGCCAGATGCTGATCGAATCGCCGGACGATCCGGTGGTGAAAAACCAGGTGATTTCGTATCTGCGGGATCAGGGCCTGACGGTGAAGGAGGTGGCGGAAGGGTGAACTGGTCCCACGTTTTCTGGCAGGTCCCTTACAAAGTCTGCATGGATGGGTGGAACGGCATAGGCGATTTCCTGTATAAGACCATTTTCAGCTTCGTCTATCAGCGTTCCTGGAAAATCCTGTGGCCTGCCTTGGGCGAAACCATTTATATGACCCTGCTGAGCACCATCCTTTCCTACATCATCGGTCTGGCTCTTGGGGTGCTGCTGGTGGTGACCCGGAAGGGCGGCATCAAGCCCATGCCCAGGCTCAATACAGTGCTGGGCACTGTCATCAATTTCCTGCGCTCCATTCCCTTCATCATTCTGCTGGTGATGCTTTTGAATGTCACCCTGGCGGTGACGGGCCGCATGACCGGCACCATGACCATTTCCTTCCCCCTGACGGTGAGCGCCTTCCCCTACGTGGCGCGGATGGTGGAAGGGAGCCTCATGGAGGTGGACGGCGGCGTGATCGAGGCGGCGAAGGCCATGGGTTCCAGTACCTGGCAGATCGTCCATAAGGTGCTGGTACCGGAGGCCATGCCCAGCCTCATCAACGGCTTTTCTATCTGCATGACCACCATCCTGGGCTACACCACCATGGCCAGCGTGGCCGCGGGCGGCGGCTTAGGCGCTACGGCGGTCACCTACGGGCTTTCCTACCGGCAGTACGATATCATGTACGCGGCCAGCATCATGCTGGTGGTGCTGGTGCAGGTGATCACCATGACGGGAACGTTTTTATCCCGGAAGCATGACCACAGAATCAGATAAAAAAAGAGTTGAGAGTGAAGAGTTGAGAGTTGAGATGATTATAGTCTGTACACCCTGGTTTCTGATCGTATCTACATAAATCTCCACTCTCAACTCTCCACTCTGAAAAAACCGTTATTTAAGCGTAAGCTTGAATATATAAAAACAAGGAGGACTTTTCTCATGAAGAAACTTACCGCGATCCTGCTGGCCCTGGCTCTCGTGCTGAGCGCCGCCGCCGCCCTGGCCGAACCCCTGGCGATCATCGCCACCCCCGAACCCCACGCCCAGATCCTGGAACTGATCAAGGACGATCTGGCTGCCCTGGGCTTTGAACTGGAACTGGAAATCAACGAAGGCTACCTGGTAGAAAATCCCTCCACCGCCGCGGGCGACACCAAGGCGAACTTCTTCCAGCACATCCCCTATCTGGCGCAGTACAATGCCAGCGTGCCCGAAGACCAGCAGCTGGTCGGCGTGGTGCCAACCCACTTCGAGCCCATGGGCCTCTATCCCGGCACCAAGGCTGATTTGGCCGACATCGCCGAGGGCGACATCATCGTGGTTCCCAACGATCCCGTGAACATGACCCGCGCTTTCATCCTGCTGGCTGACGCCGGTCTGGTGGAACTGCCCGAAGGCACCACCCTGGAAAGCGTCGTGACCAAGTATGACATCGGCAACCCCAAGAACCTGGAATTCCAGGACGTGAACGCCGAACTGGCCCCCACTATGCGGGACGGCGCTGCCTTCGTGGTCATCAACGGCAACAACGCCTCCCTGGCCGGCCTGATCCCCGCCAAGGATGCCGTGTACTTTGAACAGCCCGGTTCCCAGGCTGCCGAAGCTTACGTGAACCTCTTCGCCGTGAAACCCGAAAACGCCGAGGCCGATTTCGTCAAGGCCCTGGAACAGACCGTTTACACCCAGAAAGTGTACGATCTGATCGTGAACAGCGGCTTCGTGCCCGTGTTCGAAGTGCCCGCTGAGTAATCCAGCTATCCGCAGCAAACGCCGCGTCCGTCCGGACGCGGTTTTTTCGTGACAGTACGGCAAATACAGCAAAAAAACAGTTGCGGACAGCCGCCCGGATATGGTATACTAAATTGGTTTTCAAGAATTATGCTGAACAGGAGGAGAACAGTCACATGCAATACACGAAGGAAGTTGAAGACATGGTTTGTGTTGCAAAAGGCCCGAACCATGGCCCCGCTCCGATCCCTGAAGAAGGAAAATGGATTCAGGCCAAGGAAATCAAGGACATCT
>JAFXMP010000217.1 GCA_017530275.1 Clostridia bacterium | reverse complement strand
GATGCCGCGCGCCTTCTCTTCGGGCGCCTTGTCGATTTCGTCATACTTCATGGCCTGGGCATGTCCGCCCGCAGCCAGCACCATCGTGATCGCGGCCGTCAGTGTCGTCTTGCCGTGGTCAACGTGGCCGATCGTGCCGATGTTTACATGAGGCTTATTGCGCTCAAATTTTTCCTTTGCCATGGGAATCTCCTCCGTTTCTGAATTGAAAGTTGATGCCGGGCTAACAGCCGGGCGAACCTGGGAAAGCCGGCATATCCAGCCGGTGGGTCTCCTCCATGCCTTGGAAATCAGGCATAGCAGTGGAGCGGGTGATGGGAATCGAACCCACGTGGTCAGCTTGGGAAGCTGAAGTTCTGCCATTGAACTACACCCGCAAGCATTCATTATTTTAACCAATTCTTCCTATATTGTCAACACTTCCGGTGAAAATTTTCCCGGGCGGCAGGATTTTTTTGTTTCCGGCAGAAATCCTTCTGAAAAAGGAGGCGCGTGTATGCGGTACGATTTGAAATGTCTGGCCGTCCCCCTGCCGGAGGACGTGCTGAAACTGAAATATTACGGCGATATAGACAGGCTGAACCGCGTGATCGACCGAAAATTGAAAAAAGATATCCCTTGGGCGCTCAAGGAACGGCTGCGGCTCGAAAAGGAAATCATGGCGCTATGGCCTCGGGCCTATCCTCATGATGAAGAAAGCGCTTTGCGCCAGCTGCGCGCCTGTTTCGGGGATTTTTCAAAGGAAGAATTGGATACGCTTCGGGATGACGACGCCGTGGAATGGGCTTATATCAACGGTGAAGTAAAATATAAAAATAATTTCCTGAACAATCTGATCAAAACCCGGCCTTCCTACGCCAATCGGGTAATAGACCCGCACAGACTGGAGCCCGCGAAAGCCCATGAAGCGCTGCTGAACGAAGCCGTTGCCGAAATGAAAAAACGGGGACAGATGAATGCGCGGTTTCATATGCGCACGGAATTATCCATCCAGCCGCCGGAAGAAAAGAAGCGTCAGCCCGTATGGGTTCATTTGCCTATTCCCATGGAATACGCACAGGTGAAGAACTTCCAGATCGTAAAGCTGAGCCATGATGACGCCGTTATTGCGCCGCCAGATTTTCCCCATCGGACAGTGTGCTTCCACGCGGTGCCGGACAAGCCGTTTTTTGTTGAGTACACCTACGAAACCCACATGCGCTATAATGACCCCGATCCCGCCAAAGTATTTGATCAGCAGCCCACTTTTTATACGGAAGAGTACCCGCCGCATATTGTCTTTACGCCGTATCTGCGCATGCTGTGCGATGAGATCGTCGGCGTAGAAACAAATCCGCTTCTCAAAGCGCGGAAGATTTATGATTTCATTACCACCAAAATGATCTATTCCTTCATGCGCGCTTACATGACCATGCCCAATGTGCCGGAATACGGCGCTTCAAGCATGAAGGGAGACTGCGGCGTGCAGGCCCTGCTGTTCATTACCCTATGCCGCATCGCTGGCGTGCCCGCACGGTGGCAAAGCGGGATCACAGCGGAACCGGGTGACGCCGGAGCGCATGACTGGGCCCAATTCTACGTAGCCCCCTTTGGCTGGCTGTTTGCTGATCCTTCTTATGGCGGCGGCGCTTATCGGCACGGAAACGAAGAACGCTGGAATTTTTACTTCGGAAATCTGGACCCCTACCGCATGCCCGCAAACGCGGAATACCAGCATGATTTCTTTATCCCCTCCAAGCATCTGCGCTATGATCCCTATGATAATCAGGACGGAGAAGCGGAATGGGACGATGGACCCGTGCCCGGTCGCCTGATCGATAGCAATCATGAAGTGCTGTCCGTGGAAATATTCTGATTCTTTCTGTTTTTGCACCCCTGCGCCATATACCGCAGGGGTTTTATGCTGCGCAAATCATTCTGCCACGCGCATATTTTGTTTGCGTTTTTATCGTATATCCATTATAATAACAGCGTTGAAACAGCAAGGAGGAAACGCCTGTGGAAGACCGTTTGAACCGTATCCGAAATTTTTGCATTATCGCCCATATCGATCATGGCAAATCCACTCTGGCGGACCGGATTTTAGAAAAAACCGGCGTTTTTGAGCAGCGCCAGATGGTGGATCAGATTTTGGACTCCATGGAACTGGAACGGGAGCGGGGCATCACCATCAAGTCCAAGGCCGTGCGCATGCAGTACAAGGCCAAGGACGGGGAAACCTATATTTTGAACCTGATCGACACGCCCGGCCACGTGGACTTTTCCTACGAGGTGAGCCGTGCGCTTGCAGCCTGCGAAGGAGCTTTGCTGGTGGTGGACGCCACCCAGGGCGTTGAAGCCCAGACCCTTGCCAACGTATATATGGCCCTGGATCACGACCTGGAAACGGTGCCCGTGATCAACAAGATCGACCTACCCTCAGCCCAGCCGGAAGAAACAAAGGAAGAAATCGAGGAAGAAATCGGACTGGACGCCTCCGACGCGCCGCTGATCTCCGCCAAAATGGGCATCGGCATCGAAGACGTGCTGGAAGCGGTGGTGCAGAAGATTCCCGCCCCCAAGGGCGACGCGAAAAAGCCCCTGAAAGCGCTGGTGTTTGATGCTGTTTATGATAATTATCGAGGGGCCATCTGCTTTGTGCGCGTCATGGAAGGACGGGCCTATCCCGGCATGCGCATGCGCATGATGCAGACCGGCGCGGAATTTGATGTGGTGGAGGTGGGCACCTTCTCCCCCTCCTATAATCCCAGCGCGGAGCTGCTGCCCGGCGACGTGGGCTACATTTCCGCCTCCATCAAGGATGTGCGGGACACCCGGGTGGGCGATACCATCACCGACGCTGCCGCCCCTGCCGAAACGCCGCTGCCCGGCTACAAGGAAGTGCAGCCTGTGGTGTTCTGCGGTATCTATCCCGCCGACGGCGCGGATTACGACAACCTCCGCGACGCCCTGGACAAGCTGCGCATGAACGACGCTTCCCTGTCCTTCGAGCCGGAAACCAGCGTGGCCTTAGGCTACGGCTTCCGGTGCGGGTTCTTGGGGCTGCTGCACATGGAAATCATCCAGGAACGCCTGGAGCGGGAGTTTGATTTGGATCTGGTTACCACCGCGCCCAGCGTCATTTATGAGATCGTGAAAACCGATGGCAGGGAAATGCGCATCGATAACCCCACCAACCTGCCTCCCGTCAATGAAATCGCCGAAATGCGGGAACCCTATTGCCGGGCCACCATCTACACCCCCCAGGATTTCGCGGGCACGCTCATGCAGCTTTGTCAGGATAAGCGGGGCGCCTTCATCGATATGCAATACGAGGGCAAGCGCATCAAACTGCTGTACGACGTGCCGCTCAACGAAATGATCTTCGACTTTTTCGATCAGCTCAAGAGCCGCTCCAAGGGCTACGCTTCCTACGATTACGAGATCACCGGCTACAAAGCCAGCGATCTTGTAAAAATGGACATCCTGCTCAACGGCGACATCTGCGACGCATTCACCATGATCGTGCACAAGGACAAAGCCTACGGTCGGGGCCGGGCCATCGCGGAAAAGCTGAAAGACGTGATCCCGCGCCAGCAGTTTGAAATCCCCATCCAGGCGGCCATCGGCGGCAAGATCATCGCAAGGGAAACGGTGAAGGCCGTGCGCAAGGACGTATTGGCGAAATGCTACGGCGGCGACATCACCCGGAAAAAGAAGCTGCTGGAAAAACAGAAGGAAGGCAAGAAGCGCATGCGCCAGTTCGGCACAGTGGAATTACCCGGCGAAGCGTTCATGGCCGTGCTGAAAATGGGAGACGACTGATGCTCCTGTATTTTGTTGGAAGAAAAACGTGCTCACTTACGTTATGTAAGAAAATAGCGCTTATTTCGGGAGGAACGGAATGAACATCAGCATGAACGTCATCGATATCGTGATCCTTGTGATCATGGTTGCCAGCGTAGTGTATGGCCTTTACCGCGGCTTTATCCATACCCTGCTGTCTGTGGCCTGTTGCCTGATTTCGGTGCTGGTAGCCTTTGCCTACGGCCCCAAACTGGCCGATCTGATTAGTAAAAGTCAGGGGGTATCTTCCACCCTGGCTACTTACACCGACGCCGTGACCCGGGTTGGCGATTACAGCTTGGCATCCACACCGGTCAGTCAGCTTACAGATGGAGTGATCCAACAGGTGCTGGACAGCGTGACCCTGCCTGAATCTATTTCCTCCATTCTGCGCAGCAATCTGAAAAACCAAACGTTCGAGGGCACGGGGCTGACCACAGTGAACGATTATGTGTCTAATACTGTTGTGGCCGTGGCAATCAACATCCTGTGTTTTATCGCAGTTTACGCTCTGTGCTATCTGTTGCTGTCCGTAGTGGTAAGCCTGATCCAGAACGTATTCAAACTGCCGCTGCTCAAGCAGATGGATTGGCTGGCAGGCGGCATATTCGGGCTGATCCGCGGCGGTCTTGTGCTGTACGTTATTTTCCTGCTCGTACCGATCCTCAGCACTATCATTCCCATGGACGCCTTCAACGACATTCTTGCCCAAAGCACCTTGGCCCCTATATTCCAAAGCGACGGTTTCATTGCCCAAGTGATTGCCGGACGAATCAAGTTTTAATTCTTCTTTTCAAGGCTGCCTGTGGGCAGCCATTTTTTTCAATTTAGGGAAATAGCGTAGATGGCAGGTTTTAGCCCACATCCCTCCGAATGCACCGTATACTTGAATACCCGTATAAAACTCGAAGATCCTTGAATTACTTGGATTTTGCGAACCTGGAACGGCTTGCAGATTGAAGTTTTTCATGCTACAATAATTAATGTAGAAAGCAACGCACTCCATCCCGGCGACCCTATGGCCGATAACATATGGAAACCTTCGTGGCGTCATACCGAGGATAAAAAGCAAGGGAGGCCGATCATGCGCCATTTACTAAGTATTACCGATCTTACGGTGGAGGAACTGGATGAATTGCTGTCGTCAGCGGCGGATATCGAAGTAAACCCTGAGGCGTATGCTCACCGCATGGAAGGGAAAAAACTGGCCACTCTGTTTTTTGAACCCAGCACTCGCACGCGCCTGTCCTTTGAGGCAGCTATGTGGGAACTGGGCGGCCAGGTATTGGGCTTTGCCGGGGCCAGCAGCAGTTCCGCTTCCAAGGGCGAAAGCGTGAAAGACACGGTACGCACCGTGAGCTGCTACGCCGATATCATCGCCATGCGCCATCCCCTGGAGGGCGCGCCCTTTGCCGCGGTACAGTCCACCACCGTTCCGGTGATCAACGCGGGCGACGGCGGGCATTACCATCCCACCCAAACTTTGGCGGACCTCATGACCCTGAAAAAGGAAAAGGGCCGGCTGGATCATTTAAGAATCGGCCTGTGCGGCGATTTGAAATTTGGCCGCACGGTGCATTCCCTGATTGAAGCCCTCATTCGCTATCCCGGCAATGAATTCGTGCTGATTTCCCCTCAGGAACTTCGTGTGCCTGCCGGGATCATTAACGCCTTAAAGGAAGCCCAGGCCCCCTACCGGGAAGCGGAATCCCTGGAAGAAGAAATCGTAGGCCTGGACGCCTTGTATATGACCCGCATCCAGCAGGAGCGGTTTTTCAGCGTGGAAGAATACCTGCGCCTCAAAGACAGTTATATCCTGGACGAAGAAAAAATGCGCATGGCCCCCAAAGACATGATCGTGATGCACCCCCTGCCCAGAGTCAACGAAATCGACGTGAAGGTGGACAATGATCCCCGCGCCTGCTATTTCAAGCAAGTGATGTACGGCAAGATCATGCGCAAGGCCCTGATCTTAAAGCTCCTGGCCGAAAGGGACCTGCCGGAGAAGCCCGGCCCCGTGAAAATCACCACGGGCAGGCAGTGCAAGAATCCCCGCTGCATTTCCTCCACTGAACAGGGCCTGGAGCCCCTGTTCTATCCCGTGCACCAGATCACGGTGCAGGGCGTGCCCACCCGCATCCCCACCCGGTATTACTGCGCCTACTGCGAAATGGAGCAGGTATAAGAGGTCAATATGTCCTATGAACTGCGTTCCGCCCGCTATCTGGCGGCGGATATTCTACGCCAGGCCATTTCACCTGGCGACACAGTAATAGACGCCACCATGGGCAACGGCCGCGATACCCTGTTTCTGTGCCAATTGGTGGGCGAAGCGGGCCGGGTGTACGCCTTTGACGTGCAGGCGCAGGCCGTGGAAAACACGAAAAAACGCCTGGAGGAAGCAGGCGTTCTTTCTCGTGCCTCCCTTTTCTGCTTGGGACACGAGTATATGAGAGAAAAGGTTTCTTTTCCCATTTCTGCCACAGTATTCAATTTAGGCTGGCTTCCGGGAGGCGATCACAGCGTCACAACCCATTGGGAAACCACACTGAAAGCCGTTGAAAGCGTCCTTTCGCTGCTGAAACCCATGGGCGTACTGGTGATCTGCGCCTATCCCGGCCATTCGGAAGGCGATCGGGAAAGGGCGGCACTCACCGATTTTCTCTCCGCCTTGCCTCCTCAGCGGTTCAACGTACTGCATCAAGAATTCCTCAACGCAGGCCCCGGCGCGCCAGAATGCTTTGTAATACAAAAACAGCAAAATGCCAAATAAAATCGCAACAGCTCTTTTCGTTTATTCACTTTTTTCGATTTGTTCCTTCATCCATTCCAGCGCTTTGCCGTAGCCCTCAAAGCCTAAGCCTATGAAGTGAGCCTGGCAGGCCATGCCGGCGTAGCTGATCTGGCGGAAGGACTCCCGCTTGGTGATGTCCGTCAGGTGCACTTCGGCGGCGGGAAGGTTCACCGCTTTCAAGGCGTCCAGGATGGCCACGGAGGTATGGGTATAGGCGGCGGGGTTGATGATGATGCCGTCCATTTGCCCATAGGCGCCCTGGATTTTGTCTACCAGGTCTCCTTCGTGATTGCTCTGGTATATATCCATGTCTATATCCAATTCCCGAGCCTTTTTCAAAAGATACAACTGCAAATCTTCATAGGTCTTCGCGCCGTACAGGTGCTTTTCACGAATGCCCAACATGTTCAGGTTCGGCCCGTTCAGGATCAGCAGCTTCATCAAATCCCTCCAATATCCGCTCGACGGCTTTGTGGAGCATACCGTCATTGTCGATCATAAAGTCCGCGCAGGCCCGATACAGGGGCGAGCGGGCTTGTTCCATTTGTTTCAGCGCCTCCATGCCGGTGGACAGGGGGCGTCCCTCGGTGCTTAATTGCGCAAGCCCGCGCCGCACCCAGGTCACGATAGCGTTCTGCTGTAAGGAACGGATATTTTCTTTTCGCAGCACGGCCCCGCCCCCGGTGGCAATGACGCAGCCGCTTTCCTTGCCGTACGCTTTTACGATCTCGCTTTCCATGTCCCGGAATGCCTCTTCCCCCTGGTTTTTGAAAATCTCCGGGATGGGGCCGAAGCGCTTCACAATTTCTTCGTCCAGATCGATGAACCGTTTGCTCAGCTTTTCGGCGGCGGCTCGTCCCAAAGTGGATTTTCCGCTGCCCGGCATGCCCACCAGTACCAGGTTCATGCATTCCCGACGCACGCTTCTATACGCTTCCGCAATCTTTTCTTCGGGAATATCCTCGCCTAAAAACAGCCGGGCCGCATGCCACGCCTGGGCTACAAGCATCCATAATCCGTCAATATGGGGAATGCCCGCTTCCTCCGCCTCCAATAGCAGCGCCGTTTTCGCCGGGTTGTAAATCACGTCTGCCACTCCCAAAAGTCTTGGAAAACGGCGGATATCCACCGGCGATTCCAAATTTTGGGGGTACATTCCCACAGGAGTAGAATTAATGATGATTTCCGCGTCCGTGTGCTTGGCGTACAAATCCTCATAGGTCACGGGTCCGGACCGGGACACCACGATATATTCCGCCGCTTGACGCACCCGGCATGCCGCCTGGGCCGTCAGGGACGTGCCCCCGCTGCCAAGAATCACAACCTTTTTTTCTGTCAGGGAAATGCCCGCCCGGTCCAGCATGAACAGCATGCCGGGCAGATCGGTGTTTTCCGCGCAGAGCTTTCCGTCCTGGAAAAACAGGGTGTTGGCGCTGCCCACCTCCCGCACGGTGTCGGAAACTTCGTCGCAGAAGGGCAGCACGTCCTTTTTATAGGGGATAGTGATGTTCAGGCCCTTGAAATCTCTGCTTTTCAGCGTTTCCCGCAATTGCTCCCCTGTCATGGGGTACAGCTGGTAATCGTAATACCCGAATACCCGGTGAATTTGAGGGGAATAGCTGTGGCCCAAGCGCTCGCCGATCAAGCCGTATTCCATCGTTACGTTTCCCCATCCTTGAATTGTTTGGCCTGATATTCCCGGCTGACGGCGAATATCGTTTCATATACGCGGCGGGCGTAAGGCGCCAGATCCTCCCCTGCTTTTCCGCCCAGCCGATCCAGTATCCGGCTTTCCCGTCCGGCGTCCAGGATGGGCAGGCCGTTTTCCTTTTTGTAGGCCGCCACGTCGGAAACCAACCGCATGCGGCGGGCGAATAAATCGATCATCTGATCGTCGATCCCGTCTAATTCTTCCCGGATCTTCTGTAAATTCAGTTCCATACTTACGCTCCTTGCAAAAGCAGGTCGGTGAGGATGATCGCGGTCACAGCCTCCACCACGGGCACGGCCCGGGGCACCACGCAGGGGTCGTGGCGGCCCCGGATCGCAAGCGCTGTTTCTTTCTTCTCTTTCAAATCCACAGTTTGCTGTGCTTTAGCGATGGAGGGGGTGGGCTTAAAGGACAGGGTGAAATGCAGGGGCATGCCATTGGAAATGCCGCCCAGGATGCCGGCGCAGTGGTTGGTGACGGTGGACACAGCACCATTTTCCATACAGAAAGCGTCGTTGTTCTCGCTGCCGTGGGGCTGGGTGTCTCCGAATTGAACTCCCTTCACGGCGGGGATGCCGAACAGCGCATAGCTCAATTTGCCTTCCAGCCCGCCGAAGTACGGCCCGCCCACGCCCGCCGGGAACCCGGTGACAATGCAGCGCACCGCCCCGTCCACGCTGTCCCCCGCTTGCTTCGCCTGCTCTATTTCCTTCTGCATGGCCTTGCCCTTTTCCGGGTCGATCACAGGAAAAGCGCCGGTTTCATACAGGGGAAAAACAGGCTTTACAGTGTCCGGCACGGCGTCCCAAATGCTTCCGACGCGGGCGATGTGGGCGGCGATTTGGATATTTCTTTCCACCAGCCATTGCAGGCACAGGGCCCCGGCAAAGCACAGGGGGGCCGTCAGCCGCCCGGAGAACTGCCCGCCGCCCCGAAAATCCCAGGCGGGGCCGTATTTCACGCCCGCCGCGTAATCCGCGTGGCCGGGCCTGGGAACGTTCAGCAGATCGGGATAATCCCCGGAGTGCTGGTTGGTGTTCCGGATCACGGCGGCAATGGGCGCGCCGCAGGTGAGGCCGTCCACATTCAGGCCGGATAAAACCTCCGGCGCGTCCGCTTCCTTCCTTAGGGTGCTCCAGGCATTTTGACCGGGTGCCCGTCGGGCCATAAAAGCGTTTACCGCGTCCCAATCGATGCGCTTTCCTACCGGAAAGCCGTCGATGACGCAGCCGATGGCCGGGCCGTGGGACTGGCCGAACAGGGTGACTTTCAGCTTGTCCCCGATGGTGAAATCAGCCATGGATTCTCCCTCCCAACGCTTCAAAATCCCGCCAGAAATGGGGGTAGGATTTGTTCACCGCCTCCGCGCTCAGGATGGTCACGGGACCCTCGCAGGCCGTGGCGGCGACAGCGGCGCTCATGACCACCCGATGATCGTTCTGCCCGTTCACCGTGCCGCCTTGCAGCTTTGTCCCATGAATCACTAAGCCGTCCGGCAGTTCCTCCGCGTTTCCGCCGAGGGCCAAAATGGTCTGCGCCATGGCATAAATTCTATCCGATTCCTTGAGCCGCAGGCGGGCCGCGCCGATGATACGGGTGGTTTTCCCCGGCAGAGCAGCGGCCACGGCGGAAAGGATGGGCATTAAGTCCGGCGTGTCAGTCACGTCGATTTCCCCGCCAATTTGGGAAAGCAGTTTTTCGATGGCTTTGTCCCCCTGGCAGGAAGAACGGTTCAGGCCCGCCACAGCGACGGCGCTGCCTAAGCTGTTCGCTCCCAGCCAGAAAGCGGCGGCGCTCCAATCCCCCTCCGCTTCCACGGTTCCCGGGGAAATATAGCGCTGATTGCCGGGGATGCGCCAGCCGTTTTCCATATCTTCGATACGGGTGCCGAACCGCCGCAGGACGGATAAGGTCAAATCCACATAGGGCATGGATTCCAGGGGGGAGGTATAAATCAAAGTGCTGTCTCCACTTAATAACGGCAGAACAAATAGCAATCCGGTGAAGTATTGGCTGCTGATATTCCCCGGCAGGGAAAAATCCCCCGGCTGGAGGCCGCCGTTTACGGTCAGCGGCAGGAAATCGCCGTCGATCTTCGCCCCGTGGGCCCGCAAAGCCTCCAGCAGCGGCCCGTTGGGACGGCTGGGCAGGCGGCCCCGGCCTGTAAGCAATACGGGATGACGCCCCGCCGAACAGAGGGGCAAAAGAAACCGCAATGTGGAGCCGCTTTCGCCACAGTCCAGGGAATCACTGGGCGCCATGGAGAAAAGGGAAACGCGGCGGCACACCGTATACCGTTCTCCGTTCCGCTCGATTTCTGTGTTCAAGGCTCGCAGACAATGGATGGTGGCGGCTATGTCTTCATTTTTGCCCGGACAGCGGATGGCCGTTTCCTGCCTTTTCCCGCACAGGGCGGCGGCGATCAGCAGCCGGTGCACGTGGGATTTGGAGGGCGGGGCCGTTACGCCGCCATGAAGCGGGCCAGGATAAACCGTTACATTCATGGCGTTTCCCCCGTGCCCCGAACGAAATACGCGGGCAATTCAGAAATGTCGATGGTTTTCAGATAACATTTCCCGATGGCTTCCGGCAAAACCAGGGTGATTTTTCCGCCCCGGCGCTTTTTATCGTGGAGAGCCGCCGTAGTCAGTTCTGACGCGGAATATGGAACCCGGATGGGCAGGCCGCAGGCTAAGCATGCTTCTTCGATCACGGCGGGGTCCATACCCGCCGCCCGCGCCGCCATGACCATGCCAACGCCCACCCCCTGGCCGTGACTTAGGGTAAAGCCGGAGCAAAGCTCCACGGCGTGGCCGAAGGTGTGGCCCAAATTCAAAAACTGGCGCTTCCCGTTGTCCTTTTCGTCCCCTAACACATAGGCCCGCTTGATGGATACGCATCGAGTGATGACCCGTTCCATATCCTTTTCCCAGGCGCTGGTGTGGAGGGAAGCAAACAAGTCCGGGTCGGTCAGCACGCCGTATTTCAGCATTTCGGCCAGCCCGTCCCTTTTTAATTCGGCGGGCAGGGCGCGGATCACATCGGTATCGCACAGCACCAGTTCCGGCTGGTGAAAGGCCCCGGCCATGTTCTTTCCGGCCCGCAGGTCCACCGCCGTTTTGCCGCCCACGGAGGAATCCACCGCCGCCAATAGGGTCGTCGGAATTTGAACGAACCGGGTGCCCCGATTGTAGACCGCCGCCGCGAAGCCCGCCAAATCGCCGGGCACGCCGCCGCCTAAGGCCACCACCAAATCGGACCGGGAAAGCCCGACGCTGCCCAGCCATTCCAGGGCATGGGCCAAAGTATTCATGCTTTTATTCTTTTCTCCGTGGGGAAAGGCCCAAATGTCCGTTTCAAACCCCGCTTTTTCCAGGCTGTCCGCCACCGCTTCCCCGTACAGGATGCGCACGGTGTCGTCCGTGATGATGGCAGCCTTGCAGGGGCGCACCGCCTGGCCGGTGATTTCTCCAACACGCGCCAGCAGCCCCGGCCCGATCAGCACGTCGTATTCCCGATCTGTTTTGATATGCACCCGTTCCATGCTCATTCCTCACTTTGCGTATCTGGGATCAAGCAGCGGCTTTCCATCCTTATCCACCAGCACCGTGATGCCCCCGATATTCGTCCAGTGAGCCATCAAATACTGGACCCCCGTTTCTTTATCAACGATGATCCTGGTTCCTTCCATCAAGCCTTTCTTTTCAATAAACTCAAACCGATCGCTCATATCGTATGCCTCCTTTTGATTTTGTTACAGGAGCAGTATAGCGCCGAGCGGGAAGAAGCGCCAGATATAATTTCCCAATGATACGTTATTCCATCTGAAATGTCATAAGCGGCCATCCGGCGGTCAATCCTCCAATGCTTCCTTGATTTCCCGGCCTTCCCGCAGCAGGCTTTTAAGCTTTCCTTCGTCCCGGTCTTGCAGCGCGTCACGGTACTCGGTCAGCCGGTCGATCAAATGCTGAGTTTCCGCCAAAAGCAGATCGTCGTTTTCCAAAAAAAGCTCCGTCCACATGGTTTCATTGAGCCTTGCCACCCGCGTCATATCCTTGAAGCTCCCGGCGGAAAAGCCCTTATGTTTGGGAGCCAGGGGCGTTTTCACATAAGCGCTGGAAACCACGTGAGCCAGTTGAGAAGTAAAAGCGATCATTTCATCGTGTTCCTGGGGCGTAGTGAACCTGACCCTTCCAAAGCCAATGGAAAGAAAGATTTCCTTGGCCCGGCGGATGGTTTCGATCTCCGTGCCGGGAGCTGGGGCTAAGATCATGGAAGCGTTTTCAAACAGATCGTCCTGAGCGTAGGAAAAGCCGCTGCGCTCCCGGCCCGCCATGGGATGGCCGCCCATGAACACGGCTTGGTTCCCCGCAAAGGCAGGGAACAGCCTGTCGCACACGTACCGCTTCACGCCGCAGCAGTCGATCACCAGACTGCCGGGCTTGAAGGCGTTCAGGTGAGCCAGCGCCCAATCCACCGAAGCCTTCGGGTACAGGGCAATCAGCGTCACGTCGCATTCCCCTAAGTTTTCTTCCTTCAGTTCCCCGTCAATGGCGTTCACCATCTGGGCCTGCAAAAGCGCCGTTTCGTTGATATCGGCTCCAAGTACCGTATTGTCCGAATGATATTTTATGCTCCGGGCCAGGCTGCCGCCGATGAGCCCCAAGCCCACAATGCCGAAAATCATAGAGAAGCACCGCCTTTATTCTATTCTCTGTCGCTGCGGACCATCGCGTGCCATACCGCGTCGCAGATGCCTTGATTGTTTTTCCCCGACTGGCGCAGCACGCCTTCCTTCTTCATGCCCGCCTTTTCCATCACCCGGCCGGACTTGGGATTGTTTGCGTCATGGCACGCGGATACGCGGTTCATCCCCGCCGTATCAAACAGATAATCCATCACGGCCTTCAACGCTTCCGGCATGATGCCCCGGCCCCAATAAGCCTTGCTCATACAGTACCCGATTTCCGCCTCGTCAATATCCTCCCGCAGCCGCACCACGGAAATATTGCCGATCACCCCGCCGTTTCCTTTCCATTCGATGGCCCAGTTGAAATATCCGCCGTCGTCATACCGGGGAATCCAGTCATTCAATAACATTTTGGATATTTCCACGCTTGTATGGGTGGGCCAGGTCAGAAATTTCGTCACTTCCGGGTCAGAGGCCCAATTCCGATACATATCCTCCGCGTCCTCCGCCACGAACGGACGCAGGATCAGCCTTTCCGTCTCAATCCTTTGGGTGCCTGTCTTATTCATACGTTCATCTCCATATACCGCCGATAAGTGGAAAAACCCAGGGCTTCATAGCAGGCCAGCGCGTCCCGGTTGAATTCCCACATGTTCAGCTCGATTTTGGAAAAACCCTTTTCTTTGGCGTAAGCCTTGACAAAATCCATCATTTCCCGGGCAACGCCCTGGCGGCGGCAGGCTTCGTCCACGCAGAACTCGTCGATATCCAGATAATCCCGCACCCACATAAAGGGGTTTTCCGGCTTCGTGATGTGATTCAGCACCGCAAAGCCGCAAACGACGCCGTCCCGTTCGTCCACCACGATCTCCTGGTTGGGATCGTTCCAGATGGTATACAGATGATTACGCAATTCCACCGAAAAGCCGGGTTTGAAAATATCCGGCCGCCCGGAAACGTGTACATCATTCACCTGCTTCCTCAGTTCGTTGATCCGGGGAAGCTCTTCTTCCTTCGCAAAACGCGCGGGCATGGTTCCATCCCTTTCCAATTTCTGATATACCGGAAAAGCAGTTTTCCAAGAGTTGAGAGTTGGGAGTTGAGAGTTGAGATAATTTTGTCTGATATGATGCTCTGGTATCTGTCTGAACAAATCTCAACTCTCCGCTCTCAACTCTCCACTCTGAATAAGCTGCCATGAAAGAAAAGAAATGACCGGCTGGAAACGTCTTATCGGCAGGCGTAGGGCCGAACGGCGAACACGCATTTCGCCACGTCGTCAAAAGCGTCAGGCGTCAGGCTTTGGGCCCCGTCGGACAGGGCGTGGGGCGGGTCGTTATGCACTTCGATCATCAATCCGTCGGCTCCCGCCACCGTGGCGGCCAGGGCCATGGGCTTGACCAAATAGGCGTAACCGGTGGCGTGGCTGGGGTCCACGATCACGGGCAAGTGGGTCAGCTTCCGCAGCACCGGCACGGCGGCCAGATCCAGGGTATTGCGGGTGGCAGTCTCAAAGGTGCGGATGCCGCGCTCGCAGAGGATCACGTTTTCATTGCCCCCGGCCATGATATACTCCGCGCTCATGAGCCATTCCTGAATGGTGTTGGCCAGGCCGCGCTTCAATAAAATGGGCTTACGCAACTGCCCAAGTTCCTTGAGCAATTCAAAATTCTGCATGTTCCGGGCTCCCACCTGAATCACGTCCACATTCTCAAACAGGGGCAGGTGGTTCACGTCCATGATCTCGGTCACGATGGGCAGTCCTGTTTCTTTTTTCGCCAGAAGCAGCAGTTCAATGCCCTTCTCATGCAGCCCCTGGAAAGCGTAGGGTGAGGTGCGGGGCTTGAACGCGCCGCCGCGCAGCAGCTTTGCCCCGGCGGCTTTCACCCGTTTCGCCACGTATATGATCTGCTCCTCCGTTTCCACGGAGCAGGGGCCGGCAATGATTTCAAAATGCCCGCCGCCTATTTTCACATCCGGCGCCACCTCCACCACCGTGTCCTCCGCGTGGAATTTCCGGTTAGCGTTTTTATAGGGTTCCTGCACCCGCTGCACGTTTTCCACGATTTCCAGGCTCTTGATCACATCAATATCCACCCGTGACGTATCGCCGATCAGACCCATGATGGTCTGGGTCTGGCCTACGGACATATGGATGTCAAAGCCCATGGATTTGAGCCAGGATTTCAGGTTGTCCACCTGCTTTTGATCCGCCTGGCTTTTCAGAAGAATAATCATGTCGCGCCTCCTGTTCAATGTATGAAAAAAGGCTTTGCGATGCATGCACCGTAAAGCCTTTGATCAGCGATCATAAACCTTTACATGCGGCGGCATGCCTTACCGGAAAAGCCGATAAAGCTGAAATAATAATAGTAAGCCGCCCGCGTGATCATCATAGAATAAACCTCCTGGAAAGATAACGCACATAGCATATCACGCCGTTCCAAACCGGTCAAGGGGTGAAAGTGTATTTTTCGTGTATTGCGTCTTATGTGATGCTTTCCACAAGCTCCGTCAAATTCTTGATACCCAGCACGAAACCCTTGGAATTATCCAGCCTGTAATCCGCCGCGGCACGGTAATGGCCGATGCAGCGGTTGTACTGATCGATCACGTCCTCATGGGTGCCGCCTGCCAGCAATGGCCGCCGGTCCGTTTTGATATCAGAAATGATCTGGTCCAACGGGCGGTCCACATGGATGATAATGCCGTGATTTTTCATGATGGTCACGTTTTCGGAAAACGTGCAAAGCTCGCCCCCCGTGGATACCACGCAGGGCGGCTGGCCCACCAGTTCGATCAGCGCGCCGGTTTCCGCGTTGCGGTAAAAAGGCTCGCCCAGGGTGGAAAAAATTTCATTCACGGAGGTCATGCCCAGCATTTCGCACACGCGTTGATCCGTGTCCACAAAGCGCCAGTTCAGATTCTGCGCCAGCCTGCGGCCCAGGCTAGTTTTTCCCGCTCCGGCCATGCCGACCAGGAAAATATGCATGTTTATCATAAATAAACCCCCACGCGCTCGTTCAACTCGGACTGACAATGTACCTTTCTCGTCTATCATAAGCATACCACAAAAACAAAAAAGGCGCAAGCCTATTTTAGCAAATTCCAGCACAAAAATGCACATTATCTTGCAATTTTGTATTTTAGGCGCGTTTTGGGGCATACTGTGACGGGAGGCGAAGAAGAATGGAAAACCAGGAAAAACAGAAATTGGAAGAAAAAGAGAAAACGCAAAAAGAAAAGAAGCCCCTGTTCTCCCAGGAGCCCCAAAACAAAAGGATGCGGCTTACCCACCGGGTAATCCACTGATTCGGATGTTGGATGGACAGCGTTACCAGGGCATGGCCCACAGAGTCCGCTTTCTTTCCATCATTTCCTCTGTCCTTTCGATGTACTGGCTGATTTCACTCACGTTGGGTGCGCGTTCGATGCGGCCGATTGCGGGGTTCACCCGCTTACTGATGGCTCCCGCACCTACGGCCATCACATGGCCCGTCTCCTCCATCATATCCATATTGTACAGGCATTCGTGGCCGGGTAGGGCGTAGCCCACGTTTTCCAGATTGCCCGCCATGTGCTTCTGGCGGTACAGATAGTAAGGCCGCATGCCTCTGCTTTCCGCTTCCGCCCGGCCCGCGTCCACCATGGCTGCCACCATGTCCCCATCCGGCAGCTCCGCTTCCCACAGGTGCAAAAGGCTTGAGCGCTTGATGCTCAGGGTGTGCACCGTCAGGCTTTCCGGCGCTAAAGCACGGGACCAGTTAAGTGTTTGCATGAACATATCCAGGTTTTCCCCCGGCAGCCCGGCAATCAAATCCATGTTGATATAGTGAAAGCCGCATTGCCGAGCCAGGGTGTAAGCCGCTTCGGTCTGTGCGCGGGTGTGCTTTCTTCCAACGCGCACAAGCGTTTCATCGTGCATAGTCTGGGGGTTGATGGAAATGCGGGTGGCCCCGTGATCCCGGATCACACGGAGTTTATCTTCGTCGATGGTATCAGGCCGCCCCGCTTCCACGGTCACTTCTCTGGCTTTGTCAATAAAGGGCTGGGCAGCGGACAGCACCCGATCCAGCAGCGAGGCGTTCAAAGACGTGGGCGTGCCGCCGCCCATATAAAACGCCCGAGGGATCAGTTCCTTTTCTTCGATCAGGGCAAGGGTGCCTTTAATCTCCTCCTCCAGCGCGTCCACATAGGGCGGTAATTGCTTTCCCTTGCCCACTTCGCCGCTCAAAAAGGAGCAGTAAGCGCAGCGGGACACGCAGAAGGGAATGCCCACATACAGGTCTACATCCTGCGTTCCCGGCTCCCCCATTTGGGATTGAACCTCCACGATTTCCCGGAGCAGCGCAGCTTTTTCCGGCAGGATATCGAAGATTTCCCGCACTTCCTCGGTCGCTTCGTCCAGCGTCAGTCCCCGGCTCATGCCCTCGTAAATCAGGCGGGTGGGGCGGATACCGGTGAGAGAACCCCAGGGCGGCGTGACACCCGACACCTGCTTCATGATTTCATACAGGCATTGCTTGATGAGCCGTTTGTGATACCGCTTTTCCAGCAAATGATCGGCGCTCACTTCCCGGTTTTTTTCATATGTGCCGGAATATGCGCCCGTCATTTCCATACGGCAAAAGCGCACGCCGTCCCGCACCTGTTCCTTGTGAGTAATGGTCACCTCTCCCCCGGCTTCGTTAATGGCAAAGGCCGCACCACCCCAGAAAATGCGCACCACGTCGCATAAATCATTGGCGAACTGGGTTGTTGGCGTAAAAATCGATACGTTCATTAGCAGTACAGCTCCCGTTCCTGAAAAATGCTGGTGGGCTCCCCGTGGCCCGGGCAGACGATATAATCCTTTTCCAATTTGAGCAGCCGCCGCAGGGAACGAAACAGCGTTTTTTCATCCCCGCCGGGAAAGTCCGTGCGGCCATAGGAACCGTGGAACATGGTATCCCCGGTGAACAGAACGTCGCCGATCTGATAGCATACGCTGCCCAGGGTATGCCCCGGCGTATGCAAAACGAGAATATCCAGCCCGGCCAAACGCAGCTTGTCCCCCTCCTGCACAAAATTTGTGGCGGCGGGCCGGGGCGCGGTATCGCCGATCATGTTCCCCACGCTCCAGACCGGGTCCAGCAGCATCACGTCGTCGGAGGGGTGCATGTAAATGGGCGTGCCTTCAAAGGCGGAAAGCGCGCCGGTATGGTCAAAATGCCCGTGGGTCAGCAGCACCGCCGCGGCTTTTTTGCCGTCCAGCGCTTTTTTGATTTTTTCCGGTTCGGCGGCGGGGTCGATGACGACGGCTTCTTCGCTTCCCTCGTTGTATACGATATAGCAGTTGGTTTGGATGTCTCCCAGCTCCAGGGTATCGATTTTCAAAAATAGCCCTCCTTCTTACAACAGGTCCTTGGCTACCGGTCTGCAGAACAGGCGGCGGACCTGCCGGGGGTCCTTGGTCTGGCCCAGCGCCCACATGAGTTTGGTTACGATGGCCTCGATGGTCATGGTATGGGCCTCGATCATCTCAATTTCATTTTTCACCCTTACGCCCACCTGGTACACACCCAAATCGCTGCCCTCGTGGGGCACCTGGGTAGTCATCACCAGGGTGCGTCCCGCTTGAGTAAAGCGCTTCACCGCTTCCAGCAGCCCGCCATTTTCATACAGGGGCAGGCCGCCCATGCCGAAGCCCTCCACCACCACCGCGTCATAGTGCTGGGCCAAATAATCGAAGATGGCCCCGTCCTGCCCCGGCACCAACCGGAGCACGAACACCTTGGGGTCCATTTCCTTGTAAAACACCGGGCAGGCGGGCTTGGGCGATTCGATGTAAGGGATCACCCGGCCTTCCCGGATGATGGCCAGCTCGGGATAGTCGATGCTGGAAAAGGCGTTGAAGCTGCGGGTGCGCATTTTCCGAGCCCGGGTGCCGATAATGACTTTGCCGTCGAACACCACAGCCACCCCATGGGAACGGTCGTCGGCGGCATAGCGCAGGGCGTCCAGCAGGTTCCGCCGGGCGTCGGTATCCCGTTCGTAAATGGACTTCTGGCTCCCCGTGATCAGTACCGGCTTGGGGCTGTACTGGATCAGATAAGACAGCGCCGCCGCCGTGTAGGCCATGGTGTCGGTGCCGTGGGTGATCACGAACCCGTCGTAATCCTCAAAGTTCTTTTCGATATGCCCGGCAATAGCCAGCCAGTGGGCAGCATGCACATTGCTGCTGTCCAGTGCGAACAACTGCTCCGCCGTGATGCGGCAGATTCCCGCCGCCTCCGGCACGCACTGGAGCAATTCGTCAGAATCGATCTCCGGGGTCAGCCCTTCCTGGGAGGGTTTGGAGGCAATGGTGCCGCCGGTAGCGAGCAGCAGGATATGCTTCATATTGTTCATCTCCGCTTTCAGAACATCTTGTGGCTGTCCAGCAGGATGGTCACGGGGCCGTCGTTAGTCAGGCTCACCATCATATGGGTACGGAACACGCCGTTTTCCACGGGTATGCCTGACTTCCGAATCTCCGCGCAGCAGACTTCATACAGTTCGTTGGCCCGCTCCGGCCGTTCCGCCTGGGTGAAGCCGGGCCTGTTCTGTCCCCGTGCGTCGCCAAGCAAGGTAAACTGACTGACCGCCAGCACCTTGCCGCCCACGTCCTTGACGGACAGGTTCATTTTCTCGTTTTCGTCCTCAAAAATGCGCAGCTTGGCGATCTTGCCCGCCATGTAAACGGCGTCCTTCTCCGTGTCGCCTGCTTCCACGCCCAGCAAAACCATCAAGCCCGTTTCAATGCGGCCCGTTTCTTGCCCTTCTACTGTAACAAATGCTTCCGAAACCCGCTGAACCACTGCCCGCATACATTATTCCTCCATGATCCCTTTGTTTTTCAAAACTGCCTCCGCCACCCGGATGCCGTCCACGGCGGCGCTCATGATGCCGCCCGCGTACCCGGCTCCCTCGCCGCAGGGGTACAGACCCCCGATATTGCTTTCAAATCTATTATCCCGCAAAAGCCGCACCGGGCAGGAGGAGCGGCTTTCCACCGCCGTCAGCACCGCGGTCGGCATTGCAAAGCCCTTTAATTGCCGATCAAAGGCCCGGATGGCTCCCTGCAGGCCCTGATAAGCGAAAGACGGCAGGACATCCCGAAAATCCGCGCAGGTAACACCGGGGCGATAGGTAGGTTTCACATCACCCAGCGCTTTGGTGGGCCTGCCCTCCAGCAAATCTCCGGCTAACTGTACCGGCGCGAAGTAATTGCCTCCCCCGGCGCGGAAAGCCTTTTCCTCCCAGGCCCTTTGCAATGCGTACCCCGCTAAGGGATGATCGTCGCCAAAATCCTCCGTGCGCACGTCCACCAGCAGGGCGGCGTTGGCATTTTCCCCGTCTCTGGCAAAGGCGCTCATGCCGTTGACGCACACGCCCCCGAGCCTGCTGGCGGCAGGCACCACCGTGCCTCCGGGGCACATGCAGAAGGTATAAGCCCCCCGCCCATCCGGCAATTTGGTGGAAAGATGGTATTCCGCCGCGCCAAGGGCGGGATGACCGGCAAATCTGCCGTACTGGCTCTTGTTGATCAGGCTTTGAGGATGCTCGATCCGCGCCCCCACGGAAAAAGGCTTCTGGATCATGTTCACCCCCGCCTGGAACAGCATATGCTGGGTGTCCGCCGCGCTGTGACCGATGGCAATGATCAGGGCGTCGGCGGCGATTTCATGTTTTCCCGTTACGTCCGCGTATTCCACGGCCTCAATCTGTCCACCCCGCACCCGGATGCCCGTCAATTTGGCATTAAAAAGAATCTCGCCGCCCAAAGAAAGGATTTCCTCCCGGATAGCCGCCACCACCTGGGGCAGTTTATCCGTGCCAATATGAGGCCGGGCCAAATACAAAATTTCCTCCGGTGCGCCATGGACATACAATTCTTTCAGCACCGTCTGACAGCGTTTGTCTTTAATACCGGTGGTGAGCTTGCCGTCTGAGAAAGCCCCCGCGCCGCCCTCGCCGAATTGAACATTGCTTTCCGGGTTCAGTTCTCCTGTCTCGGCAAAATGGGCAGTGGTTTTTGCCCTTTGGTCCACCCGTTCGCCCCGTTCCAGTACCAAGGGCTTCATGCCTGCCCTGGCCAGCGTCAGCGCGGCAAACAGCCCGCCCGGACCAAATCCTGCCACCACCGGCCGCAAGCCCTTGTATTCGCTCCGAATCACCGGAAGAACCGTCAGCGGCGTCACCCGCGTGACTTCCCCCGGTTTTGCCGCGCGAAAGATCGCGTCTTCATTGCGCAGGGAAAGGTCCACGCTCATGACGAAATGCACGTCGCCCTTGTCCCGGGCGTCCACGCTCTTTTTGCTCACGCGCCAGTCCTTTACCTGGCTCCTGTCCGCCCACAGCTTTTTAAGGGCGCCCTGCAGCGGCGCTTCCGCGCCGCCGTCCAGCGGTACCTTGATGTTGGCGATCCGGATCACGCCGCTTCCCTCCCCCGTTTGCTTCCGTGTTTGAAAGAAAACCCTGATCCATCAAGGGTCCAATCGAAAAATCCCGTACAGCAAGAAGGATCGCGCTTTTAGGCGTTCTCATTTCTCGCTTTCTTTTGTTTCTGCCAGCGCTTTTTCCAGCGCTTCCAGCAGTTTATCCCTGCCGTCCCCCGTTTCGGAAGAATAACAAAGCACCTGCCAGGGCTGCACCTGCAAAGCCCGGCAGATAGGAGCCAGGTTTTTCATCCGCGCCCCCCGGTAAATCTTGTCCGCCTTGGTGGCGACCACCAAGAAGGGCAGGCCCGTGCCCCGCAGGAAGGCGTTCATCTGCACATCGTCCTGGGTGGGCTCGTGGCGGATGTCCACCAAATGCAGGGTCAGGCGCAGTTCTTTGGTTTCCTGGAAGTATTTTTCCATCATGCCGCCCCAGCGCTGCTTCTCCTGCTTATCCACCTTGGCAAAGCCGTAGCCCGGCAGGTCCACCAAATGAAAGCTGCCGTTCAAAAGGAACAGGTTGATCAGCCTCGTTTTTCCGGGGGTGGCGCTGGTCTTTGCCAGGGCTTTCCGGCGGCACAGGCTGTTAATGAGGCTGGATTTGCCCACGTTGCTCTTTCCCGCCACGGCGATTTGGGGCAGGGCGGGGTCGGGGGCGGCGTAAACGCTCATGCTGGTGACGAATTCGGCGGTTTTGATTTCCATTGTTTTTCTCTCTTTCCAAAGATCAGGCCGCGCTCTTTTTCAGCCCCAGGAGCTTCACCAAGCCCGTCCACAGAAAGTGGAACAGGATCGTGGCCGGAATGGCGCAAGTCAGCACAGCCAGCATATAAAGAGGCACGTTTTTGATGTATACGGCGCTTCGGGTTATCCCGGCAAAATCATAGCCGAACAGGTCCACAAAAATGCCGTGCATCAGGTAAAATTCCAGGGTGACGCCTCCCAGCAGGGTCAGGATTTTATTTCCCAGCCGCGCCTTCATCATCAGCAGGAAACAGAACGCCACGAAGGCGATACATACCAGCCACTGAGACGCGCAGCTGCCCAGCCTGTGCGGCACTTTGAGGGGATCGCCCCAGTTTTCCCCATAATAGCCCCACCACTGATCGGCGGCCAAGGTGGAAACGCGGTACAGGGCAAAAATGGCGAAAAAGGACAGGACCAGCCATAACCAGTAGCCTTTTTTCAGGAACGCCGTCATCTTTGCTTCATACTTGCCGAAAACCAAGCCCAAGGGGAAGAGGATGATGCTGTTATACCACCATTCCCCCCGCATCCACCATACGCTCTGGTGATCCAGGCAGGCCCCGAGCATCGTATACGTCAAAGTAAACACAAAAATGCATCCGATAGCCGTTCCTTCCCGCCTGCAACACTTAAAAGAAAAATAAAAAGCCAAGTAGAAAAAGGGGATCACGATCACGTACCAGGAATTGTAGTTCGCCATGCGCAGGCCGGAAAGATACCACAGAATTTGCGCGGCATCCATCTTTTCCCCTATGGCCAAGCGCGCCAGGGTATAAATGATCTCGGACAGGTAAAAGGCCAGCACGATGGGCAGGATGCGTCTGCGTGGAAAAGCCCGCATGTAATCCGGTTTGGTTTTCCAGCTTTTATACAGGCCCAGGCCGGAGCAGAACAGGAACACCGCCACGAACAGGTAACCGATGGGAACAAAAAAATCCAGCCCATGAACGATGTATTTATATGAATGCCAGGGCGCGCAGGTTTTCTGGGCCATGTGATGCAGAGCCACCCCCAGGGCTGCGATGCCCTGGAGGTTCTTCGTTTGCTTTAACCCAGTGTATTCCTCGTTCCATTCCTTCCTCCGGCAGCCTTTCGCTCCGAAAAAGAGCAGCGCTCCCAGTAAAAAATAAACCAGATACATCCAATCCATTTTTATTCCCTGTAACCGATCAGATCGGATTCCGCCTGTTCGAAGCCCACATTGCGGCGGCTGTGGATTTGGATGCCATGGGCGGTAAAGGTCATTTTCAGCACGAACTCAAAAGGCGTGTTCACAAAGCACACGTGCAGAATCAGCGCGTCCTCCCGCCGGGCGGCCCGGACAGCGGCGTGTTCCATCACGCGGACGACGGCATGTTCCAAAGTGTCTTCGTTTTTCTTCGCTTTCCAGGTGAAGGGCTGCCATTGGTCCAGGCAAAGGGGTATTTCGCAGCCGTCCAGCAGCACCTTGTCTTTTTGAATCTCGACGGTTTCAGCCAGCTCATTTCCCGGCTGCAAAATGTATTTGCCAAGCCAGGCGTCTTCCGGTACGGGAGCGGAAACCTCCTTCCCCATGTCCTCCCACCGGGCGGGGGTAATGAAGGAAGCGGGAAGGATTGCTTTTTCCGCGCCGACAGGGGCGTCCACGGCGGGCAGGATGTTTTCCCAGATGGATTTCATCACCGCGCCCATATCCTCCACGCCGCTGTTGATGGCGATCACCATGTCCTGATCCGGCATGATAATGCAGTACTGGCCAAAAGCCCCGTCGCCCCGGAACACATGCTTGGGCGTGCACATCCAGAACTGGTAGCCGTAGCCCCGGCCCCAGTCGGAATCCCCGCCGGAGGGCGAATTGTCCGACCAGGCGGTCTGCGCGTCCATGATCCACTGTTCATTCAGCAACTGTTTGCCTTCCCATTTGCCCCGCTGCAAATAGAACTGGCCCAGCTTGGCGATGTCTTCCACCCGCACGTTCAGCCCGTAGCCGCCAGTAGCCACGCCAGTGGGCGATTCTTCCGTCCAGATATCCGGACTCATGCCCAAGGGGTCCATGAGCTTTTCCCGAAGATAACTGAGCAGCTTTTTGCCCGTCACCTTCTGCACAATGGCGGAAAGCATGAAAGTGCCGTAGGTGTTGTACAGGAAATGGGCGCCTGGCTCATGCTCCACATAGCTGCGCAGGAATTCTTTTTCCCAGCAGTCTCCCCTGTGCCAGGGTTCAGTTTCATGGCCGGTGTTCATGGTGAGCAGGTGTTTTACTGTGATTTTCTGCATTTTTTCGCAGGGACCGGCGGGCAGGTGCTCCGGGAAATAGTCCACCAGCTTGTCCGTCAGGGATAAAAGCCCGTCCTGCACCGCAAAGCCCACCGCCGTGGAGGTAAAGCTCTTGCTCAGGGAAAACAGCATATGCAGGTTGTCCTGAGACCAGGGGGCAAAGGACGCTTCATAAATCACCTTTCCATGGCGCAGCATCATCATGGCGTGCATGTGCAGGTGTTTTTCTTTCATTTCGTCCAGGAAACGCAGGATGCCTTCGCCGCGGACGCCCTGTTCCTCGGGTGCGGTATGGATAAACATAAAGCCACCTCCATCAATCGATTGCTTTTTTACTAGAGTGTGTTTCTAAAAGTATACCCGCCTGCATTATGCAAGAAGTATGCGAATACAAGCCAGATGGACAAATGCCAGGAAACGGTCAGCGAGCTTATCATAGCGGGTAGCGACGCGGCGAAACTCCTTCAGCTTTAAGAAAAACGTCTCCACCAAATGACGTTCCTTATAGAGCCACCAATCCACAAACCAGGGATCGGATTCATTACTCTTG
>JAFXMP010000216.1 GCA_017530275.1 Clostridia bacterium | reverse complement strand
CTCGATCAAAATCAAGGCGGGCGAGTACGTCGCCGTCGTGGAGCGCACAGGCTGCGGAAAATCCACGCTGATCCGGCTGCTGCTGGGATTTGAGAAACCGGAAAAAGGCGCGGTGTACTACGACGGAAAGGATCTGGCCCGGATCGATCCCCGTTCCCTGCGCAGGAAAATGGGCGTTGTGACCCAGAATGGAAAGCTGTTTCAGGGGGATATATACTCCAACATCGTGATCTCCGCGCCGCAGCTGACAATGAAGGGCGCCTGGGAAGCGGCGGAGATCGCCGGCATCGCGGACGACATCCGGGATATGCCCATGGGGATGCAGACGATCATTTCCGAAAGACAGGGCGGTATTTCCGGAGGTCAGAAACAGCGGCTGATGATTGCCCGCGCCGTGGCGCCCAAGCTGGATATCCTGATCTTTGACGAAGACACCTCCGCCCTGGACAATAAGACCCAGAAGCAGGTATCCGATGCGCTCGACCGATTGAAATGCACCCGCATCGTCGTGGCCCATCGCCTTTCCACCATTCGGAACTGCGACCGCATCCTGATGCTGGACAAGGGCGAAATCATTGAAGACGGAACCTATGACCAGATCATTGCGCAGGGAGGCTTCTTCGCGCAGCTGGTGGAACGCCAGCGGCTGGATCAGCAAAGCAATGCGCAGGAAAGGATAAAGGAAGATGACCATTGAAGCGAAAAAAGAAAACGGCAGCCTGACGATCACCCTGGAGGGGGAAATCAACAACATGGCCGCGCCGAAATTTGAGAAAGCCTACCTGGACAACCGGGAGGATATCCGGGAAGTATGCATCGATATGGAAAAAGCGACCTATCTCACTTCCGCCGCCCTGCGTGTGATCCTCTTCATCCAGCAGGAAATGGACGATTGCGGCGGAAGCCTGAAGGTTTGCCGGGTGAATGACGATATTATGGAAGTGTTCAGCTTTACCGGTTTCAGCGGATTCCTGATCATCGAGTAAAAACGGAAGTCAGGCGCTTTCTGGGAACACATGCGTAAAAAAAGATCGGGGTGAACAGCGGTGGACAGGCAGAGCGGACAGGCGGGAAAGAACCGGGGAGCAAAGCATTTCCGCTTTTCCCTCCGGGGCAAAATGAATCTGCTGATCGCGGCGGTTATCCTGATCACGTCCTTTTGCCTGCTGCTGGTCTCCTACCGGACTCACGCCAGACAAGTGGACCAAATGTATCTTGAAGAAGCGCGCCGCGCCGCGAAGAATGTGGCAGCCCTGATCAGCCCGGAGATCGTGGATTGGTTCCGGAAGGGGAATCGGCACGGACGGTTTCCGGGAGGCCCGGGAACGCGCCGTGGCCGCGAACGATCCGGCCGTGATCGAAGACTGGCTGAAAAGCAAGCCCGGTTTTTACAGTGACGTGATCCCTGGCGAGACGCTTCTGGACGACTATCAGATCATCTGCCAGGACATAGAGACTGCTCAAAGCGTGTTTCCGCAGACGCATCTGTATGTCGCGGAAGAGCGGAAAGACGGTTTTTTTACGCTGGCAGACCCGGAGAAGGGCCTAATGCAGATCGGCGCTGAAAACCCTGACGTCGAAGACGGTTCCGCGGTGCACGCGGATGGATCCGGCTGGCTCTGTTATACCTTTGAGTTCATTTCTCTGCCCACGGAAGATGAAAACATCTTTTATGCTGTCGCGTATGCTTTCGCGGACATCAATATGAATCATGTCATGGAACAGCGGCACTGGTTCCTGTACAATAGTATCATCCTGATTGCCGCGCTGACCGCTGCCGCTATTTTCATCGGGATGCGCGTCGTCCGCAGGATCGCCGTGATGCCTCTTTGCCAACTGCGGCGGGGCGCCCTGGACTTTGTGATAAAAAAGAATGGGAATGACGCGGGCAGCCTGTATACCATGGACGACGTGATGAACCTGAACACCCCGAACCGGGACGAGATCGGCGATCTGTACCAGGAGATTCGGACCATGCAGACCAGCATCGTCCAGCATACGGAAGAGCTGGCAAAAGCCACGGCGGAGAAAGAGAGGATTCGGACGGAGATGGACCTTGCCGCCCAGATCCAGGCATCGGCCCTGCCGCAGGCCGCCCCGGAATTCACCGGCTGTGGCGCCTTTGAGCTCAGCGCTTCCATGACGCCCGCGAAAGAGGTGGGAGGCGACTTCTACGACTTCTTCTTCCTGGATGATGGGCGTCTGGCCCTGGTGATCGCGGACGTGTCCGGCAAGGGCGTTCCCGCCGCGCTCTTCATGATGACCGCCAAGGACAGGATCAGCAGCCGTGCGCAGGCAGGCGGAACTCCGGCCGAAATCCTTGCGGACGTCAATAAACAGCTGTGCAGAAACAACAAGGCGAAAATGTTTGTCACCGTATGGCTTGGGATTTTCGACCTTGCGGCCGGCATCCTGACAGCGAGCAACGGCGGCCATGAGGAACCGATCCTCCGGAGCGGCGGCGTTTTTGAGCTGGTGCACGATCGTCACAGCCTGGTCCTCGGAGCCTTCGCGCGGACAGAGTATACCGATTATGAGATCCGCTTGAAGCATGGAGACATTCTCTTTGTTTATACGGACGGCGTACCGGAGGCAAACGGCGCAAGCCATCAGCGTTATGGGGCGCAGCGGCTGCTCGATGCGCTGAACGCATCCGCGAAAGCGGAACCGGAAGCGCTCCTTTCCGCGGTGCAAAAAAGCGTCGCCGCTTTCACGGGCGACGCAGAGCAATTCGATGATCTGACGATGCTGTGCATCCGGTACAAGGGATAAAACAGCCGGGACCGGGAATCAAACGATCAGGTCACGCCGCATCTACGAGCTGCCGACAGACAGCCTGCTATAGCAGAGCTTCCTCATTTCTCGGATTGAACGGTGTAATAAACGATCCTGCCGCCGAGCTCCGCAAAGCTCATGGCGAAGGTAGCGTCGTCGATCACCACTGTCGTGCCCGCGTTGGGATCGCGGTAGGTGACGGAACCATCGTCATACCCGCAGACGACCACGGCGTGTTCGCCGCCCGGCCAATGCACCGTTTCGCCGTTTTCGTCCAGCCAGCTCCAGCGGTACATGATGTCCCGCATGGGCGCGGAAACGTACCAGGCCAGCACCGGGTTGCCGGTGTCCAGAATGGCCTTGATTTCGTCCATGGACGCGCCTTCTTTGGTTTGGGCGCCCGGCATGAACTGCTCCGCCACCTGGGCAATGGGCTCGTTGAACACGCCGTAGGAATATTCGCTCCGGGGATCGCCCACGAACTCGCGCTCCGGATTGGCCCCGTGGCGCACGCCGTTTTCATCGTCGTAGGGCTGCGCGCCCATGGGCAGCAGATCGTAGATGCTTTCCACCGTCACGTCCACATCGTAGTATTTGAGCAGCATATACAGCGATACGCTTTCGCAGCCCGTGGGATAATCGGGATACTGGCAGAATTCCATCACGTCCAGCATCACGCTGTTTTCTTCCGCGCTTTCCGCTTCCACGGAACCGTCCGGCTTCACGTCCCCGGCCTTCCACTGATGCCATTTCACCGGCGTAACGACGCCTGTATACTGATACAGCTTCCGGGAGAAAGCGTCCGCCGCTTCCTGCGTGAAGAGGGGATTGTAGTAATGCTCCTGCACGGCAGTCACCATGTCGGGCGTGATACCCGCCATCCGCCAGGCCCAGAGGGGATGATCGTACATCCATTTTTCGCTGTAGCCCTTTTCGCCCATCACGATAGTGCTGGCCGACGCAAAATGCGCCATGGCCGCTGCCTGATCGTCGCCCAGAAGCAGGTCGATTTCTTCCTCGGTGAACGCTTTGCGGTGCACCATCTGATCCGCGTCCGAAAGGGCTTCCCGCAGGGCGTCAGGATCGAGGTCATGGGTATGAATGAAGGAATAGATATTCGCGTAATCCATCAGCGTCAGGGCGTAAGCGGGCTT
>JAFXMP010000215.1 GCA_017530275.1 Clostridia bacterium | reverse complement strand
TTCCTAAGCGCATGATGCGCTGCAATCATACAACCAATAAAAAGGAGGATTCCCCATGAAAAAGCTCGTATCTCTTCTCCTGGCCCTGATGATGGTGCTGTCTCTGGCTTCCTTCGCTTCCGCGGAAGAGCCCACCTTCAAGGTGCTGTCCGCCCGTTCCGCCCTGTCCGACGACTACCAGTACAAAGACGTGCTCAACGCCCTGCAGGAGCAGGCCGGTATCAAGATCGAATGGGAAACCTGGTCTGACAGCCTGGGCGAAGTGGTTGGTACCCGTCTGAGCGGCAACGCCACCAGCAACAACCCTTACGACGCCTTCCAGGGCATCGGCTTCAGCAACTATGATCTGATGCGCTACGGCTCTTCCGGCACCTTCATCGACCTGACCCCTTATATTACTCCCGAAATCATGCCCCATCTCTCCGCCATCCTGGAAGAGAAGCCCGAAATCAGGGCCGCTATCACTATGAGCGACGGCAAGATTTACGGTCTGCCCGCCGGTGAGCAGATGGGCACAGCCGGTATTGGCCGGGAAAAGGATTTCTCTATCTTTTCCGTGCCCCAGTTCTCTATGATCAACAAGGCCTGGCTGGACGATCTGGGTCTGGAAATGCCAACCACGCTGGATCAGCTGCATGACGTGCTGGTCGCTTTCAAGGAAAACGATATGGCCGCCAAGTACTACGGCCTGGCCGCCGGCAGCACCATCCCCATGAGCACCGGCTTTGACCAGTGGTGCTGGGGCCAGAACGTGTTCTATGCGGGCTTCGGCTTCACCAACTGGCCCAACGACGTGTGCGCCGACCTGGTGGTGGGCGCGGACGGAAAAGTGAATTTCCTCTCTGACGACGACAATTACCGTGCTGCCATCACCTATTTCCATGATTGGTTCGCCGAAGGCCTGATGGATCTGGAAATGTTCTCCCAGGATACCAATCAGCTGATCGCCAAGTGCTCCGGCGGCCGCGTGGGCGTGACCACCTGGTGGGAAATCCCTGAAATCACCGGTCAGTACGCTAAGGATTATGTGTATCTGCCCATCCTGGACGGCCCCGACGGCACCCATAACGTGAACCTGCGCACCGGCGGCGCCACCAACTCCGGCCAGCTGTCCATCACCAACCGCTGCAAGGACCCCGCCAAGCTGCTTTCCTTCTATGACCTGTGGTATCAGGGCGACATCGTGATGCAGCTGCAGTACGGCCCCATCGGCGTGTACTTCACCGAGCAGGATGAAAAGGGCATGTGGAAGTCCATCACCACCGAAGAAGCCCAGCAGAAGTTCGGCAAATCCGCCGGCGAGCTGAAGGGCCAGTACGAAGTGGCCGGTCCCAAGCTGATCCTGAGCGAATACTACAATGAATACTTCTACATGGAAGACCGCGCCATGGAGCGCCTGGCTGACATCTACGACTTCTGGTTCAACTATGTGACCGACTTCACCTTCTATCCCCAGGACTGCGTTTTCACTGAGGACGAACTGGACGATATCGACTTCTACCGTGCCGACTTTGAGCGCGCTGTTTCCGAGCAGGAAGCCCTGTGGCTGAAGAACGGCGGCCCCACCGACGCGGAATGGGAAACCTACAAGAACTATCTGAACCGCTGCGGCATGAGCGAGCTGTTGGAAATCTATCAGTCCGTTTATGACCGTTATCTGGCCGCGAAGTAATCGCAAGCTTCTATCACACCGGAGACCGGTCAGTCGGTCTCCGGCTTTCCAAAAAATCATGTCAAACCATTGACAAATAGAAAAAGACGCAATCAGAAATGAGATATTCCCCCAGCAATATCTGGTCGGTTCGTGCAGGAGGTTTCTATGAGTAAGAACCCAACGCCCCTGGACAGAGTGAGAGATTTTGAGCGGGAGCAGGCCATGAAGGTGTCCGCGGATGAACGCCCATTGTTTCACCTGACGCCGCTGGTTGGCTGGATGAACGACCCCAACGGGTTCTGCTGGTATAAGGGGCAGTATCACTTGTTTTATCAGTATCATCCCTTCTCCCGGCAGTGGGGCCCGATGCACTGGGGTCATGCCGTGAGCGAGAACCTGCTGCATTGGACGTATATGCCCTGCGCCTTGGCTCCCGATACCGCCGCAGACGCGGGGGGCTGCTTCTCCGGCAGCGCGGTGGAAATGCCGGATGGCAAGCTGATGCTGTGTTATACCGGCGTTCAGCCCGCGGGCACATTCCGCCGGGAGACCCAGGCCCAGTGCGTGGCGGTGGGGGACGGCATCGACTTTGAAAAATCCCTGCTGAATCCCGTGGTGCGTCATGCCCATCTGCCGGAGGGGTACAGCGAATATGATTTCCGGGACCCCAAGATCTGGCGGGAAGACGGGATGTACTATATGGCCGCCGCCAACCGGCATGAAAAAAAGCAGGGCGCGATCCTGCTGCTGAAAAGCTTCGACGGGCTGGACTGGCATTTTGTGACGGAGCTGGATGCCAGCGATAACGAATACGGACGCATGTGGGAATGCCCGGATTTCTTCTCCCTGGATGGAAAACAGGTGCTGCTGGTCAGTCCCCAGGAAATGCACGCCCGGGAGGAATTCCACGCGGGCTACGGCACCGTGGCTATTCTGGGGCAGTATGATAAAAAGGAGCATCGCTTCGTCCGGGAAAGCATCCAGCCGGTGGATCACGGTCTGACCTTCTACGCCTCCCAAACCACGCTGGCTCCCGATGGACGGCGCATCCTGATCGGCTGGATGGACAACTGGGAAACCTGCAAGGAAGCGCCACGCCGCCACCCCTGGTATGCCCAGATGAGCATGCCCCGGGAAGTGTTCATTGAGAATGATCGGCTCTGCCAGCGCCCTGTACGGGAAATCGAAACCCTTTGGCAGGATACCGTGCGCCACGACAGCGTAACGGTTTGCGAAGAAACAGCCCTGCAGGGCGTGAAGGGAAGGCTGCTGGATATGACCGTCACCCTTCATGCGCAAAACAGCGCTTGCCGCCGCTTTACCCTGCATATGGCCAAGGACAAAAGCCATTACATTGAAATTCGCTGCGATCTGGCCCGGGGCGAATTGGTGTTTGACCGCAGCCACGGCGGTTCGCATCGGGATATCGCCCATACCCGCCATGTGAAGGCGGAAGTGAAAAATGGGGTGCTGACCCTGCGCCTGCTGCTGGACAAAGAAAGCGTTGAACTATTTATCAACGGCGGAGAGCGGGTGGTCACCTCCCTGATTCCCACTCCGTTGGAAGCGGATGGCATCACGTTTGCCGCGGATGCTCCGCTGCCCGTATCTGTTGAAGCGCACCATTTGAAATAATGCTTTCCCTGTTTGTTTTTAGGTCGATTGTCAGGAGGAAACAGATGAAGAAAAGATTGCTTGTGATATTGCTGATCCTGACGCTGCTGATTCCTTCTGCATCCGCGGAAACAGCGCAGCAGGATGATCTTTTGCTGTACCTTCCCTTTGACGAGGGTCAAGGCGCGTCTGTTCAGGACGCAAGCGGACACCTGGATGAGGCGAACGTTCAGTATCAATACCTGGCTCCCGCCTACACCGACAGCATGGAGCCCCAATGGCGGGAGATCGGCGTGGCGGGCGGATCGCTGCTGTTTGACGGCGCGTCCACCTATGTGGCTTATGATGCCAAGGAACTCTGCGTTTCGGGCGATGCTCTGACCATTAGCGTGTGGGTGGCTCCTCGGGCCTTTGAATGGGATGATCCCAACGCCGCCTCCTCCGGCAACGCGCATGTGACCGCTATCGTCGGCCAGTATTATCAGCCGGGGAACCAGGGCTTCTTGCTGGGCTATCAGCGTTTTGGCCGACTGTGCTTCCAGGTCGGCACCGAGGACGACTGGTTTACCCTCTGGGCGAAGGATGCCCGACTGGAACGCAATGCCTGGAACCATGTGGCGGCGGTTTTTGACGGGGAAGAGGACGCCATGTCCATTTACCTGAACGGAGAAAGGGTTGCTTATTCGCCCGTATTTGATGATTCCGTGATCGCGCCTGCGGTGAAAGAATCGCTGCTCATCGGCAAAAACGCCTACGGCGAGCAGATTGCCGCCGGGAACTATCAAATGTTCTCGGGATTGATGGACGAACTGCGCCTGTACGATACAGCGCTGTCCGATACGGAAATCGCGGCTTTGGCGGATCAGGCCCCCGGCGAAATTCCCTATGAAGCCATCGGCCTGGAGAACATCCTGACCGGGGACATTTACAAAACTCAGTATCACGGCGGGCCCTATCAGCACTGGATGAACGAGCCCCACGCCCCGGTGTACTACAACGGCCTGTATCACCTGTTCTTCCAGAGCAATTCCATTGGCACCTATTGGCGGAATATATGCTGGGGCCATTTGGTCAGCGAGGATACCGTGCATTGGCGGCAGATTCAGGACGCCATTGTTCCCACGGAAAATTCGGTTGTGCCGGACGGCGTATGGTCCGGCGGCGCGGCGCTGGATAAGAACGGCGTGCCCATCCTGTTCTTTACCGCGGGCAACGACAGCTTCCGCAGGGACGGCCTGATCTCCAACCAGAATATCGGCGCGGCGTATCCCGCCGATTTGAACGATCCGGAGCTGACCGAATGGGTCATTTATCCCGAATTGGCCATCGCCCAGCAGCCCGGCCAGGGCAAAGCGGGTGAATTCCGGGATTCCCACATCTGGAAAGAGGGCGACGATTGGTACATGCTGGTCTGCTCCGGCACGGAAGCGGGCGGCGGCACAGCGCTCCTGTATGTGACGGATCGGCTGGAGGTGCTGCCTGACGGCGCCATTGACATGGATTGGCAGTACAAAGGACCGATCTATGAGATGGAAAACCAGTCCGTGGTCTACGGCACCAGCTGGGAACTGCCCATTCTGCTGCCGCTGACGAATAAAGCGGGTGACATCACAAAATACGCTTTCTTCATTTCTCCCGCACCTGCCAGCATCGCGGACAACAAGGTGTATTATTTCCTGGGCGATTTTGACAAGGAAGCCGGGAAATTCATCCCGGATGAAGACTTTGCCCTGCCCAAACTGCTGGATTACGGCGGCAACGTGTTCACCGGCCCCAGCGTGCTGCTTGATCCTGTGACCGGAAACGTCTGCGTGTTCTCCATTATGCAGGATCAGCGCCCCGGCCCGGAGCAGGCGGCCGCGGGCTGGGCCCATGCTGTGGGCCTGACCCGGAATATTTTTCTGAACGACGAGGGCACCGGCGTGTGCATCGTGCCAGACGAGCGGGTGTACAGCCTGCTGGATGAAGAGCTGATCTCCCTGGATAACGTTACCATGGAGGCCGCCAATGAAGCGCTCAAAAGTGTGAGCGGCGATCTGCTGTATATCAAAGCGGTACTTGCGCCGCAGGATCAGCAGGATTTCGGCCTGACCTGCAAAGCCCAAGGGCGGAGAAATTATACATCTTTCACTTACTACACGGCGAAGGGCACCATGGACGGCTTCACCAGCAACCGGGCCAAGGACGCCAAGGCTTCCGTGGTGGAAGGGGAAGTTCCCCTCAAGGACGGACAACTCACCATGGAAATCTTCATTGACCGATCCCTGGTGGAAGGCTACTTTAACGCCGATAAAGCCATCAGCGTCCGTTCGTATGCTGACCCGACAGCTCAGGAGATCAGGCTGTTTGGGGAGGGAGAGGTGCAGGTGCTTGAACTCCAGGTTTTCACGGTATCATCCATCTATCAATAATTCTCCATCCTTTTTTCTTTCGCTCAACCGTACAAAGGGGGTGCCGGAAAGGATCAGATCAAAGCGTTCCCCGTCCCAGCAATGTATACTCATCAACTTCATGCATCATAGAAAGGAGCAAACATCATGAAAAAGCTGATTTCCCTTCTGCTGCTGGCCGTGCTGGTGTGCGGCGTCTTCCCCACCGCGCTTGCTGAAAGTGATATTCCTTTCCAAGTGGAAAATGGCGGTTTTGAAACTGGCGACTTTACCGGCTGGACGCTGCCCGAAGGCTGGCCCGTGGATGAAAACGGCAATCCCAAGGGCCTGAGCAGCGAAAACTCCTATTGGGCCGAAAAAATGCCCATCAACCAAGCGGGCAATTACCATCTGGAAAGCTGGTCCCTGCAGCCTGAAATCACCGAGCCTGAAGCCTGGCACATCACTTCCTCCCACTTCATCCTGGGCGGCGCGGGCTGCATCACCGTGCGCATGGGCGGCGCTTCAGCCGCTGTGAAGGTCTTTAAGGCGGACGGCACCCAGGTGGGCTATTTCACCAACGGCCATTTCAAGGATTCCAGCTTCCCCAATATCGAGGAAGGCTCCTGGGGCGATATGCACACCTTTATCATGGACCTGAGCGAATACATCGGCGAAGAACTGTATCTGGAACTGTGGGACGAAGAAATCATCGGCTCCTGGGCCGTTGCTTTCTTCGACGAAGTCATCACCCTGTATGATGAGAAGCCCAACTATAAAGAGAACTTCGATACTATGTATAACCCCGCCAAGAACATGGACGTGCAGATCAAATGGCAGCGGACGATCAATAAGTGCATGCCGTAATATACCTATTCCTTCCTTTGAGGCAGAGCAGAGCGCTCAGCCTCATTTTATTATAAAATGGATAGCATGTCGCAAGACGTTTTATGAACCCTACCGAACCATATTGAACCCCTGCATTTGCATTTCTTCCACGAAATAGCGGGCGGAATAACTGTCATAGTAGGGATGGGACGGAGGTGGGGGTGAATAGAGAAAGTAGCATTTTCGACAAATAACGGCATGGATCGCTGATAAAAGGGTACAGCTGGCTACTTCTCATTATTTTGTACTTCCGCGCCACACAGGTGTGGTTTTGACTCTCGTCCAAACGAAAGGAAGCTTGGGATTGCAGATACGGTTCAGCAAAAGTGTTGCCACGATGCGGCTCGTCTCAACGCTTGGAATAGTCACTGTTGTCAGCGGAGGATCCACCAGAGCAGATTGAAGCATTTCGCCAAACCCCGTCACCATAATATCATCTGGTATGAAAATCCCAGTTTCTTCAAAGCGCTCATCATCCGGATACCGAGGTCATCGTTGGCGCAGACAGAATCGACCGGCAGTCCTGACATACAGCTGATTTGATGAATCAGCCAATCTGGGGCATCATACGGCGAATCGTCAGATGCCAGAATGCAAATACTCTCATCCAAGTACAAGTCCGGTTTCGCGCAATGCAGCGTGAAGCCAAGCCAGCGTTCATAGTAGCTGCAGCAACGCTCTTAATCCCCAACAAAACCGATGCGCCTCACGCTGAGAACGGACAGATGACTGATAACTGTCATGATGCTTGCAATGCTGTCCTTAGAGACAAAATCACAGGTCATGAGCGTAGACACAGCATGACGCGGACCATCAATCATACTGGTGGGCAGGTCGAGACTGCAAACTATAGCCAAGTTCCTCTGTCTTTTTTACGATGATTTCTTTCGCGGCCTGCGATAATGAACCGCATCCGTTGAAAACCTTGGAAACAGCGTTCCTGGAAAGACCGCGGGCGTCGGCCATTTTCAGCTGCGCTCTTTTCCAAAATTCAAACCTTATGCGGGCGATTGGAATAAAAATCCGTGCGGGGTATCCACTGGAGGAAATTGGCGATTTCCATATCCCAGTACCGCCATTCATGCTCGAATCCGTCCACAGGATGCCAAGTGAAATTGGCGCCTAACGCTTTCGCGTCCGTGACAAAGTCCTCTACACGCTGGTACAGATGATCCTGCTTTCCGCAGCAAATGTAGCCTTTGGGCAGCTCCGCCCCTTCTTTCAGGCGGGCTTCCAGCTCGTGGATAGGCTCAATGGCGCGGCGGAAAATACCGGTGACGGAATTTGGGTCCAGCGTTTCCCGGCGCACCCGGCCGTCACGGGCGGCCACGCCCGGCGACATCGCCCCGAAGGCGCAGTACCGGGACGGAACGGAAAGAGCGTGGGCCAGCGCTCCATACCCGCCCATGGACAGCCCGGCGATATAGGTATCTTCCCGCCGGGAGGAAATGGGAAACATGGATTGAATGAAATCGGGCAGTTCTTCGTTCAGAAAGTCATAGTAATTATCCCCTGCCGGCATGTTGTTGTAGGCTTTGTTGCCGGTATCGAAGGCGACCAGGGCGATGCGCTGCTCCTCCGCCAGCCGTTCCACGGACGTGTAGCGAAGCCAGCAATGATGGTCGTTTCCATGGCCGTGGAGAAGGTACAATACGGGGAATTTGGCTTCCAGTTTGTGCGTCGGCTTGATGCCGGGCTGCTTGTCGCAGGGGGTAAAGGAAGGGACGGTGACGGTGATATCCACTCCATGATCCAGGGAGTAGGAATAGAAATTAACATCCAATCTTGCCATGGCGATTCCTCCTTGCAGGCGGTAAAGCGGGAAAAATCAACGGGGCCAGCGGTCTTCCGGACAGGGCAGCGCGGGAAAGGGCGCGTGTGGCTCAGTCTGGTACCAGTAGCAAACACTGGTGTAATCATCCTGGCGTTCAAACAAACCGTGGGGGCCCCGGGGACCGGAGCCGATTTGCTGAACAGTGACCTTCAAATCGTTTTTGAACAGGATGGGGTCCGGGATGTGCCAGCGGTAAAAGCTGCGCATGGGGGGAATATCCCGCTGGAAATACTCGGCATGGAAGGTATCCTGGCAGGAATAGAACGGATAGCCCTGGAAAGGCGTGCAGTAGGTTTTTTCCTGCATGTGGCCTTCTTTATTATAGGATCCGCCGAAGGACCAGGCTCCGCCAAAGTAATCCTCCAGCCCCGTGGAGCATTGGCTGGGATAACGGCCGTCCCCGTCGATATAGAATTTCATTTCGCCCTCGCCCCACCAGTACCGCTCCAGCGCCTGGATCATCAGATGGGTGCCGGCGTAATGGCCCCGGCCTTGAACGCCGTCCAGCAAAACGTAATCCTCCTGGAGGGCGGTCAGCTTTTGCCTGCGCCACTGGGCGTGAAAAGACCCCATGCCGGGAATCGGTTCATCATAGAGCGTACAGTCGATTTGGAAAAAGAAGCCGTGAATGTCTCCGGCATGCTGGTTTTCCACGGTGACGCGGGCATGGGAGGAAAAGGGCATGGGCAGGAAACAGTTCATGCCGCGCCGGGGATTCACGGTCATGGGGAGGGAGGAGACCTCGTAGCCCCGGGCAAAGCCATTCAGGAAGAAATCCCCCAGCGGCGTTTCCACGGAGGGCGTTTCCTCGCCGTCCCAGTACATCCTGAGCACCAAATCCCGCAGGACGAAATGGCCCTTGTCCGTTTCGTCGGTGACGGTAATCCAAATGTGCTGGATGATCCCGCTGCCCGTTACGTCCATCAGCGTTTCCACCGCGCCGGACGGAATGCGGTCGATGCAGGGGGAGCCTTTCCGGGAAAAGCCCAGCGGACTGTCCGCATGGCAGGCTCCGCCCTTTTCGCCCGTTCTGTTTTCGCCGTTGATGGAGCAGGAACGGCCTTGCCTCAGCAGGGGCAGACCGCCCAGAAGAAATGGATACTGCCGCATGGAAAGATCTCCTTTCCTGTGAAAAAATGAAGAGGATTAAGCGCGAGTCGTCGTTCCCTGAATCAGCGTCAGGTTGTCCAGCAGGATCTGCGGCTCAGGCGTTTCGCCGTTCAGGAGGGCCATCATACTGTCCACCGTTTTTTCCGCCAGATCTTCAAACGGCTGGCGGATGACGGTGAGCTGCGGGCAGAAAACAGTCGCCGCGTCCGTTCCGTCATAGCCGATCACCTGAATATCGCCGGGAATGGACAGCCCTCGTCTCATAGCGCAATGAACGATTTCAGCGGCGTTCAGGTCTGTAGCGAAATACGCGTCGATGTTCCGGTACTGGTCGAAAGCCCGCTCGACCATTTCATGGGAAGAATGAAGATTGGTAAAATTGTTGACGGCGGGCAGAGAAATGCATTCGCAGCCCGCGGTGACCATTTCTTCCATAAACGCCTGGTGGCGCTTGCCGGCGTCCGTTTTCGCCGTCATGTCGCCCACGATTTGAAGCACCCGCCTGCATCCGCTTTTGAGCAGCGTTTGGGCCGCCATAAGACCGCCCAGCCGATGATTGGCCGCTACGGATGCGTTGGCCCCCCGCATGTGGGTGTCGAAAGCGACGATGGGAATATTGGCGTTCACATATTCCTGATCGGACAGCCGGGGGCTGCCGATGATGATGCCGTCCACCCGTTTCTGAAACAGGATTTCAAAAATCTGACTCTCCTGCCCCGGGTTGCCCTCCGTGGTGCACAGGAGCACATGATATCCTAAGTGAAAAAGCCGCTGTTCCACCATTTGCGTGATCTGCGAAAAAAACGGATGGCAAATGCTGGGAACAACTATGCCGATCACCTGCGTTTTTGCGTTGAAAAGGCTCCGGGCCAATTGATTGGGGGAATAGTTCAGCGCCTGAATCGCTTCCGCGATTTTTTCCCGCGTTTCCTGGGAAATATATCCCCGGTTGTTTAAAGTCCGCGAAACGGTGGTAACGGATACGCCGGCCTTTTCGGCCACATCCCGAATCGTGATTGCCATAATATGAAAACCTCTCAAATTCATATTTCCATCAAAAGTATAATACAGAAAAGCGCGTATGTCAAGAATGCGTCACATAAATCAGAAAAATATGAAAAAGCGCTGTCGGGAATTGACATTCCGGTGCGGTTCATGCTATATTCTTTGCGATTCCAAGGCTTTCTGCCGTCGAGGAAGGAGAAGTTCAGGATGAAGCGGATGATCGATACAATGTATCCCTCCATGCCCTGGGATGAGATCGACGCGGTGGTATTTGATATCGGCAACGTGCTGGTGGAGATGGATGAGCATCAGGTGCTTCGCGCTATGTTCCCCGATGACGAAGCGCTGCGCCGGCGCGTGCTGCTTCACACGCTCCGCTCTCCCTATTGGCATATGCTGGATGGCGGCGAGCTGAGTATGGACGAATGCGTGGAGGCGATGACGGAAGGCGATCCTACCCTGCTTTCGCCGGTCCGGCGGTTCGTGACGGGCTGGCCTGATTACCGTTATATTGTAGAGGAAGGGAGAAACGCTGTTTATACCTGTAAGGAACATGGCAAGAAGCTGTATCTGCTCAGCAATTATCCCGTGGAGCACTACGAACGGAACCTGCGGGAATATGACTTTTTTTCTTT
>JAFXMP010000214.1 GCA_017530275.1 Clostridia bacterium | reverse complement strand
GCTGTGCCTGTATCCCTTCCTGTACGCCGTGTCCGCTTCCATCAGCGGCCGGCACGCGGTGGAGTATCAGGAACTGATCGTTTTCCCCAAGGACATCCAGTTTGAAGCCTTCGCCGCCATGTTTGGCAACAACCAGTTCTGGAACGCCTACTCCAACACCCTGTTCCTGACCATTTACGGCACCATCTGGTCTCTGGGCGTGAGCATTTTAGGCGGCTACGCGCTGAGCAAAAAGCGGCTTTTGTTCCGGAAAACCTTCAATTTCTTCCTCGTGTTCACCATGTGGTTCTCCGCCGGTATCGTGCCCCAGTACCTGAATTACCTGGCCACAAAATCGGTGTTCAACTCGGTGGGCATCATGGACGATAAATGGCTGGTGGTCATCGCCATGGGCATGGCGGCCATGAACATCATCCTCCTGCGAAACGCCTTTGAAAACGTGCCCAGCGAGATCGAGGAAGCCGCCATCGTGGATGGCGCCACGGAAATGCAGGTGCTTTCCAAGGTGTTCATCCCCATGAGCAAATCTACCATCGCCACCGTGGCCCTGTTCTTCGCCATCAGCCGCTGGAACGGCTACTTCTGGGCCCGGCAGATGATTTCAAATACCAACGAACAGCCCCTGCAGGTATTTATCCGCAACCAGCTGGAACAGTATACCGACCTGGAGCAGTTGGGCGGCTGGACCGCGCCTTACGCGCCTGATTCCATCATTTTCGCCCTGATCGTCTGTTCCATCATCCCCATCCTGATCATTTACCCTTTCATTCAGAAGTACTTCGCCAAAGGTGCCAACGCCGGCGGTGTGAAGGAATAATTTAAAGGAGGAACCAAATCATGAAACGTATCCTGTCTCTTTTCCTGGTATGCATGATGGCTCTGTCCGTATTGGCGGTGGCCAGCGCGGAAGACGTCACCCTGCGCATGGCCGTTGGCTACAACAACGCCAATACCGGCCTTGCTTTCAGCGCTGATATCGCTGGCGAGGGCATCACCCTGGCCGACGGCATCACCTACCATACCGGCGACCTGAAGCCCACCTGGGTTGAAATGGAAAAAGTGCTGAGCGAGCTGACCGGCAACAACATTATCATCGACGGCTCTTTCTACCAGGGCAACAGCGATTCCAAAGAATTCGACTATTGGAAAGAGCAGCTGGACAAAGTGGACATGGTGCTCGGCCCGTCCGCGACCATCAACGCATACGGCGAAATCGGCAGCCTGGTGAACCTGGCTGAATACGCCGACAAGATCCCCAACGTGATCAAGTATTTCGACGAAAACCCCATCGTGCGGCTGTCCATCACCGCCAACACCGACACCGGCGCGTTCTACTTCGCTCCCTACTTTGACGGTGTGAACGACATCGAAAAGATGCCCTTGATGCGTGTGGACTACCTGCAGAAGCTCCTGGACGGCGAAGGCGAATTCACCGCCGAAGCCTGCAAGGATACCCAAGCCCCCGTGTACCAGCCCTTCATGCCCACCAGCGGCTCCATCGCCATTGAAACCCCCAATGCCGACGGCACCGCCGTGATCACCCTCACCAAGAACTATGACGCTTATGGCAACATCGTGGAAAAGATGAACGAAAAGGGCGTCATGAGCGGCGTGGAAGCTGTCAATATGCTGCGCGAATATATTGACAAGACCTATGACGGCTACTATGGCGCGACCCGTTCCAACCTGTTCGCGGGCTATGACGCCTGCTGGGACGCCGATGAAATGGTGGCCCTGCTGCGCTGCGTGGTGGCCAATCCCCAGAGCCTGAACGGCACCGATTCTATCCAGGGCCTGTTCTCCCGTGAAGAAAATTCCATGGCCCGCAGGCCTGACGTGTACCGCCTGGGCGGCCCGCTCTTCGGCGTGCGCGGTTACGAATCCCGCCAGGATTATCTGTATGTGAACACCGACGGCGAACTGGTGGATGGCCGTCAGACTGCCATCGCTTACGAAGCCGCCGCCAAGATGCACGATATGGCGCTGGAAGGCCTGATTTCCGCCGACTTCATGACCAAGGCCGAAACCAGCTCCACCAAGAACTACCTGCCCGACGACCTGGGCTTCATGTCCTACGACTACAATCAGACCCAGACTATCCTGAACTCCAAGCTGCAGGAAGGCGAAAAGTACATGGCCATCATGGTGCCCGTGTCCCGCTGGTTTGACGGCACCAATGAAGAAGGCGTGTACATGCGCTTTACCGAATCCTGGCGTTCTGTGAAGCCCGGCAACGCCTGGGCCATCTCCAAGGCCGGCGTGGCTGGCGACGAAGCCAAGCTGGACGCCCTGCTGGCACTGATCAACTATGCGTACTCCGAAAAGGGCCAGATCCTCATGAGCTACGGCCCCGACGCCTTCATCAACACCAATGCGGACGGCTCCTACGAGACCTTCATCTTCAATGGCAAGCAGATGCCCGTGATTGCCGACGGTACCCGGCAGAACCTGTGGGATCTGGCCTCCGGCAACTACACCAACTTTGCCCGCCGCTACCTGGGCTCCACCCTGACCTTCATCAAGAGCCAGGCCTTCGAGTATCAGTGCACCCATGATGTAGGCAAGGAAGGCGCCGCCAAGATTTCCGCCGCCATCGGCCTGGGCACCATCAAGCATCCCGAGCTGGCCATTACTGAGAACGGCTGGTATACCTCCGTTCCCACCACCCTGCCCCACTACACCACCGAGACCGATGACCTGAACGCCCTGAGCGATCTGCTGGCGCAGTTCAGCAACAACTTCAACCTCTTTGACGAAATCGTGGTGAACGGCATTCCCGACGGCATGACCGCCGAGGAACAGGCTGCCAAGGCTGAAAACGATTGGTTCGGCTATGAATACACCGAACTGAAGAACGACGCCTGGGCCCGTCTGTTGGAATACTACGAAGGCACCATCGAATAAGGCTTTCCCCGGCGTTTGCCGGAACCAATGATCAAAAAACCTATCGGCTCGCTGCTCCGCCCTTTTTTCCGGGGCGGAGCGGCGGGCTCATCCTGAAGGGGCTGAGATATACATGTATAAGAAACAGGTTGTCTTCCAAAGGATCGTGTGTTTCATTTCCCTGGTGGCCGGAGCGCTGGTGTTCGTTTATTCGCTGGGGCTGCTGACGGATCTGTTCGACACGCTTTATTCCATGATTCCGAATCCCAACAATTTGGATTCAGCCAAGGTGGAGGGCGCCAGAATCTATTACGATATGCAGCCCTTCAACCGCACGCTGCTCAGGGGTTCCATTGGGATGATCCTTTTGTCCTGTGCGCTGTTTATGACCAACACTCATTCCAGGCGCAAATACTATATCGGCAATACCGTTGCCACCGCCGTAAACGTCGCGGCGGAATGCGCCATGGCAATTTGGTGCCACCTTGAGGTGAGCGCTTTCAAGACCCAGTATTTAACCACGGTGGACTTCGCGGAGCTTGAAAAGCGCTTGTCCCGCCGCGGGACCTACACCGATTCCACTTTCTGGTTCGACATCCATTATCTCGTGTGCGGCGTGGCAATCCTTGCCGCCGTGCTTCTGATCGTGAATTATTTCTGGAAGAAGAAAATGATGCGGGAAGAACAGAAACTGCTCCGTTCCTCCGGAAAGGCGGTATCAGCATGACAGACGATCGCACAACGCAGATTGACCGTATGCGTTATACAAAGAATACAGCCTCTTCCAGGCTTGCCCTGCTGGCTATCGTGTTTGACGTCCTTTTCTTCATCAGTATCTATAAATCCGATGTGGGCACGTATTATTACACCATCCTCATCGGCGCGTCCATCATTTATAACCTCGTTTTCCTCCTGATCACGTTCCTGTGCTCGGAGGGCGTGAAAAACTACAAGACCGTTTATTCCTGGGTCATGATTGGCCTGGGGATCGTCCAGATCATCCGTATTTTTATCCTGCCCGCAGACGCGCACCGCACCATGGTAAGCGGCGCTGCCGTCATGGGGGACGGACAGTTTATCCGGGTCGTGATTTACCTGGTGGCATCCGCCGTTTGCCTTTTTGCCGGCGCGGCCGTCAATCTGAAAAAGAGCCAGGCGCTGGCAAAATACACCGCTTCTTTACAGGCGTAAGGAGGAGAATACATGGCTGAGCTACAACTGCGGCATCTGGATAAAATCTATGATAACAACGTTCAGGCTGTGTACGACTTCAATCTGGACGTGAAAGACGGGGAGCTGATCGTGCTGGTTGGCCCCTCCGGCTGCGGCAAGTCCACCACCCTGCGCATGGTGGCTGGATTGGAGGATATTTCCCGGGGCACGCTGATGCTGGACGGCAAGGATATTACCCGTGCTCCCGCCAAGGATCGGGACATGGCCATGGTGTTTCAGAACTATGCCCTCTATGGCCACATGACCATTTACGAAAACATGGCGTTTTCCCTGACCCTGCGCAAGGAAAACCCCAACGTGATCCATAAAAAGGTGCTGGCCGCCGCGGAGATTTTGGATCTGACGGCCCAACTGAACAAAAAGCCCGCCCAGCTTTCCGGCGGACAAAGGCAGCGCGTGGCCATGGGACGCGCCATCGTGCGCAACCCCAAGGTGTTCCTGTTTGACGAACCCCTGTCAAACTTAGACGCCAAACTGCGTTCTTCCACCCGGCGGGAGATTTTGCTCCTGCATAAGCGCCTGCAGGCGACGATCCTGTACGTGACCCACGACCAGACGGAAGCCCTTACCTTGGCCGACCGCATCGTGTGTATGTCTATGGGCCATGTGCAGCAGGTGGGCACCCCCCTGGAACTGTACGATGCGCCCAATAACACATTTGTCGCCAGCTTTATCGGGCTGCCGCCCATGAATATGTTTGAAGTGATTTTTGAGAATGGTAAGCTCAAGGGCAAGGGCTTTGAAGCGGAACTGACGGAAGAACAGAAGGACCTGCTTCGGCCCTATGACCGCAAAACCATCATCTTAGGCGTCCGGCCGGAGGATATTTCTCAGGGCCAAGGCGTTTTGGTGAAGGTAAGCACCAATGAAAACCTGGGCATGAATACCCTGGTGCAGGGCTATATGGGCGATAATTGCCGCATTACGGCCAAGCTGCGGGGCTGGATGTCCTACCGCAATGGCGAACAAGTGGCCCTTCGCTTTGGCAAAATGCACTTTTTTGACAAAGAAACCACCAATGCGATCCGAAAGGAGGCGCGATAAACGATGACGAAGAATCCTTCCGTTTTCAGGGAATTTTACCGAAAGCGTTTGGTCGCTCTGAAACGAAAGCCGCAGCTCATCGCCATGCTGGTGCTGGTGGCCGCCTATGTGTATTACTCCCTGAACCTGAGCCAGATCGCCAATACCACCGCCCTCATCAACGGCCCCCATATGGGGCTGGCGGAGTTTTCAACCATGCTGTTTTCAGCCCTGGCGCTGGTAACTTTCCTCAATTCGTTTCCCCACCGCAAAAAAACCAACGTGCCCATGCTGGTGCTCACGTTTCTGATGATCGGCGTCCTGATTTACTGTGATTATTACTATGGCAGCCGCATCACGGTGGCCCTCACCCGGGAAGAAAGCCCCATCAGCCCCACGGGGAAGAATGCCTTTGTATCCGTGGCTCAAGGCGTGATACAGGTGCACATGGTGTTGGTCATCATCGGCACGGCCCTGCTGGCGCTTCTGCCTGTGTACGCTCCCTTAATCCGGAAGATCAACACGAATGTGGACGTAGCCGGCAATAGCGATATGGCCGCCATCGATATTAGCGGCGAAGACGCTTAAGGAAAACGTATGGCGAGTAAAAAGCGGCCTTTTCCGGAGAAAAAGCGGGAGCCCGCCCAGGAAAAGGAAAAATCCGCGGCGGAATATTATAAGCTGAATGTCAAAGCCGTGGATGATCTGGTGAACGCCACCGAAGAAAACTCTCCGCCCGTCAGCAGGCAGGAACTGCGGAAATACCAATCCGCCGCCGCCGGCATCAAAATGGCGAGCTGGGTCAAGGCCGTGCTCATCAAGGCGTGGATGGCCGGGATCGTGTGCTACTTCTTCATCTGGGGCTTAGGCATGTATGTAGCCGATCCATTGGATCTGCTGGCGATCACCGCCGTTGCTCTGGGGTTTGTCACGGACATCATTACCAACAACATTTTCCGCTTCATTGCCAAGCCGGAAAAAGCCAACGACCGGTGGATGATGATTCCTCCGAAAAAATTCGTATCCCTGCCTCTGAATGTGCTGTACGCCTTTGCGGTGGTGTTCTGCGTGGCGCAGACCTACAATGCGGTCAATACCGTGACCGTCGCGCTGACCCATAGGTCGGAAGCAGCGCCCTTGGGGGTGGGCCCGATCCTGTTCGGCCTTTTCGCCATGGGATGGGATATGCTGTTCATCGGTATGAAGCGTTTATTCAAACGAATCTTCGCGGACGCGAAAAACAGTGCCCGCGCATCATAAAGACAGTGGAGATTATCTGAAACATGGGACGATATCAAGATATTGACCGCTATGTGGTGAGCCTGATCGAACAATCCTCCCCAAAGCGCACAGTGTGGAATGTGGAAAGACTGCGGGCCGGTCTGCCCGCGTGCTGGAACTATATCGACGGGTGTATGGTCACTGCCCTGCTTTCCATGGCGCGGATCACCGGAGACAGCCGGTATTTCACCTTTGTGGAGAGCTTTATCGATTACTTCGTGCTGGAGGACGGTTCCATCCGCGATTATAAGGTTGACGCCCATAGCCTGGACGATATCAACGAGGGTCGGGTACTATTCGAGCTGTATGAGAAAACAGGCAAGGAAAAGTACCGGAAGGCCGCTGATTTTTTGAGAAATCAGTTGGATGAGCAGCCCCGCACCTGGGAGGGCAGTTTCTGGCATAAGCAGATTTACCCGCATCAGGTGTGGCTTGACGGCGTTTACATGGCCCAGCCCTTCGCCGCCCTGTACGAAAAACAATTTGGTACGGGGGATTATTCCGATATCGCGCGCCAGGTGGAAACCGTGCATGCCCGCATGCGGGACGGAAAGACCGGTCTCTATTTCCATGGGTACGACGCCAGCAAAACCGCCTTCTGGTGTGACAAGGAAACTGGCTTGAGCGGCAATTTCTGGCTGCGGGCCATAGGTGGTTTTCCGTGGCGCTGGCAGACCTGGTGGAGATACTGCCTTTGGGCAGCCAGCGGGACAGCATAGCGGGCATTTTCGCCCAACTCATGGCTGATGCAGCCCCTTTCGCCGCGCCAGACACGGGTATGTATTACCAGGTGATGGATCAGGGGGGCCGGGAAGGCAATTATCAGGAGAGCAGCGGAAGTTCCATGATCGCTTACGCCATGCTGAAAGGGGCCCGGCTGGGAGTGTTGGACGGCAAGTACGCGGCGCTGGGCAAGAAAACCTTCGACGGGATTGTGGACACTTGCCTGGAATTTTCCGACGGCCAGCTGTGCTTAAGCAATATTTGCCTGGTGGCCGGACTGGGGCCGGAAGACAACCGCCGCCGGGACGGCACCTACGCCTATTATATTTCCGAGCCCGTGGTGAAGAACGACGCTAAGGGCGTGGCACCCTTCCTGATGTGCTATACGGAAATCCTGCTTCTTCCGAATCAGGGGTAAGGCCGCTTTCCGGCCGCGGCGTAAAGGGTGGGGGAAAGGCCGTACTTCTTTTTGAACATTCGGGAAAAGTACAGGGGTTCCCGGAAGCCGCACATGCGAGCGATTTCCGTTACGCTGCCAGCCGTCCCTTCCATGCTGAGCAAGGCTTCCGCCGCGGTGCGCAGCCGCAGGCTGTTCAGGTACTGCAGGGGCGTTACGCCCATTTCCCGCTGAAACAATTTGCGCAGGTAATCGTAGTTGAAGGGCAGGGAGCGCAGATACGCTTCCAGCTCGAAGGCTGGGTCGGAAAACCGGCTGCGGATATCTCCTTCGATTTCCGATATTACGGGAGGCAAGGTTCGTCCTGTCTTGCCTACCGCCAGATAACAGACGATCAGGCTCCCGTAAGCGGCGAGCAGATGGATTTTCCCGGGAAGCTCGGAACCGTAATGATACAGCGCTCCTTCAAAAGCGGCCTGCAGGTGGGGGCTGCCATCGCCGTGCACCAGGCAGGCGTCCTTGATCAACAAGGTGGGCTTGTCCACGAGCAATTGGATGGATTTGAAGCCCCTGTCGGCTGTACAGAAGTGGGACGTTTGGGGCGGAACGGCTGCCATATCGCCCTTGGCGAGAGCCAGCCGCTGGCCGCCGATGGCGTATTCTCCACTGCCGGACAGGCAGAAAATGAGTTCCCATTGCTCGTGAAGCAGCGGCTGACTCCCGTGAACCGCTGTCAGCTGCGCCGCGTAAACGATGTCATTCATGGCATACTCCCCCTATGAGGTAGAATTTATCTGTAATTATATCAAAGCAAATCCGTTTTGTCCATGCGCGAACGTTCTTAAGGAGGTATTAACATGGCGTACCTGACGCTGAAAAACATCAACAAAATTTACCCCAACGGCTTCCATGCCGTGCACAATTTCAATTTGGAAATTGAAAAGGGGGAGTTTGTTGTTTTCGTCGGTCCCTCCGGCTGCGGAAAATCCACTACCCTGCGCATGATCGCAGGCCTGGAGGACATTTCCAATGGCGATTTTTTGATCAACGGCAAGCGGGCCAACGAAATGGGTCCCAGGGAACGGGAAATCGCCATGGTGTTCCAGAGCTATGCCCTGTACCCCCAGATGACGGTATTTGATAATATCGCTTTCGGCCTCACTCTCCAGGGGGTAGACGAGGATATCATCGAGCAGAGGGTCAACAATATCGCCCGCATATTGGGCCTTACGGATTATCTGGACCGGCTGCCTCGGGCCCTGTCCGGCGGACAGCGCCAGCGCGTGGCCATTGGCCGGGCTATCATCCGAAAAGTGGGCGTATTCCTCATGGACGAGCCCCTTTCCAACTTAGACGCCAAGCAGCGCGTGACCATGCGCTATGAAATCGCGCAGATCCACCGGGAAACCGGAGCCACCACCATTTATGTGACCCACGACCAGACCGAGGCCATGACCTTAGCGGACCGCATCGTGGTGATGAAGGACGGCTACGTGCAGCAGACCGGCACGCCCTATCAACTCTATTTTGAGCCGGAAAATGTATTCGTGGCGGGCTTCATCGGCGAGCCGCCCATGAACTTCCTGCGAGGGAAGGTGGAAAACGGCGCGATCAGCTTTGGCGACAGGAAGCTGGATCTGAGCAAAAAGCTGCCGGATATCGGCAGATATGAAGGCAAAGCAATCGTGTTCGGCTTCCGGCCCGAGCATATCCAGCTGGGCAGCAAGGAAAACGCCTATGTGGTTACGTGCAATGTGGAACTGACCGAAATGCTGGGCGACAATACCAACGTATACGTCAACGCGGGCAATGATCAGGCCATCCTCAAGGTGGACAGCCACGACACCCCCGAAGCCGACAAGGATATCACCTTCTCCATCCCTTATGAAAACGTGTATCTATTCGATGGGGAAACGGAAAAAGTAATCAAGGAATAAAGAAAAAAGCGATACGGCAGGCTGCCCCGGCGGCGGCCTGCCATTTTCTTGAAAGGAAGCGTTTTTATGTATTGCTGCGGCTGGGACGGAGGCGGCACCAAAACCGAGGTGTGCGTTTTGAAGGAAAGCGGCGAAACGGCGTCGCAGTCCTTCGGCCCCCTGAATGTGAACGGCGTGTCCCGGGAAAAGGTGGAAAAAACCGTACGGGACGCAGTCGCCTATATGAGCAGCCAGCCCGGGGGGCTTGAAGAGTGCGCCATGCTGGTCATTGGTATGGCAGGAGTCAGCAACCGGGACGCCGCTGAAATGGTTGCGCAGGCGGTACGCAGCGCCGGATACGCGGGCCGATTGCGTTTGGTGGGCGATCAGGAAATTGCCCTGGCCGGAGCGATCCGGGGCCACGGAGCCGTGCTCATCGCCGGGACGGGAGCTATTTGCTATGGCCGTGATCTTGCCGGGAACAGCTTCCGGGTCGGAGGCTGGGGCTACCTGATCGACGACGGGGGCAGCGGCTACGCCATCGGCCGGGATATCCTCATGGCTGCGGTCCGGGCGGAGGACGGCAGGGGAAAGGATACATGCCTGAAACAAAAGACGTTTGATTTCTTAGGCACAAAGGACATCAGCGGCGTGATCACCTGGTTGTACGCTCCCGGCACCGGGAAAAAGGAAATCGCCGCCATGGCCCCCCTGCTGCTTCCCGCCCTGGAAGCGGGGGACGAGGCTGCCGGGGAGATTGCCCGGAAAGCCGCGAACGATCTTGCGGAACTGGTGATTACTGGCTGGCGGAAAACTGGTATGCGGGACGGCGAAGCGGCCATGACAGGCAGCATTCTGAACAGGTACGCCCCCATCCGAGCCATGACGGAAGCATGCATTCACGCGGAACTGCCGGATGTGCGCCTGATTTCGCCGCGGTATTCCCCGGCCCGCGGCGCGGCGATGATGGCCAAGGGGCTTATTTAAGCTGACTTGCATTGTATCCGCTTTGCATTTTTTTCGATAACTGCTTGTAAAAATATAAAAATGATTGTATGATGATGCCTGAATCAATTCTCAATTAGAAATGGAGATGGAATGAATGAAGAAGATTCTGGCTTTGATCATGGTCCTGGCGCTGATGGCGCCCGCTTTCGCTTTGGCGGACGATATGCCCGTGGTAAAGATCGGCGTGTATGAACCCGCTTCCGGCGACTCCGGCGCGGGCGGCAAGCAGGAAACCCTGGGCGTGCAGTACGCCAACGTGGTAACTCCCACCGTCACCATCGGCGGCGTCGAATACAAAGTGGAACTGGTCACCGCGGACAACGGCTCCTCCACCGATAAGGCGCCCTCCGCCGCCCAGAAGCTGGTTTCTGAAAACGTAAGCGTGGTGCTGGGCTCCTACGGCTCCGGCGTGTCCATTGCCGGTTCCCAGTATTTTGCCGACGCCAAGATCCCCGCTATCGGCCTGACCTGCACCAATCCCCAGGTCACCGCCGGCAACACCCACTATTTCCGCGTTTGCTTCCTGGATCCCTTCCAGGGCACCGTTCTGGCCAACTACGCTTCCAAGGCTCTTGGCGCCACCACCGCGTACTGCCTGGGCGAATTGGGCAACGACTATGACCAGGGCCTGATCACCTACTTCAAACAGGCCTTTGAAGCCCTGGGCGGCACCGTGATCAAGGAAGACTTCCCCACTGGCAACTCTGACTTTACTTCCTACCTGACCAACGCCGCCATGTACAGCGCGGACGTGTTCTTCTGCCCCGTGTCCATCGCCTACTCCACCCAGATCATTTCCCAGGCCGCAGGACAGGGCATGGAAATTCCCGTGCTGGGCGGCGATACCCTGGACAGCAACGTGGTTGCGGAAGCCGCCAAGGGCACCAGTGTGAAAGTCATTATCACCACCTTCTATCAGGAAGGCGCGAACGCTGAATTCGACGCTGGCTTCAAGGCCTGGCTGAACAGCGACGCGGAAGCCCTGACCAACAACGGCGGCAACGATATGATCGCGGCCGTGTCCGTAATGGGATATGACGGCTATTATATGGCCCTGGCCGCGCTGCAGGCCGCCGGTACCATTGATTCCGCCGCTGTGATGGCCATTCTGCCCTCCGTGGAAATCGACGGCGTATCCGGCCACATTGCCTTTGATGGAAACGGCGACGCCATCCGCACCTCCGCTTTCGTCAAGGCCATTGACAACGCCACCGGCGAATGGGTGTTCGTTTCTGAGCAGACGGTTGACTAATGATTTATGAGAATTTTCTGGGGGAAACCGCTCTTTGGTAACCAAAGAGCGGTTTTGCCCAGACCCCCTTCCGAGAAAGCTATAGAAATAACTCGGTCAAGTTGCGGCGGGGGCTCGCTTGCCTCCGCCGCTTTTCATTGTTAATACGAAAGGGAGTGCTCCGACCGTGTGGGATACTGTTTTCCCCTACCTGCTTTCCGGTATATCCGTAGGCGGGCAGTACGCGCTGATCGCCATTGGATACACCATGGTGTACGGCATCCTGCGCCTGATCAACTTCGCCCACGGCGATGTGTTCATGGTGGCGGGCATCTTGATGGTGTACATTGTGGCGGCGGGTGTGCCGCTGTGGCTGTCCATTCCGCTGGTGCTGATCGTGACGGCGCTGGTGGGCTTTCTGATCGAGCGCGTCGCTTATAAGCCCCTGCGCTCCGCGCCGCGCATGAGCGTGATGATTTCCGCTATCGGCGTCAGCTACACGCTGCAAAATCTGGTGCTGTATATCACAGGCGGCCTGAATAAGCAGTATCCCACCATTCCCTGGATTTCCGAAACCATCGTGCTGGGCGCGGCGAAAACCAAGCTGGTCACGGTCATTACCCCCATCCTGGTGATTGCCTTGGTGGCAGCCCTCGTGACGCTGATCAACAAAACCAAAATCGGCATGGCCATGCGCGCGGTCAGCAAGGATTTTGAAACCAGCCAGCTCATGGGCATCAAGATCAATAACGTGATTTCCGCCACGTTCGTCATCGGTTCCTTCCTGGCAGGCGTGGGCAGCGTGCTGTATTTCACCAATTATTCCACCGTGATTCAGACCTCCGGCGCTATGCCGGGCCTGAAAGCGTTCGTGGCGGCGGTATTCGGCGGTATCGGGTCCATTCCCGGGGCGGTGATTGGCGCGTTCATTATCGGCATCATGGAGAACATCATCAAGGGCCTGGACGTGATCCTGTTCAAATCCGGCATCATCGAAAAGCCCCTGGGCCTTGCCACCTTCTCCGACGCGTTTACGTTCGCGCTGCTGATCGTGATTCTGGTGGTCAAGCCGACGGGCCTTTTCGGCGAAGCGGCCACGGATAAGGTGTGAGGTGAGCAGAATGAACAAAGAGCAATCCAAGCGCCCCTTCATTGTGACCTGGGTGGTGGTCGCGCTGATTTACGCGGCGGTGTTTATCGCGGAGCAGATTTTGCCGCCCTCCTCCATGCTGTTCACGGTGCTGAAAAAAGGCGCTACCTACGCGCTGGTGGCCGTGTCCATGAATCTGCTCAACGGCTTTACGGGCATCTTCTCCCTGGGTCAGGCGGGCTTCATGCTCATCGGCGCTTACGTGTACGGCATTTTTACCATCCCGCTGGAAGTGCGCGCACAGGTGTACCAGTATTTTAACGGCGGCCTTGTGCAGTTTACCGTGCCCGTGGTCATCGCCATGATCCTGTCGGGCCTGGCGGCGGCGTTCTTCGCCTTCCTGATCGGCCTGCCCGTGCTGCGGCTGAAAAGCGACTATTTAGCCATCGCCACCCTGGGCTTTGCCGAGATCATCCGGGCCATCTTCCAGTGGAACAACTTAGGCCCCCTGACCAACGGCTCCAACATGCTGCGTCTGTTCCCCAGCTTCAACGATTTCAACATTAAGGACGCGGACGGGAACGTGGTCGTGTACCTTTCCACCCTGATTCCCTTCATCATCGCGGGGGTGTGTATTCTCCTGATCGTGATGCTGATCCGCTCCAATTACGGCCGGGCCTTCAAGGCCATCCGGGACGATGAGGTGGCGGCTGAGGCCATGGGCATTAATCTGGCGCATCACAAGCAGCTGGCTTTCTGCATTTCTTCCTTCTTTGCCGGAGTGGGCGGGGCCATGCTGGCCATGTACCAGACCACCGTGCAGGCCAAGAGCTTTACCTCGGCCATGACCTATGAGATCCTGCTCATCGTGGTCATCGGCGGCGTGGGCAGCGTGACCGGCAGCGTGCTTTCCTCCTTCCTGTTCGTGGCCTGCTCCGAATGGTGGCTCAGGTTCCTGGATGAAAAGCAGATGATCGGCAATTTTGAAGTGCCTCTCCTGCGCAATGGATTCCGTCTGGTGGTTTTCTCCGTAATCATCATGATCGTTGTGCTGTTCTTCCGCCGGGGCATCATGGGGGAAAGGGAGCTATGGGACATAGGCGCGAATAATAAAGCCGAAGGGGGGAAGAAGCAATGAGCGAAAACGTGCTGCGGCTGGAACATATCACCATGCAGTTCGGCGGCGTCGTCGCTGTCAACGATTTTTCCATGCGTGTGGACAAGGGAGAAGTCGTTGCGCTTATCGGCCCCAACGGCGCGGGAAAGACCACGGCCTTCAACTGCGTCACCGGCGTGTATCAGCCCACCAACGGCGCGGTGTATTTTCACGATAAACTGATCGTCGCCAATCATCCCACCGGTAAAATGAAGCATCTTTACGCGGGTAACGATGCGGATAAATTCGCCGGTATGCGCATCGCGCCCACGCCGGATAAGATCACCAAGCTGGGCATTGCCCGCACTTTCCAGAATATCCGCCTGTTTAAGAGCCAAACGGCCTTTGAAAACGTGCTCATCGCCACGCACCTGCGCAGGACCAGCAACGTGTTCACCGCCGCGTTTCACCTGAACGGCAAGGAAGAGATGCGCAACCGCATCAAAGCCACCGATCTGCTTGATATCGTTGGCCTCAAGGATGTGGCGAACGAGAAAGCCACCTCGCTGCCCTACGGCATGCAGCGCCGTCTGGAAATCGCCCGCGCTTTGGCAACGGAACCTACTTTGCTTTTGCTGGATGAACCGGCTGCGGGCATGAATCCACAGGAAACGCTGGAGCTTGGCGCATTCATTCAGCAGATCAAGAAGGATTTTAATCTCACCGTGTTCGTGATCGAACACCACATGGACCTGGTCATGGGCATTTCGGACCGCATCTATGTGGTGGAATTCGGCAAATTGATCGCCGAGGGAACCCCCGAGCAGATTCAGAACAATCAGGCGGTCATCGACGCCTATTTGGGAGGGAATGACGAATGAGCCTGCTGTATATCAAGGATTTAAAGGTCAGCTATGGCGGCATCGAAGCCATCAAGGGCATTTCCCTGAGTGTGGAAAAGGGCGAGATCGTCACCCTGATCGGCGCCAACGGCGCTGGAAAGTCCACTACCCTGCGGGCTATTTCCGGCCTGGTGCCCATCCGGGAAGGCACCATTACCTACGACGGTCAGGTGATCAGCGGCCAAAGCCCCCAGAAGATCGTAGCGGAGGGCATCGGCATGGTGCCGGAGGGGCGGCGGGTGTTCCCCAACCTGACGGTGCTGGAAAACCTGAAAATCGGCGCGTATCTGAGCAAGGACGATCTGGCACCCGATATTGAGCACGTATATCAATTATTTCCCCGCCTGAAAGAACGCTCCTGGCAGCCTGCTGGCACCCTGTCCGGCGGCGAGCAGCAGATGCTGGCCGTGGGCCGGGCCATGATGATGCGGCCCAAGCTGCTGATGATGGATGAACCCTCCCTTGGCCTCGCGCCCCTGGTGATCCGGGATATTTTCCGTATCATCCAAACGCTGCATGAGGAAGGCATCACCATCCTGCTGGTTGAACAGAACGCCAACGCCGCCCTGCGCATCGCCGATTCCGCCTACGTGCTGGAAACGGGCAATATCACCCTGCACGGCACGGGCAAGGAACTGCTGGATAATCCGCAGGTAAAGGAAGCCTATTTGGGAAAAAAGCGCGCGGCGCAATAAAAGGAAAAACGCCTCTGCACAAACCGACGGAGGCGTTTTTCGCACACAAAAACCGCCGGATGAGCCGGCGGTGGGATGGATGCGGTTGGCTGTATTATTCCGCCTGGGCGGTCAAGGCGTCGATGGCTTCCTGATGATATACCACGTCGTGTTCCGCGATCCAGGCTTCCAGCGTTTCAGCGTAGTAGTGATTCACTTTTTCCGTATAGAGTGATTCTTCGATCTCCGCGCTGATCTCGTCCGTCAGTTCGGTGATGCCGCTGGGGATATCCCGCAGGTAGTGCAGGATGTGGATGCCGTAGGAACCGATCAACGGGTCAGAGGTGTCTCCGGGCTTCTGCATTTTTTCGCTGAAAGCGCCGGAGGTGAACACAGGATCGTACACCACGCTGTCCTTGTGCACGGCGTAGCCTTCGGCCAGATAAGAGGGCTGGGTCATGCCGGGGTCCTCGCCATACAGAGCGATCAGCGATTCAAAACTTTCGCCCTGGGCCAGCTTTGCGTAGATATCATCGATCTGCGCCTGCTTGCTGGCCAGCACGGCGTCTTTGGCGGCGTCCAGGGCGGCTTTCAGTTCTGCGTCGCCTTCCGGCGCTTCGTCGGTAATGGATTCTTCGTAAGCGGCCTGCGCGTCCTGATAGGCGGAAAGCAGTTCATCGTCCACCTTCATCAGGATATGGATGATGCCCCGGTAACCTTCGGGCACGTACCAGAAATTCATGCCGTAATAGTTCTGGTAAAGCTCGTAAAGATAAATATTTCCTTCCACGGCGGCCTGATGGGAGGCGGCGGTGGCTTCAAACTCGGCGCGGATATCCTCTTCGGAAATGGCGGTATCTTTGCCTTCCAGCACACTCTGTTCCAGTTTATCGTAGGAAGCGCTCAGCTTCAGGCTGTCCAGCAGACTATCTTCGCTGTAACCGTAGGCGGTGAAATAAGCCTCGCCGTCTATCCGGGCCTGGGCGCGGGCTTCGTCGGTGTCCTCGGTCAGGAAATAGCTGACATAGGAATCAATGGCGCTTTCCCATTCTTCATGGGCCTCCGCGCGGAAAGCTTCCAATTCTTCTTCAGTAAACTGATCCAGGCCCAATTCGGCAATTTTACCCTTGAGCACTTTATCCTGAACGGCGTATTCGATGGCCATGGCATAATCGCCTTCATTGGCGTAGCCGGCGGAAATCAGCTGATTCAGCAATTCATTGATGGTGTCCAGCGCGATGTCTTCACCGTCAACGGTGACCAGAACGGGGTTTTGGGCGGCTTCCTCCGCAAAGGCGGCGCAGCAGCCCAGCGCCAGACATAAGGCCAGGCACAGCGCCATGATTTGGTTCAGCTTTCGGTTCATAAGGGTTCCTCTCTTTTCTCCCCGGAAAAACGGGTTATTTGTCTTTCCTATTATGGCACAGCTTTCAGGCTTTCGCAAGCGTTTTTCCCGCAAACTGCAAAAGTTACATTCTGTTCACGATTTATCCGTTTTCTTTTTGCTTTTTCAGTGGAAACGGATGACAAAGGACAGGAAAACGTGCTATACTTTTTCCTGGAAGCGTTTGTTTTCAAAAAAAACGTTCAGCATCTCCCGGCAGGACTGCTCCAGCACGCCCCCGGCGCAGGGCACGCGATGGAAAAACGCGGGGTCCTCAGGCAGGGCGTACACGCTGCCGCAGCAGCCCTGACGTGGATCATAAGCCCCGAACACGCATCGATCCATCTCCGCCATCATCAGGGCTCCCGCGCACATGGGGCAGGGCTCCAGGGTCACATACAGGGTACATCCATGCAGACGGCGCGTGCCCAGTTTTTGGCAGGCGCGCTCCATGGCCAGCATTTCCGCGTGCGCGAAGGGATGGTTTGCCTCCCGTTCGTTGTGAGCCCGGGCGATGATCTGCCCTTCGTATACCACCACAGCGCCTACTGGCACCTCGTTTTCGTCTTTATTCGCTTCGAGCAGCGCTTCCCGCATGAATGTTTCATGCTTTTGCATCCGTATCACCACCGAACAGAACTATACCATACAATCAACTGTTATTGCAAGAAGGAGGAAAAAAGATGAGCAATGAAACCCTGCGCCTGATTTCTGCCCGCCGCAGCCACCGCGCCTATGAAAGCACCCCGATCACGGAGGAGCAGCTCAACGCCATTTTGCAGGCGGCGGTGGAATCGCCTTCCGCCGTGAACCGTCAGCCCTGGCATTTTACCGTGGTCCGCAACCAAGAATTGCTGGATGAAATGAACACAGCCGTGCGGGAGCAGGCGATGAAACGCGATCCCGGCAAGCGCAGCCCGCGTTTTGCCGACAGCGATTTTCATGTATTCTATCACGCGCCTACGGTCATTTTCATTTCCGGTATGCCGGATAACCCCTATACGCCCATCGACGGCGGCATCGCAGTGGAAAACATTGCCCTGGCGGCTGAAAGCCTGGGGCTGGGCAGCGTGATCCTCGGCATGCCAAAGGACGCTTTTGCCGGGGATAAGACCGACGATTTCCGGCTGGCCCTCCATTTTCCCGAAGGTTGGGATTTTGTGATCGCTATTGCTATCGGCGTGCCAGCTGATACCAAAGACGCGCACCCGGTCAAAGAAGACAGAATCTCCTACGTGGATTAAGGGAAAAATGAAAAGTGGAAAGTGAAAAAAGAATATGAAAAAACCGCAAACACATTTGAAAGCCGCTGCGGCATGATAAATTTGCACTTTTCACTTTTACTTTAGCTATCGAAAGATACCCCCAAAAATCGTCTGTCCCGCCCTGTTGCCGCGCCTTTTCAGCGGCCCATCGGGCGGGACAGGAAATGTATGGAGGTTTTTCCACCCTTTCATTCTATGCTTCTTATAAGGAATTTATGTGACATGAGTGAGGCAAAAATCGAAACGGGCAGCACAGCCGTTGTGCTGTCCCGCACGGACGGCAATGAAAATACCGGGCTGATTAAGCTGATTGCCATGGTCTGCATGATCGTGGATCACGTGGGGGCGGCCTTCTTCCCTCGGGTGTATGAGATGCGCCTTATCGGACGCCTGGCCTTCCCCTTGTTCGCCTGGAGCCTGTGCGTGGGGGCGGAATACACCCGAAACATACGGAAATACGCTCTTCGGTTTCTAATTTTTGGAATCCTGTCTCAGCCGGTTTACTTTTGGGCCATGAACCATAAGTGGTATGAGCTGAACGTTTTTTTTGAGCTGCTCATCGGCCTAAACGCCATCATTTCGGTTCGGAATAACCGGATGGGCAGCCGCTATTGGGGCCCAGTTTTGTCGATCTTAACCACTTGCATCATCAATGTGAACTCTAATTACGGCTGGAAGGGTATCCTGTTCATCTTGCTGCTGTATGCCTGCCGGAAGCGCCGCACAGCCATCACTGGGTTTATGATCGTGTTTTGCCTGTACTGGGGGCAGGGCACCATGCAATTAACGCAGTTGTTCGGCGTTCCTTTGCTCAAGGAAATTTCTTTCCTGCCCTACGCCGCGAGCGTGCTGAGCGATCTTACCCGCATCCAGTTCTGGGCTATCCTGGCACTGCCGCTGATAGCGATCCCCATGAAACGCCGTCTACTCCTGCCCAGATGGGTTCCTTACGCGGTCTATCCCGCCCATCTGCTGGTGATCGGCGTGATACGTCATTGGAATGAAATCAGGCACTTCATCAGTCAATGGGTGTAGCCTGAAACGCGCCTGCCCGCTGCATAGCCTGACGGTGGCGGGTCAGGACCTCATCCAATTCCCGATGGCGCACGGGAGAAGCGATGCGCATATTGGGTAGCCGCATCTGCGGCACACCTCTGTCTTTCGGCGCTGACGTTTCCTGTGCCTGCCCCACTGCCGCGGGGCGGTAATCCAATTGCCGGGAACGCCATTCCAGCCATCGATCCTGCTGTTCCTGATACGTGAGCGCGGAAAAGGGAGACGCCGCGGAAACTTTATCCTGATCCATTGTTCTTCCTCCTTACACGGTGTTTTCCCTTTCATGGTATGCGGAAGGGGTGGGAAGGTGATTAATCGCCGGACTGCCAGAACAGGGACAGAGCGCCCGCAGCGTTGTCGTCCTGTTGCGTCTGCCCGAACAGCAGATTGGAAATATCCTCCCATATCCTGCTTCCTGCGGAGGGCGCTTTTGCCCGCGCTACCTGCACAGCCTGCTTGCCTTCCATCAGGATACCGTTGTTCAGCAGTTCCGCGTTGATGGGAATGATCCGATAGGTGTATTCCACGCCCAATTTGGCTTTTTTGTCCGTGAAATAAAGCGTTTCTCCCGCGCTGCCGTACAGCTCGTTCAGGATGATGCATTCGCCGATGGCGTCCCGCTGGATGCGGTATATTCCCGCGTCCGCCGCGGTAATCACCAGCACCGGATTGCCTTGATTGTTATGGGTCACGTAGAAAGCGGAAGGCGTGCGTGGCGCGTTCCACACATTGGATTCTTTGGTGGGTCGGTTGGAGGATAAAAAAACTTCTGAAATGCTGTAGCTCTTGGGTGTATTCTTAGTGGACAGCATGGGTTCGCCCGCCCACTCGATGGCTTTCAGATCGATATTCAGCCACACGATGCCGTCCGCCTTGAGAAAGGCGGGCTTTTCTTTGTCCGCGTAATAGCTTTTGAAAAAGCGAGTGGCCATGGCGGCGGTATAATCACCGCCGGAAACCCAGCTTTGCAGCTTGTGCTGATTGTCCGGGTTGTCAAAGCCCATCCAGAAAGCGGTGGAAATGTCGCTGTTGTAGGCGGCCATCCAGATATCCCGGTTGCCGCCGCCGGTCATGTTCACGGTGCCCGTTTTGCCCGCCACGGGGGTGCCTGCCCCGCTCAATTTGGCCCCGGTACCGGAGGACGTGACCGTTTGCAAAAGACTGGTCATGAGATACGCGGTCTGGGTGGATAGCACCCGGTTCCCGGTCACTTCATGCCGGTACAGCACGTTTCCCGCCGAATCCTCGATGCGCTCGATGAAATAAGGCGCGTAAAAGGTGCCGCCGTTGGCGAAGGGCGCGTAGGCGGCTGCCAACTGCACGGGGGATACGCCGTAGGTCATGGCGCCCAAAGCCAGCGACAGGTTCCAGTCCCGATCGTCCAGCTCGATGCCCGTTTTTTGCAGGTAATCCCGGGCGGAAGCCACGCCGATTTTATTGAGCAGGGATACCGCCGCCACGTTCAGGCTGTTTTTAAGCGCCGTGCGGACAGTCACATTGCCGTAATACAGATTGCCGCTGTTGCGGGGAGAATAATTGCCGAATTTCTGGGGCGTATCATTGAGCACGCTGGCGGTCATATACCCGTGGCTTTCGATGGCGGGGGCGTACACGGCCAGGGGCTTGAGGGAGGAACCCGGCTGTCGGCGCATCTGTGTAGCACGGTTCAGTCCTCGCTGTACCTCGTATTTCCGCCCGCCTTCGATGGCCCGCACCGCGCCGCTGTGAACGTCCACGCAGGCCATGGCGGCTTGGGGCCTGGTGCCGTCGGAAGCATTGGCGGGAAAATTGTTCTCCGGCTCAAAATGACCGTCGATGATGTCCTGCTGTTCGGGATCTAAGGCCGTATAGATATGATAACCGCCCCCCAGCAGCGTTTCCGCCTGTAAGGACAGCAGGCTTTCCGCTTCGTCCAGCACCGCGTCCATGTACCAGCCGTAACGCACTTCCTGCGCCGTTTGCTGAATAGGGGTCACGTCCTGGGCAAGGGCAAGCTGATAGTCCTCTTCCGACAGCATATCGTTTTCCCGCATGGTGCGCAGAATATATTCCTGCCGCTGGCGGTTGGCTTCAGGGTGCAGGTGCGGCGCATAGGCGGAAGGGGCTTTGATCACCGCAGCCAGCGCCGCCCCCTGCGCGGCGGACAGCTGGGCAGCAGGAATGCCATAGTAAGCCCGGGCCGCGGCTTCGATGCCATAAGCGCCTCGGCCGAAATAAATGTAATTGAGATACATCTCCAATATTTCATCCTTGCTGCATTGGTTTTCCAATTGCAGGGCCAGGTACATTTCCTCCAGTTTCCGGGCGATGGTCTTCTGGGTGCTCAAATGGCTGAGCTTCACCAGCTGCTGGGTGATGGTGCTGGCTCCTTCTGCATATTCACCGGAACGCAGATTGGTGCGGAGAGCCCCGAATATGCGCAGGGGATCGACGCCGAAATGCTGGTAAAACCGCAAATCCTCCGCAGCCAGAAAGGCGTTCTGTACGTCCTTGGGCACGCTGGACAGGGGAACGCTCACCCGGTCCTGAGTGGACTGAATTTTGGACACAAAATCGCCGTTCTGGTCGTAGACCGCGCCGGTCTGGGGAATGTTCACGATCTTTTGCAGGTCCAGACGCTGCCAGGAGCCTACGTCGAACACGAAATAAAAGGCAGCAGCGCCGCTTAAAAGAAGGATCAATAAGCCTGACAAAATGCCTCTTTTCAGGCTGCGGCGATGAATACCGTCCAGGCGCTTCAGATCTTTCTGGTTTTCCCTGCTTTCTTTTCCGTCCATCCGGCGGATAGCCCGTCCCCATTTTCCTTTTTTCACGCAGCGCCGCCTCCCATTTGCTTGCTATTCTTCCATTTTCCCAATAAAGAATACTTTTCAGTCTGTTATTATTTGGTAATCAGCAAGATATTACCATGGATTTTGTCTCTGCTTCCTTGTATAATGACCGCATACAAAAGCGGATGATACGAAACGGAAACGGGGGATGGAATCATGAAGCGCAGGCGCTGGATGGGTCCGGCAGTGTTTGCTGCGACAGGCGCGTTATTGCTGCTGTTTTTTGCGCGGGGAGCAGGCGGGCAGCCCGTTCTTCTGTCTTATACGGATTTTTGGGCCATGGCGGAAACGGGACAGGTAAAAAGCGTGACCATGGGCAGCGGAGAATACTGGCAGGCCGTGCTCACCGACGGTACCGCCGTGCGAACATCCAATCCCAGGGCGGCGGATGGGAAAGAACGGCTGCTTTCCCTGGATATTGAAGTGCGGGAACAGGAAAGCGGAGTGTCCCCGTGGATGCTGGGCGTGATCGCGGCTGGCGCATTTGTCCTGTTCTCCCGTTCTCAGGGGAAAGGAGCGTTGGGGCTCAGCAAATATGCCGCCGTTCAGGCAGATGAACGGGTGCCGGAAAGTACCTTTCAGGATGTGGTGGCTTCCGGGGAAACCTTGCAGAGCCTCATGGATTTAGCGGTTTTTTTGCGGGAACCCAAACGCTTTACTGATTATGGGGCCCGTGCCCCAAAGGGCGTGCTGCTCTACGGGCCGCCCGGTACCGGCAAGACCCTGCTGGCCAGGGCGCTGGCAGGGGAAGCCAAGGCCCCTTTTTTCGCCATGAGCGGCGCGGATTTTGTACAGGTATACGTGGGCGTCGGCGCGTCCCGGGTGCGGGAGCTGTTCAAAAAAGCGCGCAAGGCGGGCGGCGGCGTGATCTTCATCGATGAAATCGACGCCATCGGCAAAAAGCGGGACAGCGGAAACGATGAACGGGAGCAGACCCTGAATGCCCTGCTGACTGAAATGAGTGGTTTTTCAGGAAAAGACGGTATTATCGTACTGGCGGCTACCAATCGGCCGGATACGCTGGACCCGGCGCTGCTGCGGGAAGGCCGCTTTGATCGGCGCATCGAAGTGGGCCTGCCGGACTATGATCAGCGGCTGAAAATCCTTGAGGTGCATGCTCGGAAAAAGCCGCTGCATGAAGATATTTCTCTAAAAACCTGGGCTGCGCAGACCGCCCTGTTTTCCGGGGCGCAGCTGGAAGCGCTATTAAATGAAGCCGCCATCCGCGCGGCGCGGCGGGGCGTCGGCCCCATTCTGGAAACCGATATGGAAAGCGCGTTCTGCAGCGTGACGGTAGGGGAGGAATCTCCCCGGCAGATGACGGACGCGGAAAAGCGCGTGACCGCCTGGCATGAAGCGGGACACGCGCTGATTACCCATTGTCTGATGCCCAAAGCGCGGCTGACCCGCGTGACCATCATTCCTTCATCACGAGGCGCCGCGGGGTATTCCATGAGCGTGCAGCCCGATCAACTGCTGCATTCCCGCAGGGACCTGCTTTCCATGATCTGCGCCGCTCTGGGCGGGCGCGCCGCGGAAGAAATGCTGCTGGGCAAGGAGAATGTGACCACCGGCGCGGCCAGCGATTTGAAAAAAGCACGGGAAATCGCCGCCGCCATGGCCAAGGATTACGCCATGGGGGAGACCGGCGACCCGGAACGGGACGAAAGCATGATCCTGCTTGAGGCTATGGACCGCACCAGGACTTTTCTGAAGGAGCACAGAGAAGAACTGGAGAGGCTTTCGCTGGAGCTGCTGACGAAAGAAACACTGCGGGAAAACGAGCTTGCAGAGATTCTTCCGCAGAATTGAAAAAAGCCGGAAGAAGCTGCGTCATGAATCTGCTTCTTCCGGCTTTTTCGCTATTACCCGGCAGCGGCTTCCAGCTTTGCCATATGTTCGGTCAGGGTATCGCAGAAAGCGGGCAAATTCCGCTGCTTTTCTTCCCCGTCGCCGCCCAGGAATTCTTTGCAGTCCTGAACCAGGTCCTTGACCGCAAGCTGCAAATCTTCCACCTGAATCAGCAGCAGGTCCCGCTGCACCCGCAGCTTGTCGCTTTCCGGCACGGGCGCGCTGGCCCGTCGGGATAGGGACGACAGAGCCCGCAGAATGGCCTGCACGTCCGGGTCAGCCTGGCAGGGTCGGGCAACCTGGTCCTCTTCTGCGAAGGACAGCGGTGAAACAGTGATGGAAATATCCGGGCAGGGCAGCCCTTCTTGCTTCAGTTCCCTGCATACCTGATCGATCAGGTCCGGCTTTTTTCGCAGGATGGCCCGGTACTTGTTCTGGTAACGCAGCATGCGGCTGCGGTCGCCGCCGGACATTTCCATCACGCACGCACGCACGGACCGCCCGCTGCCCCGGCCCAGCAGCACCTTGCGCAGCAGATCGTGGATTTCTTCGTCGGAAAAGGTATCGAAAGGGGCGGCGCGTTTCATCTCCTCGCCGCCCTTTTCCCTCATTTGCATATAGTAGTAATTCCTTACGCTGTTGGGCTTGCGGCCCAAAGCCTGGCCCGTGCGGTCAAACACGCCGCGCAGCGGCGTGCCCGCGTCCAGCGCTGCCCTGATTTCCTTCCACAGAAGATCGGTTTCTTCCTGGGTCCAGCCGTTTCGGCTCAAATGCGCGGTTTGTTCCATTGCATAATCCCTCCAAATTTACCTGTATGCTCCATAGTATGCGGGAAGGAGGGAAAGAATATGCGCATGGATCAACTTTTATCGTATAAGCGTCTCGTACACCTTCACGAAAGCATCCTTATAATTCAGCTTGATGTCAAACAGGCCGCCGTAAGGGCTGTTCAGGTTGTATACATAATTGCCTTTAGGCGCGTTCGTGTCAGTGAGACCCCAAATAGAAACAGCTTTCAGGGGATTGCCGTCATCGCTGTTCAAGTCCATGAACATCTGGAACAGCTTGGCGTAGAATGCCGCGTGCTTGTCCGCTTGGGTCAGGTCGAAATTGCGCACAGCCATTTCGGTGATCTGCACTTCCAGGCCCATGGCCGCGTAGTTGAGGATCTCGTCCCGGATCATGCCCACGTGGCTGTCGTCCAGGCAGCCTTCCTGCACGCCGTAGCCGCCGATATAGCCCTGCATGCCCACGCCGTCGCAAAGCTGGCGGAATTCGCCGTTATCGTTCTGGGCGAAGGTATTCACGCTGCCGATCAATGCGCGGATAGCCTGGGCTTTATCGCCGAAGTAAGCGTTGTAATCATTATAATACAGCTTGGTGTCCGCACCCAGGGCTTCCACCGCGTTCTTGGCGTATAGGAAAGCAAGCGCCACGTAATCGTCGCCCATGTATTCCCGGAACAGGTTGGGGCTGCCGCTGCGCACAGTGCGCAGATGGCGGGCGTCGCCCGCGGTGTATTCGTTGGCGTTATCGCCCACAGCTTCGTTCACCACGTCCCAGCAGTAGACCACGCCGGGGAACTTTTCTTCAAAATGCGTCACCACTTCGGTGATGTAGCTTTCGGTGCGGGCCTTGATGGTTTCCTGGTCCGCGTAGGGCTTTTTGCTGTCGTAATCCTCCCGGAAAAACCAGTCGGTCATGTAAGCGTCCCATACCAGCACGTGGCCGCGCACGCCGATGCCGTTGTCCTGAGCCCACTTCATCATCTGGTCCGCCGCGCTGTAGTTCATGCCGGGCATGCCGTCCTTGCGGGCCTTGGTGGCCTGCAGGTTCAGCAGGGAGTAGGCTTTCATTTCGTTGGTGGCGGTAATGGAATTGAAATGGGACTTGACCAGGTTCAGGTATTTTGGGTTCCGCAGCTGATCAAAGGACAGCGGCGCGCCCATTTTAAAGCCGTAAGGCGCGGCCAGGGTATACAGCGGTTCATAGATTTCCTCCGCCACCGCGGGCAGGAAGGCGCACAGCAGCGTCAGCGCGGACAGAACGGCGATAAGCTTCTTCATCTAAAAATTCCTCCTGATGTTGATATCGTCTTATTATTTCTTGATTCATTTCGATTCTCCTGTTCATTTGATGCGATATATGTATTATTTTTGCGTTTCGCATGATTTGAGCATGCATGAGCAAAAACCACAAAAGACTTACATTGTTTTTTGGGGAAAGATATGCGAAAATAATGATCAATCAACGAATATGAGGAGGACACATCATGATCCGCAAGGTGAAAACAGAAAGCGGCTGGGTGAAGGGCCTACCCGCTGCCGATCCCCGGATTACCAGCTATAAAGGCATTCCATACGCTGCTCCGCCCGTGGGCGAAAACCGCTGGCGTGCGCCTCAGCCCTGCGCGCCTTGGGAAGGGGAACTGGAGGCTTACGCTTTTTCGCCCATTCCGCTTCAAGCGCCGATCAGCGCCGATCCCAAGAATCTGTATGACTGGGAATGGCACGTGGATAAGGAAATCCCCATGGGGGAGGACTGCCTGACCCTGAATATCTGGGCTCCCGCCGACGGCAGGAAGGATATGCCGGTGTTCGTATGGTACTTTGGCGGCGGATTGCAGGTGGGCTACAGCGCCGAAATGGAATTTGACGGGGAACGCATCGCCCGGCGCGGCGTCGTGGTGGTCACGGTAAATTACCGGCTGAATGTGTTTGGCTTCCTGTGCCATCCAGAAATCACTGCTGAATCCCCCCAGGCTCCCGGCAATTTCGGTTTCCTGGATCAGCAGGCGGCCACCCGCTGGGTGAAAAGGAACATTGCGGCCTTCGGCGGCGACCCGGAAAACATCACCATCGGCGGCCAGAGCGCCGGCGGCATGAGCGTGTCAGCTCAGCTGACTTGCCCGGACAACAAGGGCCTGTTCCAGCGGGCCATCATCCAAAGCGGCGCGTTTGCCCCGCCTTACCCCTTCCACTTCGGCTTATGCAGCGATTTACAGTCCGCGGAGGAAGCCGGAAAAGCGTTCTTCGATTTCTTAGGCGTGAAAAGCCTCAAAGAAGCCCGGGCTATCGACGGCGTGACGCTGCGGAACAAAGCCTTGGAATGGGACGGCATTCACGGCTGGGGAAAAACCTTCGGGGAAGCGGTGGACGGCGTGTTTTCTCTTCGGAACAGTCAGCAGTGGTTCCTGGATGAAAACCGGCTGTCCGTCCCCGTGCTGCTGGGCCATACCAGCAGCGAGTTTTTCGGACTGCCCCAGGCGAAGAATGAGGAAGAGCTTGCCGTCATGGCGAAGGACGCTTACGGGGAGCAGGCGGAAAAGTTCCTCGGTTTCTTCTCTCATCCGGCTACGGAAGAAAGCATTAGAAAAGAAGGCGCTGTGAACTCCATCGAATTTGCCGTGCGGGCCGCCGCCTTGTATCAGCAGCGAACGGGCAAAGATTTACCGCTTTACTATTATGAATTCGACGCGGAGATTCCCGGCTGGGACAATCCCGGCACCTTCCACTCCGTAGATCTGTGGTTCTTCTTTGAAACCCTGGCCAAGTGCTGGCGGCCCTTCAAGGGCAAGCATTACGATTTGGCCCGGCAGATGTGCGATTACTGGTGCAATTTCATCAAAACCGGCGATCCCAACGGGGAAGACAGCCAGCAGGAAACCCTGCCCTATTGGCCCCAATTTGATCCTGAAAAACCGGTGCGCATGCGTTTCGGTGATACCGCCGCACCGCAGCAATGCCCGGAAACAGAGCTTCAGCGCTTTCTGCTGGAGGAATATTTGAAGAAGGTGAGCACATGAAAAAGCAGGCGTTCAATCCCTACCTGCCCTCCTGGGAATACATTCCCGACGGCGAACCCCATGTATTTGGCG
>JAFXMP010000213.1 GCA_017530275.1 Clostridia bacterium | reverse complement strand
TTACCGTACGGAATTCCGCGCTGCCGTTGCGCCGGTTCACCACCTTGAAGATTTCAGGAATGGCGATGCCCATGGGACAGCCCTCGGTGCAGTAATGGCAGGCCGTGCATGGAATGGACTTATCGTTGTTCAGGGCTTCCTGGGCCAGATGGATCACCGCCTGCTCTTCCTCGCTGAGAGGCTTAAAATCCTTCATGGTGCGCAGGTTGTCGTCCATTTGCGTAAGGCTGCTCATGCCGCTGAGTACCGCCAGCAGATTGCCCAGACTGGCGGCGTAGCGGAGTGCCCAGCTGGCGCAGGACCAGCCTTTGCCGGACTGGTCAAACACAGCCTTCACCTCGGGAATGGGATCAGCCAAAACGCCGCCCTTGACCGGCTCCATGATCACCACGGGCTTTCCGTGAGCTTTGCAGATTTCCCAATTGCGCCGGGAAGCAACGCCGGGGTTTTCCCAGTCGGCATAGTTGATTTGCAGTTGAACGAATTCCGCGTCCGGATAGGCGGTCAAAAGCTCCTCCAGCAGATCAGGATCCGCATGGAAGGAAAAACCCCAATGCCGGATCAAGCCTTTCGCTTTCTGCTCCTTTACATAGTCCCATATTCCGTAATCTTCATATTTCTGTACATTGGTCCGCTGCAAAGCATGGAGCAGGTAATAATCAATGTATCCCGCCCCTGTACGTTCCAAACTGGTGAACAACTGCCGCCGGGCGCTCTCCGCGTCCTTGCAGCCGGCGGCCATAACGTTCACTTTGGTGGCTACCGTGTAGGCGTCGCGTGGATGCCGGTCCGCCACCGCCGCCTTGAACGCCTTTTCGCTTTCTCCATTATCGTATACATAGGCGGTATCAAAATAGGTGCCGCCAGCGGCCAAGAACCGGTCCGCCATTTCGCAGACCTGAGGCACATCGATGCTGCCGTCCGGATTCTTGGGCAGGCGCATCAGCCCAAAGCCCAGTTTGAAAGGATTGCTTCCAAGATCGATGCTCATTATGCTTTCCTCCCTCGTTTGTACCATATTTTTACGATCTGCTCCGCTTTTTGTCAGCAATCGAAAATCCTGTGTCAGGATCATGTTTTCTCAGCACCGTGGGCCAATCCCACCAGAAGAAAAAACCCGTTTTCGATCGTTCATGCTTAGTACCCTGCTTCAGTATACGATTTCCAGGATTTCCCGTCAACTGTTTTTTGCCTTGCCATCGCTGGTATTTTGTTTTATAATCTTGTTGAAAAGAAGAAAAAATCCGTTTCGGAGGCGCTTCAATGAACAGAAATCACGTTCTGAGCGGTATTGACCGCATCAGCCTGGCTGATGCGCAATTGAAGGGCCGGCGCGTTGGCTTAATGACCAACCCCACCGGTATCGATCACAAATTGACAAGCACCATCGATATTGTGCACAGCCGGTATCAGCTATCCGCCCTTTATGCCGTAGAACACGGTATCCGGGGCAGCGAGCAGGCCGGAGCGAAGGTGGAAAATGCTGTGGACGATCAGACGGGCGTGACCGTTTTCAGCGCGTTCGGGAAGAACTGCCATTTCACGGATGAAATGCTGGACGCATTTGACGTGCTCTTATTCGATATTCAGGACGTGGGCGCGCGTTTTTACACCTATCTATACTCCCTTTCCTACGCCATGGAGGCCTGCGCGCGCAAAGGAAAAGCCGTGGTGGTGTTGGATCGGGTAAATCCCGTAGGCGGGAAAAAGGTGACCGGCACCGTGCTGGACCCTGCCTTCCGTTCCTTTGTTGGCGATTATGAACTGCCTACCCAATACGCGCTCACTGTCGGCGAATACGCGCTGTACGTAAAGGAGTATTTGGGTTTGGACGTAGATTTGACCATAGTGCCATTGTTCGGATGGAAGAGGGAATACCTGCTGGACGATACTGATCTGCCCTGGGTCTCCCCCTCTCCCAACTGCCCGAACCTGGAAACTGCTCTGTGCTATACAGGCAACTGTATTTTCGAGGGGACGAACATCAGCGAAGGCAGGGGCACCACCATTCCCTTCCAGGTGACCGGCGCGCCTTTCATCGACGGGATGCTGCTGGAAAAAGAAATGAACCGGCAGGCGCTGCCCGGCCTGCATTTCCGCGCCGTCTCTTTCTGCCCCACCTTCTCCAAGCATCAGGGAACAATGTGCCACGGCGTACAGACGCACGTCACTGACCGGGAGAAATGCGATTGTTCCCTGGGGGGCCTCATACTCATGGAAACCATATGGCGCTTATATCCCGAACAGTTTTCCTTTATCAAATGGGAAGGCAGCGATATCTATTCCGTGGATAAGCTGCTGGGCACCGATCTCTTCCGCACCGGCAGGATGTCAGCCAGGGAATTGATTTCGCATTTCGACGCGTCACGGAAACGGTTTGAGGAAAACACCCTGCGATTCCGCTTGTATGAATAAGGAGCATACGATGGTTCGCAGGCGCATCTTTTTTTCCGGCATGGTGCAGGGCGTGGGTTTTCGCTGGCGGGCCCGGCACGCGGCCAACCTGTACGGCTGCACGGGCTGGTGCCGCAACGAATGGGACGGATCCGTGACCATGGAGATACAGGGAGAGGAAACGCAAATCGATCAGGTGATCGAAGCTATTCGGAACGGCCGGTATATCGATATCGAACGGATGGACGTGCAAAACATCCCCCTGAAAGTGGAACGGTGCTTCACCACAGAATGATCGGAGGGCATAATGCTGGTTGACTACGATATAGAAGCGTTATTTTCAGCGGAACACTTCCTTGGATTAGATGAACGGGAGGCGTAATCATGAGAACAAAGCAATTTCAAATTCTTTCGGACGCGGGCATGGCCTGGGACCTGATGACGGATATTTTCAGCCCGGACTGTAAGAACGGGCCCTTCGCGCCATTTTTTGAGTACGCCATCAACAGCTCCTGGCTGAACAAGGAGTATCTTCATCTGAACCGTTTCTGGCTCGAAGGCGACAGCCCGGTGGCTTTTGTGTTTTATGAACATCCCGCTACACAGCTCCATTTTGCGCTCCGACCCGGTTATGAAGCGTTGGCGGATGACATGATCGCCTATGCGGAAAGCGCCTTCCCGGATCTGGGGGAACAAAAAGAACTGGCGCTGTACGCTGGACAATGCGCCTTGATTCGGGCGGCGGAAAAACGCGGTTGGCGTTTGACCGAGGAAGAACCCTATCGAATCTTTGATTTCAGCCTGGGCAGACTGGAATACCCCTTGCCGGAGGGCTATCACTTTGTGCCCTTTGACAGCGTTGATCCCCTGAAAGCGGCACGCTGCCTGTGGGAAGGCTTCAACAGCGAGGAATTGGGGCCGTTCGAGCACTGGGACGTGCCCGCCAGAAACGATGGACGCAGCCCTTTTGAACTGTATCATGATGTGCTGAAATCCACCATTTCACCGCCGCCCCACGCCACCTACGAGGACGAGGTCATCATCGCCGACGCGCAGGAGCGGTATGTATGCTTTTCCGGGATGTGGTGGGTGGAAAAGAACCGCCTTGCTTATATGGAACCGCTTTGCACCGTGCCGGACTGCAGAGGAAAGGGGTTAGCTGCAGCAGCCCTGTCTGAGCATGATCGGCGGCTTCGTCCACGCGGCGCAGTGATCATGACCGGCGGCGGAAACACGTTTTACCAGAAAATCGGCTTTCAGTGCGTGATCCGATCCCAGCATTACCGTAGCTCTGGACGCTCTTGAATCGGCGCGCATGGATAAAAGACCCGGAAAAGCTCTGCTTTCACTCCCATTCCGGGTTTTTTTTTGATTGACGCAGGTTGTATCACACCGCCAATTTGAAATTGCTAATTCCTCAAAAAAAATGCAAAATGCAAAAAGAAGTAAAAACAAAAAAAAAGAGGCTTCCGGCATCCGGCAAATTGTGTTATAATCATATGATAAAAGGGGGTATGCTGTGCATGCGAAGCATGACTGGTTACGGACGCAGGCAGCTGAGTCGGGACGGCCGGGAGATCACGGTGGAAATCAAAACGGTCAATCATCGTTTTTTGGACCTTTCCTGCCGCCTGCCCAGGGCGCTGTCCTTTGCGGAGGACGCGCTGCGAAAGCAGATCGGTCAAGCCCTGCGCCGGGGCCACGCGGACGTGAACGTGAATTATCTGAACCTGCGGCAGGACGCCCGGGAGGTGCGGCTGGACGAAGGGCTGGTGCTCCAGTACAAAGAAGCGCTGCTGAACGCCCGCCAAATCGCCAGACATGAGCGCTCCTCCATTCGGGATGAGAATGTGGAATGGATCATTCAGCAGCCCGATGTTTTGCAGGTGACCGTGAAGGATGAAGACCAGGAAGCGGTGCTTTCCCTGCTTAAAGACGCGTTGGCCGCCGCGCTTTCAGACGTGATCGCCATGCGGGAAAAGGAAGGGGACGCTCTGCAAGCCGATTTGACCCTTCATTTGAACGAAACGGCCCGGTTGCGGGACGAAATCGCCGCTTTAGCCCCCAAGGTGCCGAAAATCTACCAGGAAAAGCTTTTGGCCCGGATCAAGGAATTGGGCGTTAAGGAGCTTGACGAGCAGCGTCTTGCCCAGGAAGTGGCCCTGATGGCGGACCGCTGCGCCATCGACGAAGAACTGTCCCGCCTGGAATCCCATATCGGCCAGATGCGCGGGGCGCTGGAAGCGGAGGGCGAAACCGGCCGCAGGCTGGATTTTCTCACCCAGGAGCTGAACCGGGAAGTAAACACCATCGGCTCCAAGGCTTCCGATGCGGAGATCACCAAACTTGTCGTGACCGCCAAAACCGAAATCGAAAAACTGCGGGAGCAGGTACAGAATGTGGAGTGATGACCATGAAGCTGTTGAACGTGGGGTTTGGCAATATGGTGTCCGCAGGGCGCATCGTGGCTGTGATCGCGCCAGACAGCGCGCCGGTAAAGCGCATGGTGCAGGAAGCCCGAGATGACGGCCATCTGATCGACGCTACGGCAGGCCGGCGAACCCGCGCCGTGCTGATGATGGACACGGGCCATGTGGTGCTGTCCGCCGTGCAGCCGGAGACCATCTCAGGCCGCCTGCAAAGCGATTCATAAACTACACAAGCTCCTTTAAGAGGGGGAAGACACCAATGCGCGAAGAAAGAAAGACCATGCTGATCGTCATATCCGGCCCCTCCGGCGTTGGGAAAGGGACGATTTACAGCAAGCTGCTGAAAAATGACCCAAGCCTGACCTTCTCCGTCAGCGTTACCACACGCGCGCCCCGGCAGGGCGAACGGGAGGGTGTGGATTATTTCTTTATTTCAAAAGAGGAATATAGCCGCCTGCTTGCGGAGGACGCTTTCTTAGAACACGCTACCGTTCACGGCAACAGCTACGGCACCCTGAAATCCCAAGTAGAGGCCAAATTGGCAGGAGGGTGGAGCGTGGTGCTGGATATCGACCCCCAGGGCGCCCGGAACGTGATGCGGATTTGGCCTGACTGCGTGAGCATTTTCCTGCTGCCGCCCTCCTATGAGGAGCTGCGCAAGCGCCTGTACGGCCGCAACACCGACCATCCCGAGGAAATCGAGCGCCGCCTTGGTAACGCCCGTGGAGAGATTGAACAAGCGCATCTGTACCAGTACAACGTGGTGAATGATGATGTGGAACGCGCATTTCAGCGGGTAGCCGCCATCATCACAGCAGAAAAAATGCGTACAACCCGGTATCAACCCGTGGTTGAATGATAGAGGAGGATTCAAAAAATACCTGTAAACAAGCCTTCGATTGACGAACTGTGCCAGAAAGTGGACTGCCGCTATACCCTGGTAGTGGAAAGCGCAAAGCGCGCCCGGGAACTGGTGGGCGGCTCTCAGCCCCTGATCGACGCCAAGGAAATGAAGCCCGTTTCCGTGGCTGTGGATGAAATCAACCGGGGACTGCTGACCTATCACCGTAATCTGGAAGACGAAGAGGACTAAGAAAAATGACCTTGGAAGGCAAAAATGTGGTGCTGGGCGTCACGGGGGGCATTGCCGCCTACAAAGCCTGCGAGCTGACCTCCAGGCTGCGCAAGGCGGGGGCGCAGGTGTATGTGATCATGACGAAAAACGCCTGCCAGTTTGTCGCGCCCCTGACCTTTGAAACCCTGTCCAATCATCCCGTGGTGACGGACACCTTTGCCCGGCCTTCCACCTGGGAAGTGGAGCATATCGCCCTTGCGAAGCGGGCGGATGTGTTCGTGATCGCGCCAGCTACGGCCAACATCTTAGCGAAAATGGCCCACGGCATCGCCGACGATATGCTGTCCACCACCGTCCTTGCGACCCATGCGCCTATTTTAGTGGCTCCCGCCATGAACACGGGCATGTGGGAAAACGTGGCCACACAGGAAAATGTCAAGCTGCTTTCCGCCCGCAGCGTTCGCTTTATCGGGCCGGAGGGCGGTTTCCTGGCCTGCGGCGATACAGGGGCCGGGCGCATGAGCGAGCCAAGCCAGATTTTTGACGCCATCGCAGAAACGCTCAATCCCCGGCAGGATATGAAGGGGCTGCGCGTGGTGGTCACCGCCGGGCCTACCCAGGAAAAAATCGACCCCGTGCGCTACATTTCCAATCGGTCCAGCGGAAAAATGGGTTACGCCATCGCCGATGCGGCAATAAAGCGCGGAGCGGACGTGACATTGGTGACCGGCCCAACCCGCCTTTTAATTCCCCAAGGAGTGAAGGGCGTTTCCATCCAGTCCACCCAGGACTTATTGGAAGCCATGACCGCTTGCTGCAGGGATGCGGATATTGTGATTCAAGCCGCAGCCCCCGCTGATTTTGCGCCGGTACAGGTTGCCGACGAAAAAATCAAAAAGCAAGGAGACGGTGATTTGATCCTGACCTTGCGGCAGACCCCCGACGTGGCGGCCCAGGTGGGAAAAATGAAGCATCCGGGACAGACTTTGGTCGGTTTTGCCGCCGAAACCAACGATGTGCTGCAAAATGCCGAAAGCAAACTTGCCAAAAAGAACCTGGATATGATCGTCGCCAACGACGTGACCGCTCCCGGAGCGGGCTTCGACGTAGACACCAACATCGTCACCTTCGTGACCCACGGCGGAAAGGAAACTTTGCCCTGCCTGCCTAAAACACAGGTGGCGGAAGAATTGCTGGATCGTGTCATGAAACTGCGGAAAGAAAACTAAAGCAAGGAGGGCCAGGGGTTGTACGCGGAAATCATCGTGGATATCGCGTCCGAACAGGTGGACCGTGTATTTACCTACCTTGTGCCGGACACCCTGCACGTGGAACCGGGCATGCGGGTACGCGTGCCCTTCGGTCCCAGGGAAAAAGAGGGCTATGTGATCCGTCTCAAAGATACGGCGGATTATGATGAAAAAAAGATCAAGCCCGTTCTTGCCGCATTGGAGGAATATCCCGCCCTTCTGCCGCAGTTAATGGAACTTGCCCAGGAAATCAAGGAAAAAAGCCATTGTCCCTTGTGCGAGGCCCTTCGTTTGATGCTGCCCGCTGAAATGCGGGGCGGCAGGGTCAAAGTAAAAACTGAGGAATACGCGCAGCTTGCCATTCCCCCGGAACGGGTAGAGGAAGCCATTCAATCCCAAAAGCGCGCCCCCAAACGGCAATTGCTGCTCACCCTGCTGTCCGACGGACAGCCCCATCCGGTGGACGAACTGCGCGTGCTGATCAATAATGTCAGGGAATCGCTCAATTACCTATCCGAAAAAGAAATGGTGCGGGTCTTTGAAAAGGAGGCCCTGCGCGCCCCCTATTACGGGCGGGCCGAAGTTTCGGCTGATCCGGTGCTGACCTTGGAGCAGCGGGAAGCCCTGGAAGAATTGATCCCTGGCCTGCGTATGCCGGGTAAGCCGTTCCTGCTGCACGGGGTCACGGGCTCCGGCAAAACGGAGGTCTTCATTCGTTTGGTTCGGGAAGCGCTGAAAATGGGCAAGGGCGCTATCATCTTAGTTCCGGAAATTGTGCTGACCCCCCAAATGATCGCATGGTTCCGTTCCCGATTCGGCAACGCCATGGCGGTGCTGCATTCCCGGTTAAGTCCGGGTGAGCGTTTCGACGAATGGCGGCGCATCCGCCAGGGTGACGCCCGCATCGTGATCGGGGCGCGGTCCGCCGTGTTCGCCCCGTTAGAAAACTTGGGCGTCATCATCGTGGACGAGGAACACGAGCAGACCTATCTTTCCGATCGCTTTCCCCAGTACGACGCCCGGGAAATCGCCGCGTCCAGGGGGAAACGGGAAGGGGCAGCCGTGCTCCTGTCCAGCGCCACCCCCAGCATTTATTCCTATGCCAGACAGCGGCGGGGGGATTATACCCTGATCGAAATGCCCCATCGGGTGCTGGACCGGCCTTTGCCGCAAATTCATTTGGTGGATATGCGGGAGGAGCTGCGAAAAGGAAACCACGGTATGTTTTCCGGAATTTTTCAGGAGAAGCTCCGTTCCTGTCTGGAAAAGGGGCAGCAGGCCATGCTGTTCATCAACCGCCGTGGCTATGCCAGTTCCGTCACTTGCCGCAAATGCGGTGAAACGGTGCGGTGTGACCGCTGCGACGTATCCATGACCTATCACAGCGTGGATCAGACCCTGCGCTGCCATTACTGCGGCGCGGTGCGGCCTCTGCCGAGGGTGTGTCCCGCCTGCGAAAGCCCCTATATTCGCCCCATGGGTATCGGTACCCAGAAGGTGGAAGAGGAACTGAACAAGCAGTTCCCCGGTGCTGGCGTGATTCGCATGGACATCGACACCACCTCCGGAAAGAACGCCCATTTTGAATTGGTAGACCGGTTCCGCGCGGGCGAAGCCAAAATTTTGCTTGGCACTCAGATGATTGCCAAGGGGCTGGATTTTCCCCAGGTGACGCTGGTGGGAGCGGTGCTGGCCGACCTGACGCTGAATTTCCCCGACTACCGTTCCCCGGAGCGGACCTTCCAGCTGCTTGTGCAGGTGGCGGGCCGTGCGGGCCGTGGCCGGGAGCCCGGCGAAGTGGTGATCCAGACCTACCAGCCGGATCATTACGCCATCCAGGCCGCCGCAAAACAAGATTACCGGGCGTTTTTCAATGAGGAATTCAACAGGCGGAAAACGGGGCTATATTCGCCCTTCACCATGATGGCGCGTTTCTTGTGCGAAGCGAAGGAAATGACTGTGGCGCTGGCTGTGGCTGAAAGCATCAAAGAAAAGATTAGCCAGGAGTTTGACAGAACGCCCCTCCGGCGCCGCATCCTGTTTCTCCGGGCAGATGAAGCGCCCATCACCCGCATTCAGGACAGGGCCAGGGCTCACGTGCTGCTGAAACTGCTGAATCACCCGGACACTGATCGGCTGCTCGGCCGATTTCAGGAATTGGCTTTGGAAGATTACCCGGCCAGGGTGCTGCTGGAAATCAATCCGGCATCCCTGGCATAGAAACAAGGAGAAGAAACATGGTTCGCAATATTCTCAAATTTGGTGATGAAACGCTGCGCAAACCCTGCAAACCCATGCAGAAATTTGATTTGAGGCTGTGGCTGCTGCTGCGGGACATGGCGGACACTATGAACAAGGCCGAGGGCGTTGGGCTCGCCGCGCCGCAGGTGGGCATACTGCGCCGGGTTGTAGTCATCGATATAGGGGATGAAAACGGCTTGATCGAATTGATCAACCCCGAAATCATCGCCCAGGAAGGGGAGCAGGAGGGCAGCGAAGGCTGCCTGAGCGCGCCTGGCCGCCGGGGGTATGTCAAGCGCCCCAACAAAGTGACCGTCCGCGCCCAGGACAGAAAAGGAAAGTTCTTTGAACTGACCGGTGAAGGTCTTTTAGCCCGGGCGTTTTGCCACGAGCTGGATCACTTGGACGGGATTCTGTATTCCGATAAGGAAGAATATGAGATCAAGGATGACGAGGAGGAACAGCAGTAAATGCGCGTCGTCTTTTTAGGCACCCCGGAGTTCGGCGTTCCGTCCCTGAAAGCCCTGGTGGAAGCAGGATATGAAGTCGTGGGCGTGTTTACCCAGCCGGACAAGCCCAAGGGCCGGGGCAACAAAATGCTGCCCAGCCCTGTGAAAGTGTGCGCCCAGGAATATGACATTCCTGTATTTCAGCCAGTCAAAATTCGGGTGGACGGGGTGGATGATCTGCATGCCCTGGCTCCTGATCTCTGCGTCACCGCCGCTTTTGGTCAGATTTTGTCGCAGGAGGTGCTGGACATCCCAAAAATCGGCACGGTGAACGTCCATTCCTCCCTGCTGCCCAAGTATCGCGGCTCCGCGCCCATCAACTGGGCAATTATAGAGGGGGAAACCGTCACCGGCGTCACCACCATGATGACGGACAAAGGACTGGACACGGGGGATATCCTGCTGAAAAAAGAAGTCCCCATTCTGCCCGGCGAAACGGCGGAGGAGCTGACCGTCCGTCTGGCCCCTATCGGCGCGGAGCTGCTGATCGAAACCATTCGCCGCATCGAGGCGGGAAACTGCCCCCGCGTAAAGCAGAACGAGGTAGAAGCCAGCTATTTCCCTATGTTGAAAAAAGAAATGGGGGATATCGACTGGACGCTGCCCGCGGAAAAGATCGTGAATTTAGTGCGGGGCCTGACCCCCTGGCCGGGAACCAGCTTTATCTGGGGCGACAATGAAACGGTGAAGGTCTGGAAAGCGGAAACAGCGGAGAATCCGGGCTTTGCGACGGGAAGCATCATCGCTGCCGACGCCAAACAGGGCCTCGTGATCGCGGCGGGAGAAAACGCCGTGCGGGTGATCGAATTGCAGGCCCCCGGCGGTAAACGCATGAACGCGAAGGATTATCTGCGGGGGCATCCGGTTCATTTTGAGAAGGTGAATGTGTTATGATCCGTTCCCTGATTTTGTGCTTGCTGTTGGTATCGTTGGTTTTTTCTGTACCGGCAAAGCAGGCGGAATCATTCTCGGAATCCCAATATTCAACCATGGAATGGGAGGAAATGATGGAAAAATACCGCTATGATGAATACGAAGCCTTGTATTTTGCCGTGATTGAGCAATGCGGTGAACCGGGCACCCCGGATTTCCTGACTCATTCCAAATCTGTGCAGTCCATGTTTGTTGCTCTGATGTTTGACATGGAGATTCAAAACGGCGGCATAGCGCAGTTTTTCTGGAACGATGGTTCCGCTTATGCCACGCTGGTGCCGGGCGCTTTGCGTGAAATCGGGCTGGAGGATGTGGCCGCGCTCTATGAGCGGTTTGTTCAGGAAAACAATATCACGTTGGAAGAAATCGACACCTATCGGGAACGCTTTCCCATGATGGAAGAGGGCTTCTATGAGTATCATTCCTTCGACGATTTCGACGAAGCGTATATCAAAATTTGGAAAGAAACCAATATCAACGCCCGTTTTCTGGATTATGCCGCGAAACACCCGGAAATCCACAATGGCCAATAAATTTGGAGGAGAGCATCATGGATAAAGACAGCGTGAAAAAGGGCCAACGTTCCTTCGCTGCCAAACCAAACGATAAAAAGCCCTACGGCAGGCCCGCGGGGAAATCGGGCGATCGGAAGCCCTATGGCAAGCCGGGCAAAAAGAAGTCCTTCGGCAAACCTGCGGGCAAGCCGGGCCAATTTGGCCGCAAGCCCATGGGAAAGCCTGCGCCCAAGTCTGCGGCGGATATGCCCAGCACCCTGAGCCGCAAGGTGGCGCTGGAAATCTTTCAGGACGTGGTGCGCAAGGACGCTTACGCTTCCCTGTCTCTGGACGACCGGATGCAGAAAGCCAATCTGTCCCAGTTGGACAAGCGTTTCTGCGCCAGCATCGTCTATACCACCCTGGAAAACCTGATCCGCATCGACTATGTATTGAGCTTCTTCCTCAAGGATGCGGATAATTTGGAAGCCACCGTGCGGGACATCCTGCGCATCAGCGTGTGCCAGCTTTTGTTCCACGACCGCATTTCGGAAAACGCGGTGGTGGACGAGGCGGTAAAGCTGACAAGGGGCGCTGGGCTGGAAGGGCTGACGGGCCTCACCAACGCCGTGCTTCGTTCCGTGGTGCGGGGTAAGAATGAAATCAAGTGGCCCACCCCCGAGGAAGGGCCCCGCTACTTATCCATCATGTATTCCGTACCCCTGTGGCTGGCGGAGCGTCTGACCGGCGCTTATGGCCCCGATCTGGCAAAAGAAATCTGCGCTTTCAGAAGTCAATCTCATTATACGGTGATCCGCCCCAATTTGATGAAGCTGACGGACGAGGCTTTTGAAGAACTGCTGAAAAAGAAGGTTTGGGAAACGGAAAAGGGCCTGGCGCCCCACGCATGGCGGGTGCGCATGGCCTCAGAAATCGCGCGGGACGCCGATTACTTCGCCGGGAATTTCTCCATCCAGGGCGAAAGCAGCATGCTGGCGGCCCAGGCAGTGGACGCAAGGCCCGGCATGCAGATTCTGGACTGCTGCGCCGCGCCCGGCGGAAAAAGCGCCTATCTGGCGGAGGTCATGGGCGGCTCGGGCCGGGTGTTCGCTTGGGACGTGCACGAGCATCGGGTGACGCTGATCAAAACCATGGCCCACCGCCTGAAGCTGGAAAACGTGCGGCCCGCCGTTCGGGACGCTTCCGTGTTCAAAGAGGATATGGAAAGCGCCATGGACGCCGTGCTGCTGGACGCGCCCTGCTCAGGTCTGGGCGTTATGGACAACAAGCCGGATATCAAATACCGGGCCACGCCGGAGAGCGTTAAGGAATTGACGGAGATTCAGGAAAAGCTGCTGAACACCTGCTGCCGGTATGTAAAAAGGGGCGGCACCCTGGTGTATTCCACGTGCAGCATCCTGCCGGAGGAAAACGGGGAGCAGATCAGGCGCTTTCTCGCCTCCCACCCCGATTTCATATTGGCCCCCCTGCCCGCTTCCTTTGACGAACGGTTCAAAACGCATTATACCGAAACGGGCCTGCAATTACTGCCCCACCGGGACGGGGTGGAGGGTTTCTTCATCGCCCGCCTGCGCAGGAAATAACCATGAGCGATACGATTCAATGGATGGGGCTGTACCCCGAAGAATTGAAGCAAGCCCTTTCGGACTTAGGCGAAAAGCCTTTCCGGGCACAGCAGGTGTTCTCCTGGCTGCACAAGGGCGCACGCTTTTCCGAAATGACCAATCTTTCCCTGGCCCTGCGGGAAAAGCTTGCCGAAAAAGGCGTCGATCAGCCCGTGACCGTACAGGAAACCCGCGTTTCCCAATTGGACGGCACAAAGAAATTTCTTTACGCCTTGACAGACGGAAACTGCGTGGAAGGCGTGCTCATGCGTTACCACTACGGGGCAACGCTGTGCGTATCCACCCAGGTGGGATGCAAAATGGGCTGCAAGTTTTGCGCCAGCACCCTGGACGGCTGCGTGCGGAACCTAAGTGCCGCCGAGATCCTGGGCCAGGTGCAGTGCGCCAACCGGGAATTGGGCGGCGAACGGGTGCACAACATCGTGCTCATGGGCAGCGGCGAACCATTTGACAATTACGATCAGGTGGTGCGTTTCCTGCGGCTGGCATCTCACCCGGAAGGGCTGAATATCGGTTTAAGGCATATATCTGTCAGCACCTGCGGCCTGGTGCCGCAGATACGAAGGTTTGCACAGGAGGGCCTGCCGGTCACCCTATCTCTTTCGCTGCACGCACCTAACGACGAAATCAGGCGGCAAATCATGCCCATCGCTCAGCGGTATACCATAGAAGAAACGTTGGACGCCTGCCGCTTTTACCTGGAAAAAACCGGCCGCCGCATTGTTTTTGAATACGCGCTGATCGACCGGGTGAACGCCAGCGAAGAACATGCTGAAGAATTGTCAGACCGGCTGCGGGGGATGCAGTGCCATGTGAACCTGATTCCCCTGAACACGGTAAAGGAAAGGAACCTGTTCGGGGTTTCCGAAAAGCAGGTACAGGCCTTTCTCTCTGTACTGGAAAAGCGGCACATTTCCGCCACCCGCCGCCGGGAAATGGGCGATGATATTGAGGGCGCCTGCGGCCAATTGAGAAAAAAGATCATGGAGGAGAGTCAGCTATGATTGTCGCATCCAGAACCCATATCGGTCTCGTTCGCGCGTCCAATCAGGATGCGCTGCTGCTGTGCCATGGCAAATACGGCCTGTATGGCGTTGCGGACGGCATGGGCGGCCACAGGGGAGGCGATATCGCCAGCCTGATGGCGGTTTCGCTGATGGAGCGCTTTATCCATGACGCAAAACCCTCCAAGGAGCATCTCCGTCACGCCATCGAAGACGCCAACCAGATCATTTACGAGGAGCAGCTCAATCGTCCAGACCTGAATGGGATGGGCACCACCCTGACCGTGATCTGGGAGGATGAAAAGCGCATCCTGCTTGGGCATGTGGGAGACAGCCGCGCTTATCGGCTGCGCAATGGCCGGATCAGTCAGGTCAGTCAGGACCATTCCATGGTAGCTGAACTGGTGCGGGACGGACTGCTGACGCCTGAGGAAGCCAGACGGCATCCCTATCGCAATATTATCACCCGCGCACTGGGCACCAGCGAAACGGTGGACGCGGATATCGAAGAATTTGATAAACGGATCGCTGACAAATATCTGATCTGCTCTGACGGCCTGTCCGAGTACGTCCTTGAAGACCAGATGCAGGAGATCCTTTCGGAGCATAATCTGGAGGACGCGGCTGATCTTTTGCTGGGCCTGGCTTTAGAGGGCGGCGGCAGGGACAATGTTTCCCTGGTGCTTGCGGAGGTGACAGCATGATCGGCAAAGTGCTGGATAACCGTTATGAACTGGTGGAGTTTATCGGCAAAGGCGGCATGGCGCTGGTTTATCGAGCAATTGATAAGCGCACGGGCCATAACGTAGCCGTGAAGATCCTGCGTCCCGAATACAATCAGGACGCCGATTTCTGCAGCCGGTTCGAGCGGGAAGCCATGGCCGCCAGCAAAATGAGCCATCATAACATCGTAAATCTTTTGGACGTAGGCCAGGATGACAATATGCGTTATCTGGTGATGGAATACGTGCGCGGCCAGACGCTGAAAGATGTCATCAAGCAAAAAGGACCGCTCAAGCCCGCGGTGGCGGCACAGATCGGCATCCGTATTCTGTCCGCCCTGCAGCACGCCCACAAAAACGGCATTATTCACCGGGATATTAAGCCCCAGAATATTTTGGTGGATTCCGACGGCCTCATCAAGGTGGGTGATTTCGGCATCGCCCGGGTGGTTGGCAGCAATACCATCAGCACGGATGATATCGTGATGGGATCGGTGCATTATTTTTCACCGGAGCAGGCGAAGGGCGAACCGGTCACCGCGGCCAGCGATCTGTACAGTGCGGGCGTGGTACTGTATGAAATGCTCACCGGCAAACCTCCTTTCGACGGGGATACCCCCGTGGCCATCGCCATGCAGCATATCGGCAGCAAGGCGCAGTCCATTCGGGAAATCAATCCCTCCGTTCCTCCTGCCATGGAGCGCGTGGTGGAAAAGGCAATGGAAAAGCGGCCCGAGAGGCGGTATCAGAGCGCTCTTGAAATGGCCCAGGATCTGCAGCGCGCCTTGCAGGAGCCAGAGGGAAACTGGATGGGTCCAACCTCTCAAACATTTTCAGCCGTTGAGCAGGGTTCCGGCAACACAGGAAGGGTAAAGCCTATTCATCCCCCTTCATGGATCTGGATGCGCATCGGCGTTGGATTGATGGCAGTTGCCGTGGTAGTCGGTATGGTGCTGGGCGGACTGCGGATCTACGATCAGGTGGTAAACGCCACATCAGCCCCCTATTGCCTGGATGAAACGGAAGCGGAAGCACTGCGCCTCATCACCCGCGCGGGCCTTACCTGCGAAATCACCCGCATCAGCGACGCCAAAAAGGCCGCCGGATACGTGATCATGCAGTCGCCGGAATTCGGTACGGCCATGCGAAAAAAAGAAACCGTTTTTCTGACCATTTCCACCGGCCCGGAGGAGCAGGCCGTTCCCTCCATCATTGGCTATGATGTGGAAGAAGCGCGGGACGAATTGGAGCGTTTGGGCTTTACCTTACTTGCTCTGCCGGAACGCACGCTTTCAACCGACGCATGGGACACCGTTTTGAAACAGATTCCCGAGGAGGGCGAAATGATGCCCAGCGGCGGCGTGGTGCAGGTCACGCTCAGCGGCGGCAGCGTCACCCTGCCCGATTTTGTGGGCATGACGCGGCAGGAAGCCTTTTTCCTGATCCAGCAGCTGCAGTTGAATCTATCGGAGATCCGTGAAATCCCGGTGGATGACAGCACGCAGTTTGAACGGGTAGCCGCGCAATCCTTTTCCGACGAAAAATCCACTCCCTATTCCGTTGGGGATCAGGTGATGCAGCATACCCAGGTAACGCTGGCAGTGTATGTGTCCAACGAGCCTCAGACTGCCGCTCCCGCGGAAACCGTGCTTGAAACCGCCCTGCCGGAGGAGGAGCCCAACCAATGATGGAAGGCGTGATCGTGCGGGGGCGCGGCGGTTTTTATACGGTAAGGGACAGCCAGGGGCAGGAATTCATTCTGCGGGCCAAGAAAAAATTCCGGCGGCAGCGGATCACGCCCCTGGTGGGCGACCGCGTATACTTCACGCCCGGCGAAGGCAAAGAGGAAGGCAAGGAAGAAGACGGATGGCTGGAAGAAATTCTGCCCCGCGCAAGCTGCTGCCTTCGTCCCCCTGTAGCAAATATCACGCTGCTGTGCATCGTAGCCGCCCCTCAGCCCGAACCGGACTGGCTGCTGGTGGACAAGCTGCTGATTTTTGCCCGCAAGCAGGGGATTCATACCCTGCTGATCCTCAATAAGGCGGACCTGCCAAACTCGGAGGAAACCGCGGCGCTGGCTAAGGCCATGTACGCGGGAGCGGAAACGGAGATTTGCTGCGTCAGCGCGCAGAACGGGCTGGCGGCGGATCAGCTTTTACAGTATCTGAAAGGCCATACCTGCTGCTTTTCCGGTCAGTCGGGCGTGGGGAAATCCACCCTGCTGAACGCTTTGTTCGGCCTGACCCAGGAAACGGGGGATATCAGCCGCAAAATTCAGCGTGGTAAAAACACCACGCGCCACGCGGAGCTCTTTTCTTTCGGTGATATTCGAGTGATCGATACGCCGGGCTTCAGCCTGCTGGAAATGGATGACGTGTTCGATCCCGTGCTGCTGCGGGATTTTTACCCAGAATTTGAGCCATATGCCGGCGCCTGCCGTTTCTCCCCCTGCTATCACGGCACGGAACCAGGCTGCGCGGTGCTGCAGGCAGCCAGGGAAGGAAAAATCAATATGCAGCGTTTGGAAAGATACCACACCTTATTGGCGGACTGCCGCCAGGCATGGAGGGAACGATATGATTAAACTGACGCCGTCGCTGCTGGCCGCCGACTTGCTGCATCTGGGCCGGGAAATCGACCAGATGACAAAAAACGGCATAGACCGGCTGCATTTTGACGTGATGGACGCCCATTTCGTGCCCAACCTGTCCTTCGGTCCTTCCTTCTGCCGGGCGATCCACCGGCAGTTTCCAAATTTAAAGCTGGATGTGCATTTGATGATGGACGATCCGGAGCAGTATCTTGATACATTTCTGGGATACGGAGCGTCCAGCGTCACCGTGCACCGGGAAGTGTTTCATGATCCCGACGCCATTGTGCGTAAAATTCATGAAAAGGGCGCAATGGCCGGCTTGTCCATCAAACCCGCCACGCCAGTGAAAGCGCTGCTGCACTGGCTGGACGAAACGGACATCGTGCTCATCATGACCGTGGAGCCGGGCTTTGGCGGGCAGGAATTCATGCCCGAACAGATGGAAAAAATTCGCATGCTTCGCAAGGCGGGCTATCAGGGCGTGATCGCCGTGGACGGCGGCGTGAACCTGGAAAACGCGCCGCTGCTCAAGGAAGCGGGCGCTAATTGGCTGATCATGGGCACTTCCTATTTTCGGGCGGAGGACCCTGCTCTGGTCGCACGGAAGGTCAGGGAATTAGCATGAAACAAAAACGGGATCAGGCTGAATTCCATCATAAGCGGAGTCTGGGCCAGAATTTCATTACCGACGAAGCTCTATTTGCTCAGCTGGTGGATTTATCCGGCGTAGGCGAAGGAGACGCCGTGCTGGAAATCGGCGCTGGCGCGGGTGGCATGACGAAAGAATTGGCCCGCAGGTGCCGTAAGATTCTGGCTATCGAGGTGGACGGCACGCTGCTGCCAATCCTGCATGTGGCGCTGGATAAATACAAAAACGTGCAACTGGTGCATGGGGATGTGCTGCGGCTGAACCTGCCGGAGTTGACCGCGCCTCTGGGCGGTTTCCATATCGTTGCGAATATTCCCTATTACCTCACCACCGATTTGATGAATTTGCTTTTGTCCTCCAACATGCCGATCCGGTCCATCAGCCTGATGGTGCAGAAAGAGGCGGCCCAGCGCATGGTAGCACGGCCTGGAGAGGAAGGCTACGGGATGCTTTCGGTAAAGACGCAGTATTACTATGATCCTGCCATTGTGCTGGATGTGCCCGCCTGCCTGTTTACCCCGCCGCCCAAGGTGGACAGCGCCTTCGTGGTGATGCCCCGGCGTATTCAGCCGCCGGTGAATGTACTGGATGAAGCGGTTTTCTTCAGGGTGGCTGCCTCCGCTTTCGCTATGAGACGCAAAACCATGGAAAACAATCTGATCGCTTCCTTCCATCTTTCTCGAACCCAAGCCCGATCATTGCTCGCCCAATGCGATATACCGGAAGAAGCCAGAGGCGAGACGCTGGCCCTTGATGATTTTGCGGCGTTGGCAAACAGCATGAAAGAAGCTCAAGAACAGGGTGTATTCTGAATTTCGGTTTTCCATGGAACCATTGCAACTCCAATCATTGCTTTTTTAGGGGCAGGACGGTCCATAGATCGTACTGCCCCGATTGAAAGTCCGGGAAGCGTTGGTATTCCTGGACTTTTTCCGTTCTAAAGGGTTACGTTACACGACTATTTTCTGACGTTCCCGGTGGCGGCGCTGTTTTTCCCGGTTCCCGGCTTGTTTTGCCGCTGCTCCACACTCGGCGCAATAGCGCTGGCGGTTGCTGCCGGGGATGAAAGGCTTATGGCATCGAACGCAGCTTTCCTGCCCTCTCCTGTCTGATCTTCCTCCCGGAGAATCTCATGCCATACGCCTGTATTCAGTTCGGGTTGTAAGGGTAGAATAGCAGAAAAGAAATAGCCGCAATCTACAGCGCAATCGTGGATCGTCTTATAAGCCGGATTGATCACATGGCAAGGGTGATCCTCCGGCAAAGTTGGCACATTCTTTTTGTGCCAGCAGCTTTGCGCTGCGTATGATTTGATTGTCCTGTTTGGTCATAAAACCAAAACTTGCATTATTTCGTTTAGAATCAACAAAGTTGCCCCTTCCACCCCTTGCATATCAAAAGCGCATTGTCGCCAAGCTGGAAGAACTTCTGCCCCTGTGCAAAAGATTGAACTGAGGTGAATCAACATGCCCAAGAAGATGACTCAGACGGCGCTGAAAAAACAGCTTCTATCCATGTCCATGGATGACCTTGTATATCTGGCAACTAATGCACGATTTTTTCTGCTGGGGCCCAGATGATATGAATTTTGAGCTGCTGAAAAGCACGGCCAGGTATTACAAAGAAAACCTGGAAGGAGTGGAAATCATGTGTAAAGGATTTGAAGAAACCAGAAACGAGAAAGCGATTTACCCACCATTTCGCCCTGAGCGTCGGCAGCAATGCTTTCATCCTTAAAAAAGTAGCCGATTTGATGAATATAGAAATTCTTCCCATTGAATAACGACAAAGAAATGATTGATACAATGAGCGTGAGCCATGATTTTCAAGCCATGATTTACAGCCATCTTTCTCTTGAAGTTGTTTTCTTCCTTGTGTATAATATAAGCGTTGAATTTCAAGTTGATTATGCAATTAATTGCGAATCATTGAGAGAAAACCCAGGAAAAACCAGCGAAAAGAGGCGGCTTACGTTGATTGATTTTCACACTCACATCCTGCCGGGGATCGATGACGGAAGCCAGGATATCTCCATGACGGAGATCATGCTGCGGGAAGAAATGCGGCAAGGTGTCAATCTTGTAGCTGCTACGCCCCACTTTTACGCCGATCAGATATCCATCGACGGCTTTCTGGATAGACGCGCTCAAGCACAGGCACAAACGGAACGCTTGATTCAAGAAGCGGATACGCCTCTGCCTGCCGTGATAGACGGAGCCGAAGTCTATTACTTCCCTGGCATGGGCCACGCCCAGGAAATCTCCAGGCTTTGCATTGGGGAAACGAACACCATCCTGGTGGAACTGCCCTTTGAGCAATGGGATTCAGACGTGCTTCGGGACGTCGAAGCCTTGATAACGCGGCAAAAACTGAACGTCGTGCTGGCTCATGTGGAGCGATACATCGGCTTTCAAAAAGATAAAAGCGTTTGGAACCGGATGCTTGCCCTGCCTCTGACGCCCCAAATCAATGCAGGAAGCTTCCGAAAATCTTCCGGGCTGTTCCATTCGGACAAAAAGCGAAAATTCTGCCTGGATTTCCTGCAAGCATTTCCGCGCACCATCGTGGGTTCCGACTGCCACAATTTAGAAAACCGACCCCCGAACCTTGCATTTGCAATGGAGGAAATCGGCAACGCACTGTGCGCGGAATCCTTGCAAAGCATCGACGCCGCCGTCCGGAAGGTACTGGGCCGGGTGGAATAAAAGATGGAAAAAAGAAACAGAAAAAAACGAAAGATGGTTGTTTCCGCCGTGACACTGGCGCTTTTACTGGCTGCGGTGTTCTTCGGCGCGACGCTGCTGGATGGGATGCAGCAGCGTAAGCAGGAGCAAGTGCTCCGCCAAACGGCGGAAACGCTGAAAGCCAGCAAATGGACGGATCAGAACACCGTGACGCTGGACGGCGAAAAATTTGGCTTCGATCATCGGATCGAAACCTACCTGTTCATCGGCACAGATGCCAGCGGCAGTAGTGACCCGGACAATTACTGGGGCCCCATGGCAGATTTCCTATTGTTGATGGTTCTGGATCATTCGGACAACACTGTCGCTTGCCTGCAAATCGACAGAAATACGGTAACCCCTGTGCGTGAACTGGATAAAGCTGGAAACGAAATCACCAGCCGCAACCTGCAAATCTGCACGGCTCACTGGTACGGAAGGAACCCACAGATGGCCGCGGAAAACACGGCGTACGCTGTGCGGCAGTACCTGGGGGGCCTCCCGAAAATCGATGGCTACTTCGAGATGAGCATGGAGGACGTGGGCAAATTGAACCATGCGGTAGGCGGCGTGGAGGTCACCATTCTGGATGAATTGGACAAAGATAACCCTGCCCTGCCGCAGGGCGAAACCTTGACCCTGACCGACGAGCAGGCGGCATATTTTATCAGGGTACGCATGGCTGTGGGCAGCGGAACCAACGCCGAGCGCATGGCCCGGCAGCGGCAGTACATGGCTTCCTTTTTCACCAAGGTGAAGGAAAAAACCAATGAAAACCCCGCCTTTGGCCTGGAACTATGGGACATGCTCCATGGTGCGGCGGTATCCAGCATGAACGGTAACGCCTTCTCCCGCATCGCGCAAAAACTCTTAAAGGGCAAGGATAAGGGACTGAAAACCATCCGAGGCGAAACGGTGCTGGGCACCGTGCTGGGGGACGGCCAGCTCCATGAGGAATTTTACGCAGCGGACGGCGCGGTACGCGAAACGATGATGGATTTGTTCTCCCTGAATCCCATCGGCAGCGGAAACGAAACTACAGAAGGGGAAATCAGATAAGCATGGAAGAAAAAAACTACGAAAGCCCAGCCCTACAAGCCAAGGCAGGACAGGCGGGATTATATCGACCTGGTGGACTTGTTCGGTTATAAGCCGCCTGCCCCTGTTAATTGCTGCGGTGCTGCTTGGAGCCGCTGATTTCTGGGTTGGTCACCTGTTTCATGATCCCGAGCAAATTCACCGCCACGTCGCGAATGTACATGGTGTCCGCCTCCAGCGATTCGGTGGTGAACCTGGCGGACTTGAACATCGGCACATCCTTGTCCAACGACTAT
>JAFXMP010000212.1 GCA_017530275.1 Clostridia bacterium | reverse complement strand
CCAGGTCACCGATTATGTCGGGTTTAATTCCGTATGGCTGAATGCCAGACACCAGGAAAAAACTGTCAACTATCAGGGCCCGTATTATTCGCCCTATAATAAAAAAGACAATCTGAGAGCTTTTGTGATGGATCGGCTGCTTTTGCCTTTTTCACACCCGTCCAAAATGCTGGTGGGGACCAAGAGCACGCTGGCGACCCGCTATCTCCAGGAAAAGCGCATCCCAAACGTAACCACGCTGGGCGTTGGGATCGATCTTGACAATCTTACGCGTACGAACGATCAGGAGCCTCCTTCTTTCATCCGGGAAGTAAAAGCAAAAAAGCAATCGTTCAAATATCTGCTTTATATTGGCCGGCTTGAACCGCGGCGGAATATCCTTTTCCTGCTCGATGTGTATCGGAAGGCTTTGGAAAGGGACAATAATATCCGCTTGATTCTGATCGGGAAAGGCGACGACGACTATACCGCGGCTTGTCGGGAAAAGGCCGCCGCTTTGCAATTGCAGGATAAAATCATCTATCATCCGCAGCTGGATCAAAAATATGTTAAGGAGATTTACCAGTGCTGCGACTTGTTCCTGCTGCCGACGCGGTATGAAATATTTGGCATGGTGCTGCTGGAAGCGATGTATTTTGGCATGCCGGTTCTGACCACCTTTAACGGCGGTTCGAGCACCCTGATCCAGGACGGCCAAAACGGCTTTATCCTCAATGAGATGGACGAGAACCAATGGGCGGAGAAAATCTGTTCGATCCTGCAGGATCCACTTCTCACGGCCAGGGTTGCCAGCCGGGCGTCAGAATCGGTCGCACAGCACTACACCTGGGACGCATTGGCCCCCCGCTTTGTTGAACTCTATAACCGGCGCCTCAGGAAAGCCGATCAATAATCTGAAATATGCCGGCCGTAAAGGAGGATATAAAAATGATTTCCGTCGTTGTCCCCGTCTATAATATGCGGAAATATCTTTCCGAATGCATGGAATCATTGCTGAATCAAACCTATCAGGATTATGAAATCATCCTGGTGGACGACGGCTCAACAGATGGAAGCGCAGAGGCGTGCGATCAAGAAGCGGACAGATCCGAAAACGTTCATGTCGTTCATAAAGCGAATGGAGGCCTTTCATCCGCCCGCAATTGCGGAATCGATCATGCGAAAGGCGAGTATATCATCTTTCCCGATCCCGATGACTGGGTGGAGCAGAACTATTTGGAGCACTTGATTACGGAAATGGAAAAAGAGCATGCCGACCTGAGCATCTGCGGGTTTTATCGTTATAATGCAAAAGAAGAAAGCGTATTCAAGCTTCCGCCCAGAGCAGTTCTCGATACCAAAACGGCGCTGGACCGGCTGGTGCTTCCTTCCGATTTTTCAGGCTATGCCTGGAATAAGCTGTTCTCAATGAAGATTATTCAGGAAGCCGGCCTGCGGTTCGATGAAGAATTGCGAAGCCTCCAGGATCTGCATTTTTGTTTCCGCTATTTTCAGCGCTGCGGCCGTATCGTATGCGATCCGACGCCTTTATATCATTATAATATTTCTTCCGGCACATCCTCTTTCACTTCTCCCATTACGGAGAGGAACCTGAGCGCGTTTACCGCGTATGAAAAAATCGCCGCGCTGGCAAAGGAGACCCCCTGGCCCGAGTTGGTACGGGCTGAAAACGGGCAAATGTTTGAACGAAGCCTCAAATACATTTACCCTTATTATTGGAATAAAACCAATCGCCCCGAATTGCTGAACATGCTGAAAGCGAATCTAAAAAAATATAAGAAGGATTTCTTTCCAAATACCATCCATTCCTGGCGTTATAATTTTATGGCGCGCGTCGCGCTCGTCAGTCCAAGAGCTTATTACGTTTTGCTTCGCATCATAAGAAAAGCATCAGGTCAGGAATGAGCGCGGCGAGCGCGCGCAGCTTTTCCGGATACGGCGAATCCAAGTTCGATCAAAGCCTTTGAAAAACGCGTGCCGGGCAGCCAAGGATTGCCGGCATGCATCAGGGGGAGAACAAGAAGATGAAACGTTTTTTTTCTCGCGTATATATGAAGATCAAGCATGAGCTGCTAAGAATACGGGTGAAAAAGCAGGAATGGCAGCAGGGCGCAACAAAGCAAAAGAGGGCCCCGGAAATCATCATTTCTCTAACCAGCTATCCCAAGCGTTTTCCGGAGCTCGACCTGTGTATCAAATCGCTTGTCAATCAGAAAATGAAGGCGGACAGGATCATCCTGTGGTTTGGCAGCGATACGGGCAGGGAAGATATGGAAAAACTGGAAAGCAAATATTCTTCCTATGGGGTGGAGATCCAAAAAGACCCGGAAAACAATTTTTATTCTCACAAAAAATACTATTACGCCATGCGTTCTTTTCCCAAAGCCATCATCGTGACCGCTGATGATGATTTGATCTATCCTTCGGATTGGCTCGAGTCGTTATACCAATCCTATTTGGCAAATCCTGATTACATCAGCGCAAGGCGCGTGCACAGGATCACATGGGATCCGCAGGGGAAGCCCATGCCTTATATCAGCTGGCCGGGCGATGTGAAAGTGAAAGAAGCGTCGCACGGCCTGATCGCCACCACGGGAGCGGGGGCGCTGTTCCCGCCCGGGTGCCTGAAAGAGGAAGCTTTCCATCATGAAGTGTTTATGGAAAAAGCAAAAACCGCGGATGACCTATGGATAAAAATCATGGCTGTATTGAGCGGTAAAAAAGTCGTTTGGGCAAAGAATTCAATGATTATGCCGACTACGATCAATCTGCATCAGCAGGATGAACTCTCCAACCAGAATGTAGCGGACGGAAAAAACGATAAGATATTCCGCGATCTGTGCGAATATTACCATTTAGGGGAAAAAGATTTTTCGTAACGGATATCCCATTCGTTGACGAGCCATAGAGATTCTTAGGAAAGAAGCGGGTGCTTGTGAAAATAGAACGAACGAAAAATGCCGCTCGCAATATACTGTTTGACGGCATGCTGAAAATGTTCAACATCGTGCTCCCCTTTATCATGCGGACGGTCATGCTGCATTATCTTGGCGTGCAGTATCTGGGGCTGAACGGCCTTTTCAAATCCGTTCTTTCTTTCCTGAACCTGGCGGAGCTGGGCGTCGGCAGCGCTATGGTATTCAGCATGTACAAGCCCATAGCGGATGACGATACGCAATCCATCTGCGCGCTGCTAAAGCTGTACCGGACCTTTTATCGAGTCATCGGACTTTTCATCGCCGTGGTAGGCCTTGCGATCACGCCGTTTTTAAGGAACCTGATCAACGGCGAGATTCCGCCCGATATGAACCTGTACGTCCTCTATTTCATGAACCTTGGCAGCACGGTGCTTACTTACTGGCTGTTCGCGTATAAGCGCTCCTTGCTGGATGCGCACCAGCGCATGGATATCATCAGCAAAGTCAGCCTTTGCATCCAGCTGATCGAATACACGCTGAAATTCATATCGCTGATCATTTTCAGAAATTATTACGTTTTCCTCGCTATTCAATTTCTCGCCCAGGTCGCCATCAATGTGCTGACCGCCGTAAGGGTAAAGAAGCTGTATCCGCAGTATTCACCGCAGGGCAGCCTTCCCAGGGAAAAGGTGGTGGATATCGTATGCCGGGTCCGCGATTTGTTTACCTCGAAACTGTCCAGCGTCGTTTTCAATTATGCCGACACCCTGGTTATTTCCGCGTTTATGGGCCTGGCCGCTCTGGCAATCTATCAGAATTACTATTTTGTCATCACGGCGCTGCGCATGATGCTGGTCGT
>JAFXMP010000211.1 GCA_017530275.1 Clostridia bacterium | reverse complement strand
CTGGCCTTTGTCCATCTGGCTTGTATTCGCATACTGCTTGCATAATGCAGGCGGGTATACTTTTAGAAACACACTCTAATAAAAAGAAGAAATCTGACAAACTTTCTTCTCATCAAGGACTCCTGGAAGTTTTTTGCAACAAACTGGAAGAGCCAAAACTGAATCGATTGAGATTTGTTCCTGTACACGCATCATCTATGTAGTAGCTGATTTTGATACAAAGGAATAATTAAATCATAGGCCGTGAAGCCGTTGAAATAAAAGGGTTCCTGCGTAGGGGGTATGCAAAAATCGCCGTTTTTTGCTCTGAGAAGTGGATTTTCGCCCTTTTCAATTCGCCGCCATATTTGAGTACCCCTGCCTGTTTTTGGGGGAGAAAAATTAAATTTTATAGGAGAATCGTTGAATTTTACAAATTAGTGCCCGCCTTGTAACATTTTTGCTTCCTGAACGGTGAGGAAGGGAAAAAGGTACAAGGCGGGTTTGTTTTTCTTTCAGAATACCATGTTTCTTGTAAGTTTCTTTACTTCTGGCTGCTGCTTCGCCAAACAGGGGTTGTTTTCACGCGGGTCCAGGTATAGGGCCTATCCGGGTCGGTGATACGGCACAGGAGGATATTCGCAGCCAGTCGTCCGGTTTCCAGGCTGGGGACCTGCACGGTAGTCAGGGGCGGATCCGCAAGGGCGGATTGGGATGTGCCGTCAAAGCCCGTCACCAAGATGTCTCTCGGAATAGAGAGGCCCATTTTCCTGAGCGCGCTCATCAAATGAATCGCAAGAAAACCATTTGCGCAGACAAAGGCATCCGGGAGGCCGGGCATCCGATTTAACTGCTGGATCAGCCAGTCCGTATCGTTATAGGGCGAATCGTCAGGCGCGAGAATGGAGAACCGGTCATCCTGGGAAAGCCTGGCTTCCTGCAGCGCGTTCCAGTAGCCAATCCATCTTTCATAGAAACTGTCGCAATGAACTTTGTCACCCACAAAACCGATCCTGCTCGCGCCGAGGGAAATCAGCTTCCGCATGATGAATGTGATACTGGCGACGCTGCCCATCCTGGTTTCCCTGTCCCTGAACGCCCTGAAAAGCAAAAGAGTGGGCAAGGTATTCCAGACCATCTACACCGCGCCGCACTTCATCTCTTTGGTCGTTCTGGTCGGTATGCTGCAATTGTTCTTCGGCCGCTACGGCCTGGTGAACAACATCGCGGCCAGCTTAGGCGTGGAAAGGATTTCCTACTTCCTGGAAAGCGCCGCTTTCCGGCCCATGTACATCCTTTCCTCCAACTGGCAGGACTTCGGATGGAGCGCCGTGATCTACATCGCCGCCCTGTCCAACGTGGACCCGGTGCATCATGAAGCGGCCATGATCGACGGCGCAACCCGGTTCCAGCGGGTGATCCACGTGGATATCCCCGCCATCATGCCCATGATTAGCCTGATGCTCATCATGTCCATCGGCGGCCTGATGGGCGTAGGGTACGAAAAAGCACTGCTGATGCAGACGGACGGCAACTTACCACGCCGGTATGGGCGCGGGCGAAATCATCAAGTACGCCCGCCGCAAGGTGCTGGTGCCCATCAGTGATTATCTGGACTATATGCCGAACTTCAAAAAGCTGCTGGAGGAGCGGCCCGACATCAAAGCCCAGCTCATCAACATCGCGGACGGTAAAATCTACTCCCTGCCCCGCATTGAGGAAATGGGCCTGCTGCAAAGCCCCAACCTGCTGTTCCTGAACGTGAACTGGACAAAGGAAGCCATTGCTGCCGGTGCGGTTGACGGCTTGACCGAGGAAGCACTGGTAGACGGCCTGGCCCTGACTTCTGCCCAGATGGAGCAGCTGCTCACCTATTTCCGGGATCATGACATGAACGGCAATGGCAAGACCGATGACGAACGGCCTCTGAGCTTTGTGTATAACAACTGGCAGGGCAATCAGTGCGACCTGTACGGCATGTTCGGCCTGAACGACAACCTGGAGCATCGAGTGATCGTGGATGGCAAAGTGACCTACACCGTGCAGGACGAACGCTTCAATGAAGCCACCAACTTCATCGCGGGCTGGGTGGACAAGGGCCTGATCGACAAGGTATCCTTCGAGCAGAGCCAGGATAACTTCCTGGCCAACGGCAAGGGCCTGGAAACTTACGGCGCTTTCTACTGGTGGGAAAGCGAAACCGTGGTCAGCAACCCCGAAAACTATATTGTGTGCAGCCCCCTGATCGGGCCAAACGGCGACCAGACCATCTGCGTTTCCAACAACCCCGAAGTGGGCACCGGCGAAGTGATCCTGTTCTCCACCTGCAAATATCCCGAAATCCTGCTGGCCTATTTTGACCGTTACTATGATCCCGTCGTTTCCGCCCAGATCAACTACGGCCCCATTGGTATTGTGTATGAGGAAGCCCGGGACGAAAAGGGCATGCTGGTGCAAAAGCCCCTGCCGGCCGGCGTCACCAGCGACGAGTTGCGCCTCCAGAACGTGCCCCTGGGCATCATCTACCTGGGCGAATACGCCTGGAACAACGTGGTGCATATGGAACCCCGCGCTCAGCTGCGTCTGGAACGCCTGCAGCTCTGCGCCAAGCCCTTTGTGGCCGAAACCGTCAAGCCCTTCCCCAACCTGCAATTCACCCTGGAAGAGCTGAACACCCTGAGCAACTATGAAACCAACCTGAACGACTACATCCGCACCAACCTGATCACCTGGCTCATGAAGGGCGGCGTGTCCGACGCGGCCTGGCAGAGCTTCCAGAACGACTTGAACGGCAAAGTGAACCTGGCGGGCATCCAGAAGGTCTACCAGGATGCTTACGACCGCTATACCGCTGCATTATCGCCACCTGCGACAAGGACCGCATGGGCTGCATCCTGCTGTTCAGCAGCGAGGACGGCCTTTCCTGGAAAAGCGAAGGCATCCTGGCTGAGAACGACGGGCGGCTGGGCCGGATGTGGGAATGCCCTGACTTGTTCCAATTAGACGAAAAAACCGTGCTGTTCGTCAGCCCCCAGGACATGATGCCGGACGGCTTTGAGTATCATAACGGCAACGGCACAGTCTGCCTGATCGGAAAAATGGATGAAGAACGCAGGCGCTTCATCCCGGAGCATGACCAAGCCATCGACTACGGCATCGACTTCTACGCGCCGCAGACCATCCTGACCCCGGACGGGCGGCGGGTGATGATCGGCTGGATGCAGAACTGGGACACCTGCAAGCTGACCGGCTACGAAGAACGCAAGTGGTTCGGGCAAATGAGCCTGCCGCGGGAACTGACGATCAAAGACGGCAGGCTGTACCAGCAGCCCATCCGCGAATTGGCCCTGTACCGCAGCCGGATGGTGGAATACAAAGGCGTGCAGGTCTCAGATGAAATGACCTTGGAGGGCATTGAAGGGCGGAAATTGGAACTGGATATCCGTGTCCGTTCCGCCGACTTGGAAAATCCCTACCGCAAGTTCATTTTCCGCTTCGCCAAGAACGAGAAATACCATTCCATCCTCAGCTTCCGCCCCTACGAATCGTTGCTGAAAATTGACCGGAAGTTTTCCGGCTCCCGCCGCGCTTACATTCATCAGCGCCGTGCGGCGGTTCAGCAAAAGGATGGCGAAATCCATCTGCATGTGATCCTGGACAAATTCAGCATCGAAGTATTCATCAACGACGGGGAGCAGGTCATGACCGCCACCATCCTGACCGACACGGACGCTCAGGGTATTTCCTTTGAAGCGGACGGTCAGGCGGTGATGGACATCACCAAGTACAGCCTTTTTGCGGAGGAATGAAGTGAAAATGTTTGATGTCATTGCATTGGGTGAACTGCTGATCGACTTTGCTCCCTATTCCACAAATGAAGCAGGCTATCCAGTCTTGTCCGCCAACCCCGGCGGCGCGCCGGGAAACTTCCTGGCCGCCCTGACCAAGCATGGCCGCACCACCGCCATGATCGGCAAAGTAGGCTATGATACCTTCGGCCGCTTGTTGCTAAAAACCTTGAAGGACGCTGGGATCGAAACCAGGGGTGTTCTGATGGACGCGGATGTGTTCACCACCATGGCATTTGTGTCCCTGGATGCCAGCGGCAACCGGGATTTCAGCTTTGCCCGAAAGCCCGGGGCCGATACCTGCCTGCGCCCGGAGGAAATCGATGAAAACCTGATCGCGGAGGCAAAGGTGTTCCATTTTGGCACCCTGTCCCTGACGGACGAACCCGCCGCGTCCGCTACCCGGAAGGCCATCGAGCTTGCCAAGGCCCACGGCCTGCTGATCAGCCTTGACCCAAACCTGCGGAAGCCCCTCTGGAAACGGGAGGAGGACGCCAAGGCTGCCATCGAATGGTGCCTGAAACAAGCGAATATCGTAAAGATCAGCGATGAGGAAATCTCGTGGCTATGGGGCATTTCTCCCGAAGAAGGGGCGCAAAAGCTGCTGAACGAATACGGCGTTTCCTTGGTGTATGCCACCCTGGGGCCCAAGGGCTGCCACGCTGCTAACCGGAATGCCGCTGTAACCGTTGCCAGCCCTTCTGGCATCCATGTGGTGGATACCACCGGCGCGGGGGACATTTTCGGCGGCAGCGCCATGAGCCAGTTCCTGCAATACAAAAAAGCTCCTTCCGAATTGACGGAAGAAGAACTGACCCAGATCGTCCGCTTCGCCTGTACCGCCGCCAGCTTGTCCACGCAAAAGCATGGTGGAATCACCAGCGTGCCAAGCATCGAAGAAGTCAATCAATATTTATAACACCGTTGGGTATAGCAGATAATGATCCGAAACCCATCCCGGGATGATGTAAAACCACTATAGAATTCGAGCTCAGCCGGTTACTTTCTTACTCGCAAGAGAGACCGACTGGGTTTTTCCTTTTGTACCTTCAACACAACCGGACAATGGACAAGGTATTTTTTTCACCCACCACCGCCCACTTCCATCATCAGCCGGACGCCGAAGGAGACGCCCTCGATGAAAGCTGACTCACCTTCATCCATCATAAGCGTGTTTATTTCGTCCTGAACAGAATCCATTAATGGCCGCTTTTCTTCGGGCAAGGCGGCCAGT
>JAFXMP010000210.1 GCA_017530275.1 Clostridia bacterium | reverse complement strand
GGCCGGATTATGCCCGCACCGCCCTGGACGCCGCCTGCGCTTATTTGCGGGAAGAGGGCATGGAATGCGTGATCGGTCCTTCCTCCCCGGCACCGGACGATCTTAGCAAGGGGCTGCTGGTGCAGGGCTTTGACGGCCCGCCGGTGATGTTCAATCCCTACAATCCATCCTGGTACGGCGATTATTTTGAAAAGTGCGGCTTCCGGAAACACAGGGATCACCTGGCGTACTTCATGCGCATGGACGAATTCGACCAGCACGCGATGGAAGAAATCGTACCCCGGGCCAAGAAACGTTTCGGTTTCCGGGTGGAGCATGTGCAATGGACCCCGGAGGGGGAAGAAAGGCTGCTGCGCAATGTGAACCGCATCGTCCGGGAAGCGTTTCCGCTTGAATGGGAATGGAACGTGCCCACCTACGGCGATCTGCGGCGGGAAATCAAACGCCTGCGCCGCTTTTACCGGCCGGAAATGACCGTGATGGCCTATGCCGGACAGCGCCCCATCGGTCTGGTGATCGCTTTCCCCGATTATAACCAGGTACTGAAAAAAATGAAGGGCCGCGTACTGCCCTTCGGGTGGCTGCACTATGCGCTGGGCAAAGGAAAAATCCACGGGGCACGCTGCAGCATGCAGTTTGTGGTGCCGGAATACCAGCATAAAGGCGTGAATACCGCCATGTTCTATGAAGCTTATTTAGGGGCAAAATCCCTCGGCATCCAGTGGGTGGAAGGCTCCACGGTGGACGAAACCAGCATTTCTTCTATCGCCAACACGGAAAAACTGGCCTCCCATTTGTACCGGGTGTACCGGCAGTATGAAAAGAGCCTTGTAGAAGGATGAAATAAATTAGCGTTAAGAGTTGAGAGTTGAGATTTATATTGTGTTGTGTGATAAAACGAACAAGCAGCATCGTAAATTTCGGACAAGACAATATCTCAGCTCTCAATTTTGCTTTGCACCGAAAGAAGCGAAGGGACATAGGATGTGGCAAAACCATCAAAAGCGAGGTGGATGCCATGTCTTTGTGGAAAGACGCTCAAAGTCCGGCGCTGAAAACAGAGGAAGCGGCGCTGCTTCCCGCCTTACCGCGCCATATGGCCCAGGGGGCGGCGCTGAAAACCGTAATGCAGGCGGGCAAACGAATGGGGGAGATGCAGTTGGGCGCGTCCCGCGACGTCAGAACTGCGGATCAGCCCTCTGTAGCGGCGCGAAACCCCGCAGTTCCGATACAGCCCGTGAGAAACCGGGCCGCTCTGTATCAGGTATGGAAACGATGAAAGCCTTTTTGCTGAAAAACCGTATGAACCGATCCAATATAGACAATCATATAACGCACAGGGGAGAAGGCGGAAGCTGAGCCTTCTCCCCTGTGTGTTTGCGGATCGCTTCTGTTTTAGCGGACGAACAGCTCCGTCACGTAAACAAAGCCATTTTCATCCTCGGCCACGCCGATGCCTACCTTCTCCCACTGACTGCCCATCATATTAGCGCGGTGTCCCGGGCTGCTCAAAAAGGCTGCGTCAGCTTTTTCTACGCTGGCATGATGGGCAATGTTTTCTCCCACGCCTTGATAGTCATAGCCGGAATTGTCCAGCATGGCGGCGGCATTGCCCAAAGTGGGGGACTCATGGGCGAAGTAACCGTTTTCCAGCATATCCTGGGATTTGGCGCGGGCGAGGGCGGACAATTCGCTGTCCATCGAAAGGGCGGAAAGGCCGTTCCGGGTCCGATCCTCATTCAATAAATTCAAAAGTTTTTGCTCTTGCGCTGTAGAAGATAATGTAGTATAATCTCCCCTGCTCGGGGAAGAGCGCGGAACATCAGATGCGGAAGGCTGAGGCGTGGACACGGGAGCGGAGCATGATACTGCTGCTTTCCGCGACGGCTGATTGCGCACCGTGCATCGGTAGCAGCATGCGCAATCCCATTTGCCCCGGCAATAAATGCAGTTCTGTGGACAATCGTTTTCCGCTATGGCCGCGCTGAGCGTCAGCGCAAAAAGCGCAATAATGATGCAGAAAAATCGTTTCATGTGTGATCCTCCTTTGTGATAAAATGATCCGCATGGAAATCGTAATACAAAATGGCATGATATGCAATTCATTTGCCATCTGGCTGCCATGGAAATACATGGCAATGGTTAGAAGGATGCGCGCACGGTTAAAGCGGCAGGCATCCGAAAGGATAGGGATGAACGCACGGCAAAGCCGTGGCGTGTCCTGCCGCTTCCGAATGGAAAAGCGGCAGGCATCCAAAGGAATAAGGATGAGCGCACGGGCGAAGCCGTGGCGTGTCCTGCCGCTTCCGAATGGAAAAGCGGCAGGCATCCAAAAGGATAGGGATGAACGCACGGCAAAGCCGTGGCGTGTCCTGCCGCTTCCGAATGGAAAAGCGGCAGGCATCCAAAAGAAAGGAAGGAAACGGTCAATGCGGTTGATCAAATGCCCCCGGTGCGAATTGAATTATATTGCCCCAGAAGAGGGGTATTGCAAAATCTGCAAACGGGAAATGAAGGGAGAAAGCCAGCAGGAGGAAATCGAGCTGTGCACCGTGTGCAACGAGGCTCCGGCTCTGCCCGGCAAGGATGTGTGCCTGTTCTGCCTCAAGGAAATGAACGACAATCAGGAACGCGAGGAAGAAGAAAACGAAGTGCGGGTGGATGAAGCCAGCCTGAGCATTGATCCTGTCAGCGCGATGGATGAAATCATCCCGGAAATCGACGAGGATATCCCGCCCCGTGAGTATGATGAGATTGAAAACGATCTGTCCTTGGAGGAAATGGAAGAGGAAGAAGCCGAGGATGAAGACGAGGAAGACGAAGAGTAAGTGAACATTTACGCGATCGGCGATCTGCATCTGCCTGGCGGCGCTGATAAACCCATGAATGTGTTCGGCCCCCAATGGGAAGGCCATTTTGACCGCATCAGCCGGGATTGGCGGGAAAAGGTGCGGGACGACGACGTGGTGCTGCTGCCTGGCGATATCAGCTGGGCCATGCAGACGGAGGATGCCATGGACGACCTGCGCAGTATCGGTGAACTGCCGGGACGCAAGATCCTGCTGCGGGGCAACCATGATTACTGGTGGTGCGGCATCTCCCGGCTGCGGGATTTGCTGCCCCAGGATATGTACGCCGTGCAGAACGACGCCATGGTGTTAGAGGATACGGCTTTCTGCGGTACCCGGGGATGGACGCTGCCCGGTTCATCTTGTATGCCGGAGGATGAAAAAATCTACCGGCGGGAGCTGCTGCGGATGGAAATGTCCCTGGATCGGGCCATGAAGCTGGGGGCAAAGCGGCTGGTCGTGCTGTGCCATTATCCTCCGCTGGGAGAAGGCGCGGCGGAAACGCCGCTGTCCAGCTTACTGGAAAAATATCCGGTGGATGACGTGGTATATGGCCATCTGCACGGTCCGTCCCTCCGCGGGGCTGTAAACGGGGTATACCATGGGATTCGCTACCACTGTGTGTCCTGCGATGGGCTGGACTTTCAGGTGTACCGGCTGCCGGATGGGGGCAAAGTGGAGAACGGTCCCATTGAACGGCTGTAAAACGGCGCGTCGTGCCCAATGATCGGCTGTTTTCGGCCGATTTTTTTCACTCCAGTGCCGAATAAGTCCATCCAGTGGAGATGAAGAACCATATCGGAGGAAAATGAGTTCTGTCTTTCATGAAGTTTTTGTGTCGGAACCAGTCGGATTATGAAATTTTTATTACATAATCCCCAAAAACACGAAACAAAAAAATCGCGTAACTTTGTGTATTATTTATATAAATATTTAAAATAATATGTGCAGAATTTCTATAGAAATGAGGAACACGAAAACGTGTTCCCTATTTTTTTGTAAGAATACAGAGCAAATTCCACTAAATATAACAGAATAGCTACAAAAACATGACGGTTTTGTTTCCCAAAGACCTGCAACAGAAATGATCATGAGCTTGACAAAGAGCCAAAAAGTGCCTTAAAATGGTGAAGCAGTCACAAAAGTGGAGAATAAGTGGCAGATAAGGGGGCGAAAATATGGCGGACGAATCTTCAGAAGATCCTATTTCCGTGGGAAACGACCCGTCCCAGCCGGAACAGAACGCCATAATCCCCCCGGATGCGGAAAAAAAGCATGACAGCCAAGGAAAACCGTCCTTTTTAGGGTTTGTGGGCAGTTATCCTCACAGTATCGACGCAAAGGGCAGAATGATCATTCCCGCCGCTTTCCGCGACGCGTTGGGAGAACGCTTTGCGGTGGCTCCTTCGCCTGATTTTCAGGCGGTAGCGCTGTATCCCATTGCGGATTGGATCGCCCGTCGGGATGAATTAGCCGCCCTGGCGCACCGCAAGCCTGTGGCACAGCCGATTCTGGATATGTTTACCAAGTACAGTTATACCGATTGTGAGTCCGACGCGCAGGGACGGCTGCTGCTGCCCCAGCGTATCCGCGCCTGGCGGCTGGGCGACGCCAGGGATGTGGAGGTCAACGGTACCTATAATCATATCCGCATCATTCCCGCTGCTGCCGGTAAGAATCAAGATCGCACGTTCGATGAAAAGTATCCCGACCCGTTGGCATTCTTGACGTCTTTGCAAGATTGAATTGTGTTCTAACAAGCTTGGAGGAGGAATATATTCATGCAGAAGGGCAAAAATGCGCTGTATGTGTCAGCTGGCCTGCAGGATGTGCCGGGCGTGCGGTTCAACGTGCGCAGCTCCGTACATCTGCCCGATTCCGAAGCGGGGCGGGTTTTCGATCCTGACCGGCAGCCCTTCCGGGCGGAACACGTGCGCACCTTGCCGCGGGAGAGCATCACAGTCCCCCTGAGGGGAGCGATGCTGTTCCTGTGCGTCCTGTTCGTGGTTTTCGGCTGCCTGATCATTAGCAAGGCTGCCCGGCGTTCGGAGCTTTCCAAACGGATCACCGCGATGGAACAGGCCATCGTGAAGACGGAACAGGATAATCTGGTATTGGCCGCG
>JAFXMP010000209.1 GCA_017530275.1 Clostridia bacterium | reverse complement strand
GCGCATATGCAGCGTGTTGTTGACCAGCAGATAGGTGGGGATCATGCCGCCGGACACGAACATGGTGATCAGGATGATGGTGGTGAACAGGCCGCGGAGGGGCAGATCCTTTTTGGACAGCGGATAAGCCGACAGCACAACGCCGGTAATGGACAGGGCCCAGCCCAGAGCGCATACGATGAGGGTGTTTTTATATCCGCTCCAGAGGAAGCTGGCGCTGAGCATATGGCGGTAGGCGTCGGTGGAAAACTCCCGGGGCCACAGCCGGAAGCCCGCCGCGGAGGCGAAATTGGGCGAAGTAAAGGAATTGACCAGTACATGCCAGTAGGGATAAACGAAGGTGATGCTGAGCAGGGCGAAAAATAGAATCAGAAACGCCTGGAAAAACGGTTCGCCCTTGCTTTCATAAATGCGCTTTCTGTGCTTCGGACGCGGCGCGGGTACACTGCTCATTTTGTTTGCCCCCTTACCACAAACCATATTCGTTGATGCGCTTGGAGAAGTAATTGGCGCTGAGCACCAGCACCAGGGAAATCAGGTTGCGGAATAATTCCACCGCTGTGGCGTAGCCGTAATCCAGGTTTTTCACGCCCTGGCGGTAAATGAAGGTGCCCAGCACGTCGCCCACGCCCAACACGGCGTCGTTGAGCAGATTGAAGATCTGGTCAAAGTCGTCTTCCACCAGGCTGCCCATGGACAGGATCAGCATGATCGTTACCACCGGAGTGATGCCTGGCAGGGTCACATGCCAGATGCGGGCCCACCGGCCGCAGCCGTCCACCCGCGCGGCATCGTACAGTTCTTCATTGACGCCGCCCAGCGCGGCTAAATATACGATGGAGCCCCAGCCAACGCCCTTCCAGATGCCGGTCACCACCAGCGTACCCTGGAAGTACTTGGGATCGCCCAAGAAATAGATGCTTTCCATGCCCATGGATTTGAGCATGGTATTGATGGGCCCCCGGGTGGGAGAAAGAATGACCATGAAAATACCCGTCAGGATGACCCAGGAAATGAAATGGGGCAGATAGCTTAAAGACTGTACCACCCGCTTGTATTTCTGGGCCCTGAGTTCATTGAGCATCAGCGCCAGGATAATGGGGGCGGGGAAACCGAACACGAATTTCAGCGCGGCGATGGTGACGGTATTTCGGAATACGTTCCAAAAATTGTAGCTGTTAAAAAGCCGTTCAAAATTCTGCAGGCCGATCCATGGGCTGCCCGTGATGCCTTTTAATAATTGAAACTCTTTGAACGCCAAGGTGACGCCGTACAGGGGGCCGTACTTGAACAGCAGATACCAGCAGATTACCGGCAGGATCATGAGCAAATGCAGTTTATGCTTTCTGAGCCGGCGCAGGAAGGAACGCCGCTTTTTTTGCCGGACAGTTGCATTCAAAGCCGTCACAGCTATTGCCTCCTTTCTTTCGAAAGCATCGCTTTTTCCATTTTTTATTCCGTTATCAGCATACCAAGACCAAAAGGAAAACGCAAGACAAAGCATCTGATTTTTGTACCAATTTTATGATATTTTGTCTATATTGACACCAAAAACTACATGATTCGGCTGTTCGTTTTTATGATTTCCACACCATTTTCCTGATATCGGCTTTACATGCGCCCGAGGAAATTGTATGATGGGAGCGAGACAAACGAAGCTTTCTTACAGAAAGGCGGCGCGGCCCGATGGAGAAGTATCAGCATTTTGATCCCTTGCGCATGGCAAGGCTTGCGCATCATTATCTCACCAGCATGGTGGACGAAAAAAACGGCTATCTGCCCTATTGGCTGATCCTGCCCAACCAGAAACCTGCGGAAGCCGCCCACTGCCGGGTGGATGACGCGGAGCTGGTGGGCTCCTGGTACGAGGGGCTGGACAGCGCCATGCAGGTATTGGGCACGGATGAAGGAAAGGAAGTGCTTTCCGGTTTCGAGGCTTTCCTGCGCAGCAGCTGGGGGCCGGAAGGCTTGCGCTATTCCCATCCTTATCCCTGGACCCATACCCTGCACGCTTCCTTCCATGAAATGGGTTATATCCTGCCCGCCCTGAACCGCATCCTGCGGAAAAACCCCGGAGATCAGGAGATGGAAGAAAAAATCTCCGGCCTGGTGCGCGGCATGCGGTCCCTGGTGATCCAGCGCAAGGTGCGCACCTTCTGGTCCGGCGATTCTCCCGAAGAAAAACCCATCTATGAATTTCCCAACGACGTGTACCTGCTGAAGGGCGGTTTCGATCTTTCCCGCCATACGGGCCGGGGCGAACAGCCCATCCGCAACGGCGTGGTGATTCCCGCCCTCATGACCCGGGCGATGGAGTGGGGAGATGACGCGGCGCTGGACCTGGCCCAGGGCTTAGCCAATCAATTGTTGGGGCCTTCCCGGTATTTCAACTGGCATTATGCTTTTTTCGGGCACGTTCACTCTGCCGTCTGGATCGCCAGCGGCCTTGCCGACCTGACCGACGCAACGGGCGACCCCGAATACCTGAAAGCGGCAAAGGGCATTTACGATTATGTGCGCTCCCTGTCCTCGTCCTTTGGATGGGTGCCGGAATACGCCCAATGGCACCCCATGCGGGAGGAGCACTGCGAGACCTGCGGGATCAAGGATATGCTGATCATGGCGGACCGGCTCACCCGGCACGGTTTTTCGGAATACTGGCAGGACATCCTGCTGTTCTCCCGCAATCAATTAGTAGAAAACCAGATCACCAGCGCTTCTTATGTGGTCACGGACAACAGCCGCCCGGACACAGACAGCACCACATGGCGGGATATCGACAAGCGCATGATCGGCGGCTTTACCGGCGGTTCTCTGCCCAACAGCATTTCCTTGAGCAAATTCCGTTCCATCGCGGGCTGCTGTGCGGGTACCGCCCCCATGGCGATTCAAATGGTGTGGGACCGGGCTGTCACGGAAGAAAACGGCTGCACGGCGGTCAATATCCCCCTGGATCGGGAAACAGACGCCTGGAAGCTGGAAAGCGACTACCCGGACAAGGGCGAAATCCGCCTGACGCTCAAACAGGGAGGCCGGGCCGCTTTCCGCCGTTACCCCTTTATGGGGCAGAACATAGAATGCGCGGTAAACGGCGATCCCGCGCCGTTCCGGGAAGAAAACGGCCTCCTTCTGTCCCCGACCCTGTCACCCGGCGATACGGCTATCCTGCGGCATCCTCTGCGCACCGTCAGGAAAAAGGAAATCGCCGCCGGACAGGAGTACACGGTGTTCTGGCGCGGGCCGGACGTGGTGGACATCACGCCCCACGGAGAGCATCTAAGGCTGTACCAGCGGGACCTGCGCAGGGAAAAAGTGCTGCCAAAGCCCGAAGATGTGACTTACACCGGCGCGGCCAATTACGGGCCCACACAGCAAAAAAGGTAAGGCAGGGAAAGAGTGGAGAGTTGAGATTTATATAGTTGATCAAATATTCTTGTGCCGTATTAAACACTATAATATCTCAACTCTCAACTCTCCGCTCTCAACTCTGATGTAAAGCGTTCATAGAACAGTTTCGTCAAAAAGAAGGAGGCATCATCATGCGCTGGCTCTCTCCCTATTATGAAGACGGCACCTGGCTGCGGGGCAATTTTCACACCCACACCGACGTATCGGACGGCAGCCACACCCTGGAAGAAGCGGCGGAGAATTATTTCCGCGTCTGCCACACCAAGGCGTCCCCCTGGATGGATTACCGTTTCCTGGCTATCACCGACCATACCACCACAGGCAAAAAAGAAATGTACCGGCCCATCGAGAACACCGACCCCGACAGCCGCTATATCCTGATCGAAGGCCGGGAGGATTCCTATGGGCATCACATTCTCGGCATTGGCTGCCGCATGACCTTCCAGGAGGACATCATTCAGAAGAACCACATGGATTATACCCTGGAGGATTATCAGCGGGTGATCGACGAAATCATCAAAGACGGCGGAATCGCTATTTTGGCGCATCCCCATTGGCGCTATGCCGATTACTTTTCCAGCGAAATGACCGCGAATCTGGAACGGTACACTGCTATCGAAATCATCAACGGCGACCTGTATTCCGGTCCCGGCCATCTGGCCACCGACGTATGGGACGCTGCTCTGACCGCCGGGAAGCGCGTGTGGGCCACCGGCAACGACGATTTCCATTCCGTCCGGGATTTCCATAACGCCTGGAACATGGTGCTGGCAAAAGAGGAAACAAAAGAAGGCGTGCTGGACGCCCTGCGTCACGGCAGCCTGTATGTTTCCAACGGCGCGGTTTTTGAGCGCCTGTATACGGACGGGGATTGGATCGTTGCGGAATGCCACCACGATCCCCTTTTCGATCTGCCTGAAAAAACCTTCCGCTTCATCGGCCAGGGCGGCCAGCTGCGTCAGCTGCAGATGGGCAAAGGCAAAACCGCCGCCTACAAATATCAGGGCGACGAACAGTATGTCCGTGTGGAAATGTGCTTAAGCTGGGGCATGGCCGCGTTCTCCCAGCCGTTCTTTCCGGAGAAGGACTAAAGGCAGAGCTGCTTATGCGATATAGAAAAGAGTTGAGAGCGGAGAGTTGAGAGTTTAGATAAAAGTTTGTCTGATAAGGAGTTTTCCCAAGTTTCCTCACGGAACAAAATAAATCTCAACTCTCAACTCTCTGAACGCTTTCAAACCGGTTATGCTTTCAGAAAGGGAGCGGCTTTCTCCACGAACTCGCTGAAAATGGAGTTGGCCCAGGCGAACCAGGGGCGGGTGAACTGGGCGGGATCGTCCTTGTGCACGCCCTCGTGCATGAGCAGGGTACCGGCGTCTATGGTTTCCAGCATGTCGGCCAAGGTACGGATTTCTTCACCATCTTCCGAAGTCAGGCCCTGGATGCACAGGGAAATGGGCCATATATAGTCCGGCGGCGTGTGGGGGCTTCCGATGCCCTTGGCGCAGCTCCCCGCGTAATAGTAGGGATTGGCGGGACTGAGCAGCATGCGGCGGGTGTTCTGGTATACCGGATCGTCCGCTTCCACGCAGCACAAATAGGGCAGGCTGAGCAGGCTGGGCACATTGGCGTCATCCATGAAAGCAGCGTTTCCTAAACCGTCCACCTCGTAGGCGTACACCGGACCGAATCCCGGCTGATCAAAAACGGCGTACTGTTTTAATCCCGCCTGAATCTGTTTCCGCAGCGCACGGGCGCGGGCGGCGAGCGCCTTTTCAGGTTGGAGCGCGTCAAAGATTTCTTCCATTTGCACCAGAGATTTCGCAGCGAAGAAATTGGAGGGGATCAGGTAGCCATACTGGCACGCGTCGTCGCTGGGACGGAAGCCGCTCCAGGTCATGCCGGTATAGGCGACCGGCGCGCCTTGGCCGTCATGGGAAAGCGTGTCCGAAGCGCGGCGGCAGTTTCGGCGGAAATAGTAGGGCGATTGTTCCATATGGCGCTGTTCGGTTTCCCACACGGTCAAAATCTGCTGCGCTGCCCGTAAAAACGTATCGTTACACCAGGCGGCGTCTCCGGTGGTTTTCCAGAAATGGTAAACCAGGCGGATGGGATAGCAAAGGGAATCCACCTCGTACTTGCGTTCCCAGATCCAGGGCCGCGCTTCGCTGGTCCAGCTGGTATCGTCCAAGTGGTTGCGCCGGTCATTGGCTTCCCGGTTGAAGGCGTTGGCGTAAGGATCCAGCGCGATATACTGAAACTGCCGTTCCATAAGGCCCAGGATCGCCTGACGCACTTCCGGGTATTTTCTGGCGTGGGGCACGTAATGGTACACCTGGGCCGAGGAATCCCGCAGCCACATGGCGGGAATGTCCCCCGTAACCAGGAACACCGTGCCGTCCGAGCGCTGGAGCGTAGTATCCCAGGTGCTGCGGAAGCATTTTACGTACATTTCCGCCAGCTTGTTTCTTCCCATCCCCGTGAGTTTTTCGTATAGGGGCTTCGTTGCTTCCTCCAGCCAATCCATGGCACGATTCCTCCCTGCTGTTTTTATTCTACTATACCAGATTGTTCACCGGTTTTCCAGTTTTTTTGCAAGGAATAATCCTGAAAATTTGAAAGGAATTCTGGAGCCATGCGGCGCTACACGAAAACAGAGCTTCGCTTGCTGATCGCCTGCTTTTCGGCCTATACGGCGGCTTACGTTTCGCGGTGCAATCTATCGCCGTCCCTGGATGCCATCGCCGTCTCTTTTGGCATTGGGAAAGCACAGGTAGGGCTGCTGCCTACCTGTTTTGCCGTTCCCTATGCCGCCGGGCAGATCATATCAGGCTTGCTGGCGGACCGTTTTCCCGCCCCGCGGCTGATGCTGATCGGGTTGTTAGGATCGGCGGCAGTCAACCTGGCGTTTTCCTTTTGCCCCTATTTCTCGTTGCTGGTTGTCCTCTGGTTTGTGAACGGGCTTTTTCAGTCCATGATCTGGACGCCCATCATGCGCATTCTGGCCGTTCATTTCCGGGACGAGGTGCGTTCTCACGCTGCGTTTTTCATGTCCCTCACCCTGATTTTCGGGTATTTGGCGGCATGGGCTCTGTCTGGCCTGCTCACCGCCCTGTTCAGCTGGCGGCTGGCGTTCCTGGTTTCGGGCCTGGTCACGGTAGCGGTGGCTGTGCCGTCTGTTCTCGCCATGAAACGGGCGGACATCAGTTTCCAGGCGCAGCCAAAGGAGCAAATGGGGGAACGGGCTCCGATCCGTCAGCTGCTGCTGGGGACGAATCTCTTGCTGCTGATGGTCTGCTGCTTTGCCAACGGGTATGTGCGCGACAGCATCACTTATTGGGCCACCAAGCTGCTTATGGATACCCAGGGCATTGATTTAGGCAGCGCGGTGGGCATTATCCTGATCATCCCCTGCGTCAATTTCCTGGGCATTCGTATGGGGCAAAAAGCGTATCAGCGCACAGGAAGCAGCCTGTATCTTTCCTCGGGCATTCTTTTCGCTGTGTGCACCGTGCTGTGCATCGCATTGGGGCCCGTGGCACGGGGGAGTTTCGTGGGCTGCATCGTGATCTTGGTGCTGATTTCCGCTATGTGCTATGGGCTGAACCCGCTGCTGACCACCTTGATGCCCATGCTGTACTGCCATTTAGACCGGGTGGCGCTGGCGGCGGACATCCTGGACGCCATGATCTATGTTGGAAGCGCTTTTTCCGGGGTTTTCGCCGGATTCCTGTCGGATCGTTTCGGATGGGAGGCGGTATTCCTTTCCTGGGCTGCGCTGAGCCTGGTGGGCGTCCTGGCGCTGGAAGGCGCGCGGAGACGGGCAAAACGGTAACGAATAGAAGGGAGAAGGAAGAAAATGAAGTTTTCCGAGCGTTTCATCAAAGCCTCCCGGGACATGTGCGATTTTGAACGCCATGTTCCCGCCCCGTACCTGAGAAAAACGTTTGAATTAGACATAGAAGCTAAGCAGGCGGAAATCACCATCTGCGGCCTTGGGTTTTACGAACTGTACGTCAACGGGAAAAACGTCACCAAAGGCCCGCTGGCACCCTATATCAGCAATCCGGACGACGTATGCTATTACGACCGCTACGATCTGTCCGGCCTGCTGAAAAAGGGGAAGAACGCCCTCGGGATCGTTTTAGGCAACGGGTTTCGGAACGCTTTCGGCGGCTTTGTCTGGGACTTTGACAAAGCGCCCTGCCGCGGCGCGCCTGCGGTGGCTCTGTGCCTGGAAGCGTCTGACGGGGAAAAGGCGTTTGCGCTGGAAGCGGACGAAACCTTCCGCGTCCATTCCTCGCCCATTCTGTTTGACGATGAACGGATGGGCTGCCGGTACGATGCGCGGAAGGAAATTCCGGGCTGGAGCGAGCCGGATTTTGATGACAGCGCCTGGGATTGCGCCCTGCCGGAAAAAAAGCCCCGGGGGATCACGAAACTGTGTGAAGCGGAGCCCATCGCGGTGACGGAGACCCTTTCACCCGTCAGCGTGACTTATTTCGACGAACTCCCCTATTGCTATGAAAGCATGAAAAACGACGCCGCACCGCTGGAGGGCGCTTTGGCCCGGCAGGCGTATGTGTACGATTTCGGCGTGAACGGCGCGGGGGTCACCCGGCTGAAGATCAGAAACAGTACGCCCGGACAAAGGATCATTGTCCGCCACGCGGAAGACACGGTACACGGCGACGTGTCCGTCAATTCCACGATCTTCCTGCGTAAAAATACCACACAAAAGTATATCGAATACGGACAGACGGACGTGTATATCTGCAAGGGCGGGGACGAAACGTTTACGCCGGTTTTCAAGTACGACGGCTTCCGCTATGCTATCGTGGAGGGCCTTGCCCAGGAACAGGCCACAAAGGACGCGGTTTCCTTCCTCGTCATGAATTCCGATCTGAAAGAAAGGGCCGGGTTTTCGTGCGCTGATCTCATGCTGAATCAGCTCCAGGTTTGCGCCAGAAGATCGGACCTGTCGAACTTCTACTATTTTCCCACGGACTGCCCCCACCGGGAAAAGAACGGCTGGACGGGGGACGCGTCCATGTCGGCGGAGCATATGCTGCTGAACTTCAAGGCGGAAAAGAGCATGCGGGAATGGCTGCTGAATATCCGTCTGGCCCAGCGGACGGACGGCGCGCTGCCGGGCATCGTGCCCACGGGCGGCTGGGGCTTCGCATGGGGCAACGGCCCGGCGTGGGACAGCGTGTGCGTGAACCTGCCCTATTTCCTCTACCGCTTTACGGGAAATAAAGAAATCATCGAAGAAAACGCTTCGATGATCCTGCGCTATCTGTTTTATATTGCCGGAAGGCGGGACGAACGGGGCTTGATCGCCGTGGGCCTCGGGGACTGGCTGGATCCCTTTGAAAAAGAACATGGCGTGATCGCTTCTCCATTGTGGGTTACGGATAGCGCCATGATTTACGACATCTCCCGGAAAGCCGCTTTCCTGTTTGCTCAGGCGGGCTTGAATCGGGAAGCCGATTACGTCCGGGCGTTTGCAGAGGAAATGCGGAGCAGCTTCCGAAAGCACCTCATCGACCCGGCCACCAAAACGGTGGCGGGGGATTGCCAGACCTCCCAGGCAGTGGCCATTGAAGCGGGCCTGTTTGACGAAGAGGAGCTGCCTGCCGCCCGGCGGCGTTTGATCGAAATCATTCATCGGGACGGGGACGTGAACGCCTGCGGGATGATCGGCCTCAGGTATATTTTCCATGCCCTTGTGCATGCCGGGGAAGCAGACCTTGCTTACAGGATGATCGTATCCCCGGCGCGTTCCTGCTACGGGTACTGGATGAGGCACGGCGCAACTTCACTTTGGGAATGCTTCCCGGACCTGGACGTGGGCACGGAGGGCTCCAAAAACCATCATTTCATGGGCGATATTTCCAGCCTCTTCATCCAGGAATTTGCGGGCCTGAAACCGAATCCACACTTTAGCAGCCTTAACGATTACGAGGTTTCGCCCCAATTCGTAACGGGCCTTAACTGGGCGGAGGCGTATTATTTCGCGCCTTGCGGGAAAATTTCGGTCCGGTGGGAAAGGAACGAAGACGGCGTCGCGATCCGGGTGTCCGCGCCTCCGGAAGCCAGGGGAAAGCTGATCCTACCCAAAGGGTATACCTTCCAGGATCACGGAAACGAACGGAAGCTGGAAAACCTTCGCGAGGACCTTTTCCTGACGGCGATCTCCCATCAGGCCGTTTGAAAACTACAGGCAGACCGGCACGCCGCAAAGCGCTTCCAGGTCCGTATGCCAGCGCTCAACCGTCTCTTCCTTCGGAATCTCAAAGCCATCCCGCGGAAGGCCGAGCTGGCTGCGCTTATCGTTGCCAAGGGCGTGATAGGGCAAAAGATCCACCTGGCGGAGCCGGGGAAGCTCCTTCGTCAGGCGGGCGATGCCGTGAAAATGCTCCGGGGTGTCGTTTACGCCCGCAATGATCGGGCAGCGCAGAACGATATCCGCCCCGCTGGCGTGCAGTTTTTTCAGGTTTTCTCGGATGAGAAGGTTGTCAGCGCCCGTCCATTGCCGATGCTTTTCCGGGTCCGTCAGTTTCCAGTCGAAAAGAAAGCGGCTGACGAAAGGAAGCATAGCGGCCAGATGCTCCCAGGGCGCGCAGCCGCAGGTCTCCAGCGCCACGCCAATGCCGTGCTGACGGAGCAGAGACGCGAGAGAACAGGCAAATTCGGGCTGAAACAAAGGTTCGCCGCCGGTGAGCGTGACGCCGCCCCGCTGCCGGAAAAAGGGTTTGTCCGGCAGAATGCGGGCGACGATTTCCTCCGGGGTCAGCACCATGCCGCTTACGCGGCAGGCTTCCGCAGGGCACAGGGAAACGCACAGCCCGCAGCCCACGCAGCGGGCGGATTCATATTCCCCGTGAGCGCCTCTCGCACCGTGCGGGCAAAGGCTGCAGGCCCCGCAGTGGATACAGCGGTTTTGCAGTACCATCGCCTGGGGCTGCGGGCTTTGCGTTTCCGGATTATGGCACCATCGGCAGCGCAGGGGGCAGCCTTTGAAAAAAACGCTGGTGCGGATCCCCGGTCCGTCGTTGACGGAAAAGGGGATGATATCGGTGATCACGCCCTGCATGGCTCAGTACAGGGCGCGGGCAAGCATATCCGCCTGGGTGCCCGGATCGAGGTTGACGAACCGGGCGCTGAACCCGCCCACGCGCACGAACAGGTTTTGATGCAGCTCCGGATGCACCATGGCGTCTTCCATTTCGCCGCGGTTCAGCACGCTGATATTGAGCGATAGGATCCCCAGATCAAAAGCGGTGTCGATGAGGTCACGCACGGCGTCCGGGTGTTTTACGAACAGATCGGTGGTCAGCTTTAGATTCTGCGCGGTGCCGGCGGTCAGGTCCATCCGCGTGGAGGAAATGGAGCGCAGCAGGGCCGGGAGCCCCGCGTGATCCATACCGGCCATGGGGTTATTGCCGTTGGAAAGGTAGGTATAAGCGTGGCGGCCGTCCGCCGTGGCCAGGGTATTCTTGCCTAAGTCCACATTGGCGCCGTTGTTGATCATGACCACCAGATAAGAGGATAAGCCCTGGGCCTTCGCCTGCCTGGCGGTGGTTTCAAAGACATGGGTGTTTACCTCGCGGGCCATGGTGTCGGCAATAGGATCATCGTTGCCGAACTTGGGGCAGCGAAGCAGTTTTTGGCGCAGGTCCTCGTGCCCGGCAAAATCCCGGTCCAGGATATCCACCAGCTCCCGCAGGGACAGCAGCTTCTTCTCGTACACGATCTCCCGAATGGCGGTGAAGCTGTCCGCTACGGTGGTATTTCCGTAGGTTTCGTAGGTGCCCGCTAAATAGCGCACGCCGCCGGAAACCAAGGGCTTTGCCCGTGCCACACAGTCGTCCATGAGCAGGCTCATCATCAGCATGGCGCTGTTTTCGCCCACGGTGTCATAGACCAGCCGCTGATGGCGGGCGGCGATTTCGGTGAAATACTCCACCTGCCGCTGGTAGGCGCTGAACAGCTTGTCGAAGGTGTCAAAGCTCTCCACGGGCCCCAAATTCAGCCCGTGGGAACAGTGACGGATCGGGTCGACGCCCTCATGGAGCGTGACCTCCAGCGCCTTGGCAAGATTGATGATGTCATTAGGCGTGCCGATGCTGCGATGGCCCAGCACGTATTCACCGCAGCCGAAGAAGCCGTACTGTTTCGCCTCCTCGGGAGAAACGTGCATGGTGTTTTCCACCGCTTGGACGGAGGCTTCATCGTTGAACAAAAGCGGGTAGGTCATTCCGTCCGCCAGCATTTTGAAAGCGAAGCGGATCACCTCTTCGTTCATGCCCTTGTACATGCGCAGGGAAAACTCCGGTTTCAGCTGTCGGAAGCGCAGCCCTGCTTTCATGATGGCAAGAGACACTTTGTCCGCGCTCTCGGGGTTCCTCCGGCCCAGGCCGCCCATCACGATGCGGCCGTCCCGGCTGTCGGTATCCTGCATCAGCTGATAGAAGGAAAGCAGTAAATCGATGGCTTCCTCCTCCGTAAGCTTCCCGCTGTCCATGTCCTTTGCGTACAGGTCGCCCAGGTATACGTCCATCCGCCCGAAATCCCGGCCTCCGGTCATGGCGGAATAGAGCCAGACCAATTGCAGCGCGTCCCGAAAGCAGGCGGGGGGCCCGGCTTTCAGCCGGGAAAGGCTTTCCAGGATCGGCTGGAGCCAGGCGGGGTCCGCGCCTGACGCGAGCTTTTCCCGAAGCTGCTCCTCATATTGCCCAAGAACGTCCAAAAGCAGGTCCGTCAGGGAAGCCAGCGCCGAAAGGAAATCCCGCTGATCCTTTGTCAGCATTCCGTCTTCCATCCGGGCAAGCACTTCGTTTTTCAGTCCCGGCAAGCCCAAGCGCACCAGCTTATCATAATCCAACTGGGAAAAAACCAGGCGGTACAGGCCGAAAATCACGCCGGAATCGATGTTCCACAGATCGCTGGGCATTTCGCGGCGCATGACAGGATCAAATTTCGCCCGGACCTTGGCGTTCACGTTTTCCTTTTTCCAGAAATCGATCAGCGCAGCGATTTGCGCACGGCTTTCCCCGGTCTGGGAGGGGCGGTTCATCACCCGTTCCATCCGGCCGATGTCCGCGTAAAAGGACACGTTGTCCAGGCCGTCGGTGTCGTCGTCCCAATAGCTGGGGGCCACGCCCAAGGGACGGAACATGCGCCGTCCCGCCAGCAAATCCCCGTCGCGGACCGGCTGAACAGCGGCGGGCAGGGCAATGCGCAGGCACTCCAGCTCCCGCCGGGCCAAACCCTGGCCTTCGTATTCCCTGTACGCCTGCGTATAGCGGAATTCAACGGAAAGCCCGTCGTCCAGATGCGCGTCGTCCCAAGCCAGGTAACCTCTCATAGCAGATCCTCCCCATCCTTTTCCACTTTCCAAATCCATTATAAAAAAACCACTTTCAAATCGAAGTGCAGGAACAAGCGAAATATATGCAAAAAGTAAGATGCTTTTATTCATGATTTACTCACAATATGCATTCTTTTATGGAAGCGTTTGATATTTACTTTTGGCCGCACCGGTTGTATAATCATCCCATAGCGGAGGACGGATCGATGCTGATTGAATATGGAAACACGGTGGTACTGCCCACCTGGGAACTGGTGGAGGACGTGCCGACGGGTTATTCCCGTATCTATTATATCCTGCAGGGCGATATAACCTACGAGGCGGCGGATGAGCGGCGGGCCTTAAAGCCCGGGTTCCTGTACGCACTTCCGTCCACAGCGCCTTATCATGTCTGGCGAGACCTCAAGCAGGACTTTGCCTGCACCTATCTGCATGTGGATTTCAGCAAATACCGGGTGAACAGCCTGATCGAGCTGCCCGTGGAGGAAGATACCTGCCTTAGTGAATTTATCCGCGCGGTGTCCCGGGCAATCAGCGAAAAAAGAATCGAGCTGCTGGAACAGCTTGCGGAGGATTTTTCTTACTTTTTTAAGGGCAGCGAGGGCTTTGCACAGAATTCCCAGATGCTGACGAAGGTGCAGAAGTACATCGTCCGCCATATTTCGGAAGAAATGACCATTGAAGAATTGAGCCAGATTTTCAACTATCATCCCAATTACTTTATC
>JAFXMP010000208.1 GCA_017530275.1 Clostridia bacterium | reverse complement strand
CTGATAGGGTGATAACTCCATTTCTGTCTGCCTGTATTCTTTCAGCATTCTCCCACCGCCCTTCTTCTCCTCAATTGTACTTCTTTGTATATGAAAAAGCCAGTCCTTTTTAAGAACTGACTTTTTCAGTGACCTTGATTTTTTCAAGGGTTTCTTGGCGGAGAAGGAGAGATTTGAACTCTCGCTACGATTCACTCGTACTACTCCCTTAGCAGGTGTGCCAAATTTCCCGAAAATCCTTGTGGCTCCTGGGGTGATTGAGTAACCATTGAGCAATAGATTATATTTTGTTTACCGACGCAATCTTATCGGCCAGGGGAATGCGGATATAGTTTTTGAGGGTGGTTAGGTAGCTGGCATGGCCGCCGACTTCGGCAATGATCCCGCCCTGGACGCCCTCGGAAGTCATTCTGGAGAAGAAATAATGGCGGCATGTATGCGGTGGCAATTCACGCAAGCCGGTACGGGCAATGACTTCCCAATAGGCTGCATAGAAATTATCCTCGTTCATTTCAAGCAGCTTTTTCTTTCGTTTAGGAATGATGCTTTCGATCAGCGGCTTAATGCGTGCATGGATGGGGATTTCCCGGTCAATGCCCGCTTCGGACTTGATGCCGCCGATCATATAGTTTTCGTCAAGGTGAATATTCTCCAGATAGATGGTGGACAACTCGCCGTAACGCAAACCGGCATAACACATAATCAGCACATAGGCCGTGAAGGTATGCTTTTCATAATCTTTCCACAACGCGTCTACTTCTTCCTGCGTCCAGCACTCCCGCTTCGCTTTCGGCGCGTCATAGGGAATATCCACATAATCCGTTTTATTGTACTGTACGATTTCCCGCTTGATGGCTATTTTATACAGGTGGGACAAAGCTACTTTCATATCGCGGGCCGGATAATAGGATTTCGTCTGCTGCTCGATCAAATCTTCCATATCGGCGACGGTGAGGGTGGCAATACCGCGAAACTCCAGGGATTGCCAGCGCGCCCAGGCATAGCCCATTTTATCACGCTGGGATTTTGACAGCGCATCATATTCCTTGCTTGAAGTATATATATCGTGGAGATCGTGGAGGTTCATATCCGCAGGCTTGGTATACTCTTTCAAGGATGGGAGGAAATTTATCGCATCGGATTTTTTGACAAAGCATTTCGTTTTGATTTTCTTATGCCGTTTTCCCTTTTCATCGTTATACCAGCCGATGACCTGAACGGCGATCCAACGCTTATTTTTCAGTTGGTAAACAGAGCCTTGCCCATTCCCGCGTTTCTTCCGGGCGCGCGCTTTCTTTTCCTGGGAAGCCCCGCACCAGTTACAAAATGCGGAACCATCCGGGATATTTTGTTTGCATAGAACGCATTCCACGAAGATTACTCCTTTACAAAGCGCCTGCACTATGATAAAATACAAACGATCCCTGTTCAAGTGGTGTTGGCTGGGGTCATCCGCCCCGCGCGAAAGCGCGGGGTTCTTTTTATGCTTCCAATTCAGCAAGACGGGCTTTCAATTCGTCGTATTTTTTATCCGGCATGATAGGGCTATCGAAGTGATAATAGAATCCATAGGCAGACGCTATCTGCTGGCGCAGGGCGGCAATATCGGCAAGGCGCTGTTGCTGGGGCGTGTTCCCATTGGCATTGATGATCCCCGCTTCCATGGCAAGGCGAAGGATATGCTTGCAGGGGATATAACCCTGCTTGATGGCGAAGTCAGGGCAAGAGCAGGTTTCGAGATCGGTTTGATAGATCGTTCCTTCGCTTCCGATGAAGACGCCCTTGCATTCGTTTTCATTTATGGACAAAGAATCAACCTTCACCTTTGCAGCGCGCTTCAGCCGCCCTTCATCCTTTGGCGCTTCGGTTTCCCAAATCCAATTTCCATTCATAATTCTTCTCCTTTCGATTATCATAGTCCAAAATTATCATTTTGGATTCTATCTATTTCGGTTTTTCGGGAATCCTCCTCAGCATCTTCGCGTTGCTTATTTTTTAATTCAAATATGGAATTAACATCAGCAGTTCCGTATGTAATAGTTATTTCGTCAGACAAAAACCTATCCCAATAGCCAGCCTGATCATATTGATGCATAGTAAGACATACACCTGTATTTTTACCGCCTAACCATAATGCGCTTGTTATTTTTTCTTTTTTTGCTATTACGCCTTTCTTTTCTTCAGAATGTTCATGCGACACTCCATACAAGGATGATAGCTTATTAAGCAAGTCTGCATATTGTTCATCGTAAGAAAAGACACTTTTATCAGTAAGTGGTGAAAAGGAGTATATTACTTTATATAAGCCATAGTCGTTTTCATCCATAAAGCACAATACAATTCGATCAACACTATACCCAGCGATGGTATTTGAAACGCGCATTTTGACCATAGTTGTATGAACATCTATGGAAAATTGCAAGGGATAATATAGAGAAAAAGCGTCATGAAAATTATATGACGGCGAAATTGAACCGGATATAAAATCTTCATATGGATATTTTTCTTCTTCAATATTTTGAATGTGCAACGAAGATTCTTTTAAGTAATCCAATACATCTTCTTTGGGTGTACCCCAAGGAATATTCATAAATTGAATAACAGAAATGCTGGTATCTGATTCAGGTTTTGAATTAATATAGGATTGCCCATACGAACTTAAAACGGAAATAACAAAGACGATAAGAAGAATTTTTGTTAAGAAAAACATTTATGCTAAACCTCTCTTTCATTTTCAATCATACATCATTTTTATAGAATGCAAAAGTCTCGATCTCTTTTTCATATTCACATGCTCCTAACATTCTTTGTTCTGCATCCGATACTTTTCTAAATCTACAACTATGCAATCGTTGTCCGCTTGTCTTTTTCCTCGTTTTGAATGGATTGGAGGAATTGAATGTTTTTCACAATCGAAATACGGTTTTCGGATGATAGCATATGAAAAGCAGACAACAGCTTTTTATCCTCGTCTGAAAGGACGACTTCGCTTTGCTTTTGATAGTGTGTAATGCCTATATACTCATCACGCCCAAGCAGATAATCTACGGAGGCGTGGAACAGATCGGCAAGTGTGATAAGCTGCTGAACTTTTGGATAATTGGTTCCGTTCTCCCACATCCCGACTGTAGATTGTTTTACCCCGATTTTATTAGCGAGGGCGGCTTGAGAGTAACCGCGTTTATCTCGCAATTCCTTCAATCGAAAACGAAACACTCACGGCACCACCTTCCGATTATTTCATTATATAGGTTATCATTAAAAATGATATTTTTCAACAGAACGGTAAATTTTAATCATTTTGGATGTTGACAAAATCATTTTTTCTGTTTATAATCATTTCAAATGATAGATGAAGGAGCGAGGGAATTGCTAAAGGAACTGCGGAAGCAGTGCGGAATGAGCCAGGCGGAAGTGGCAAAGGCGCTTGGAATCAGACAATCAACTGTGGCGATGTGGGAAAATGGAACAAATCTCCCGCGTGCTGACAAACTACCCGCGCTGTCCAAACTCTATCACTGTCCGATTGAAAAACTTCTTGGCAGCAAGAGAAAGGAGGGCAAGGGGGCATGAGCGACACCATCAACCACACGGAAAACATTGCCCGAAAACTGGATGATTATGTGCAAGAAAACGAAATCAGCGTAGAGCAGATGAAGGAAGCGATACAAGCGTACATGGAATGCCTGGAAACAAATTCCAAAGTGATCCCCGCCATAAAAAAAGGCCGCTGACAAGGCAGCGGCGGGAGGCGATTATTCCTGCGCCTCCATGGTTTCAATGACTTCTTTAGCCCGCAGGTATTTTTTGTACAGACGGGCAACTTCATCATCAAAACGTGTATGGACTGGCGGATGATTGTCCTGGTTGATTGTCAGAGCCGCTTCCATAGCAATTTTCCGGATTTCTTCCGGGAGCAACTTAACCATAGCTTTCCTCCTTTCCGCGAAATTGATTTGCGGCGGCAACCGCAAACACATGCCATTATAGCACGGAAAGGAAGAAAGAGGAAGGAGAGCAAGGGGGCATGAGCGAAAACGCAAAGCTTTATAAGAGCGGCAATGCTTTCTTTATAAGTGAAAAAGACACAGAAAAACTTCTGGAAATGCTGGACAAACAAGAACATCCGATCATTGAAATAAGCCCTCTCATGGTGGAGGATGATGTAAACGGCGGGATCATCATACGCCATTCAGAACAAAAAGAAGGGCTGCTCCGCCTGACACGCAGAGAAGCCCTTGCACTGGCTGAAATAATCAGGAATCACTGTGAAGATGCGCCAGAAACGGTATGCGGAACCGAAACGGACGCAAGGGACGCGGCGAAAGCTACTTCTCCGAATCAGCTTTCAACTGCTCTGCAAGCCAATCGTGATATGCTGCAAGAAGTTTTTGCGAGTGAATGACCGATGCCATTAACACCGAGACAGAATCAGGCGTACCTTCCCTTAGCTTCCCTTTGGTTTTATCGACTAATTCAATCAGATCATCCACTTGCTTTCCAGCGTCTGAAAGGCCGGACGCTTTCAAGAACTCCGAATATGGCGGAATTTTCACAACAACACCCCCTTTCCTTTTGGATGGTTTGACCATCCTTCGACCATTGTACCACAAACTGGAGGCCAACACCATGACATTTCAAGAGATACAAGCATCCAGCAAGGATTTCCTGACGCCGGAGGACGTAAGGGAAGTGGTGGGATGTATGCCCTATTCCATCAATATCCAGGCGAAAGAAGCGCCGGAAAAGCTGGGCTTTCCCGTGTGCATGATGGGGAAAACCGTGCGGATTCCGCGGATGGCATTCATTCACTGGATGCTTTACGGGAACGCGCCGATCATGATGCCGGAGCCGGGAATATACCGGCAGGAGGCCGTATGAGCGAAAAGGTGACGGTGGAATATTACGGCGATTCGCTGCTGGTGAAGCTGATCGGCGCGGTGGACGTGCCAGCGAAGCGGAAGATAGAAGCGGCGCAGAGCATAGGAAAAGCGATATGCAAGGCTCTGGGGCTAAACACCATGGAAGCGGTGCTGATCGACAAGGACGGCAACAGGACAGACCAGATCGTAGTGTGGAGATAAGGAGCATCGACATGGCGCTGCGAATGACAGAAGAAGAATATGCCGCTTTCCTGCGGAGAAACAACAGCCCCTTGCATCCGGGCATTACGCCCCGCACACCCGCGCCGACAACTCCGCCCCCGAAGCGGAGCAAGTACGGAAACAAACGGGTGGAGATAGACGGAAAGATATTTGACAGCCAGCACGAGGCGACGGTTTACCAGGAATTGATGATGCGGGTGCGGGCCGGGGAACTAAGGACAGTGCTGCGGCAAGTGCCGTTTGACCTTCCGGGGAACATCCGCTATTTCGCTGATTTCGTGACCATTGACAAGGATATGCGGATCACGGTATACGACGCCAAGAGCGAGGCGACGCGGAAAAACCGGGTATACATCAACAAAAAGAAACAGATGAAAGCCTGCTGGGAAATTGAGATACAGGAGGTATGACGATACGCGGCGGCAGGTTTGCCGGTTGACAGGATGGCATAAACCCATTCCCCTTTTCTTCTCCATTTGGGATCATTCTTCCTTCAACTGATGATCATGCGAACATCAACCGGGCCGGTTCGATTCCGGCCCGACGCGCCAGGGGAGCGATGCGCTACGCTTCAATGTAACCCCGCAAAAGGTAAAAAGAAGTGTGACAATCGGCAAAAGACGGAGAAATCCAAACCGATGGCAGCCGGGACAGACCGGCGATTTATGGACAGGTAGCACAAAAGGTGAGTGCGGCGGACTGAAAATCCGCAGAGGCTTGTTCGATTCAAGCCCTGTCCACCAAAGCGGGATTTGCTTTCTTCCTTTCCTTCGTGGGCGCTATATCTCTAAATGCGAAAGGAAGCGCAGCCGGTGGCGTTACCGCCGGGGCGCTTCGGGGGCGGCATACCCCGAAGCCCGTGCCGAAATAGCTCAAAGGCAGAGCAGGCTATTCGTAATGGTCAGGTTGCGGGTTCGATTCCTGCTTTCGGCTCCAAAGGCATTGCACAAGCCTATTCCAAGGAAGCGCACAGAAAGGGGGTGACGCACAACATGACCGCCGTATACTGGTACATCGTGCGGCTGGAACGGCAGGCCGCATCCTGGCTGTTCCGGCACTATGGAAAAAAGATACCTGGGAAAGTATCATCCTTCTTCATCTTCCAACAAAATATGACGTTCAGAAAAGAAAACTGTATGCGCTTTCATAGCGCGGCCACGGGAGATTAGATTTTGGGCGGTTCATCCGCCCCCCCTGATTCAAACGAGACGCACAATGGCAATGTTTCCCTGTGACGAATGCGGCGGCGGGAGAATGGCCGCGCCGCCGCTATTTGCGGATATGGCCGACGGGATAAGGCGGCGGGGACCTCCCTGTGAACATATGCAGGTTCAAATCCTGCTATCCGCACCAGACCTCGGGGAGCGAATCGACGCATATCAAAAGGCATGGAAACCCCGGAAAAAGGCCACAGCCATGCCCTGGCCGCTACTCGGAATTTAGCGGCGCGTACCTGCGACAAAGGAGACAGCCGGGAAAGACCGGCAATCTGCGGCATTGATGTAAGGTGCAAAGCCCGCTGGACGGTCGCTCCGTAGGCGGTGCAGGAGCCGGTTCAACTCCGACATGCCGCGCCACTTTGAGGCCCGCAGTTACAAAGCCTCGCAGGGGAAAGCGGATATATCCTGGCCCAGGCGGTCACGGGCAAGTGTGCCAGACTGTACGAGAAGGTAAGCAGACCGTAACGAATCGTTGACAGCCGGGAAAGACCGGCTATTTCTTCCGAACGGGAGGCAGGGAGCAACATGGTTTCTGATGAATTTGGCAGGAACGAAGTGCGTTTCCTGCCCCCTGGAAGAAAAAAATGCCCGTATTGCGCAGACAGGCACACAGACAAAGAACCGCATAACCGGAACAGCTTATATTTTCAAATGAAGTTTTTCCGAAAGCGGGGACGCCTGCCGACCTGGAGCGACGCGCTGGAGCATTGCAGCGAAATCACGCGGGCGTACTGGATCACAGAAATGATAAGGAAGGGGGTGCCGGTGAAAGAAACCATCTGCAATGGTAGATCATGAATGGATTGACACGAACACGCGGAAACCGACGGAAAAGGACGCGGACAAGAAAGCCTGCGTTCTGGCATGGCACAGATACAACGGGATAACCGTTACAGGGTGGCACCAATTCCACCACGATATTAACGGTTTTCTCACCCATTGGAAGCCAGCGCCAAACCCGCCGCCAGGATTTGAAGCATGGGAATATGACGACAGATAAAAAGCCGCGCTCTGCTGGGAACAGATCACGGCGGCAGGAAAATCCGTGGGCACACGTCATTTCCTTCTGTTATTCTACCATAAAAGCAAAGAAAAATCAATAGGCAAAGAAAGACAAGAACCAACAGGGAGGAAAGAATGATGAACGAGCCAGCCAACACCGAGAGCAACGCCCTTTCCACGCTGGACATGCTGGGGAAAGAAGCCCGGATGTACAGCGAAGCCATGGTGATGAACCTGTTCCAGTTGGGACGGGTGCTGACGGAGGCGAAAAGCCTGTGCAGCCGCGGCGAATGGGGCCAATGGCTGCAAAACAATACGGATATGAGCGAGAGACACGCCCAGCAGATCATGGGCGTATACCGGCGTTTTGGGGATCGCCCTGCATTTACCGGCATTGAAAAGGCGAAACTGTTCAGCATGTTATCGCTTCCGGAAGGAACCGAGGAAGATTTTATCGTCCACCATGACGTGCAGGATATGACCAGCCGGGAAGTGCAGGAAGCCGTGAAAAAGGCACGGGCAGAGGCAAAAGCAGAAGCCCAGGCAGAAATCGACGAAGCAAACCGCGCCCGCGAGGAAGCCGAAATGCGGGCGGCCCAGGCCGAAAACCGCCCGGCAGAATTGCCGGAGGACGTGGCGGAAACGCTGCGGACACAAAAACAGCAGATCGAGCAGCTTCAGGAAGTAGGCCGGGACGCCATGAACGAATCCCGGTTTTTGCAGCAGGAGAACAACAAATTACAGCGGGAGCTAAAGGAACAAGGGGAACTGCTGGAGGAAGCACAGGCGCAATGCAACCGCGCCCAGGCTGATTTACTGAACGCTCAAAGCGCCTTGGCCCGCGGGGATGCGGAGCGCACTCCTTCCGATACGCTGACGCCGGACGCCCTGGCAGCGGCGGTAAATACCTTTATCGGGGCCGTCTGCCGGATGCCCCATATGCACGGCACATTTGCGACGATGGACGGAGAAATGCGGCGGGAATATGCCGAATTACTCTCCACGGTGGAGGATTGGGCCAAGGGGGCCAGGTCCGCACTGAATACGGCGGGCGGAGAAGGGAGCGTATATTGATGATCCATCGGATTGATTCATCCCCGGAAGCGTTTCTTTCCAGCAAGGCAAACACCCTGACAAAGGAAGATTGGCAGGGCGTCGCCGACGGGCTGATTGAAGCCGGGCCTTATCTGGTGAAGATTTGCGAGGAAATGGCAAAGAATAACAAGGAAGTGGCGCGGATCGTTCCGGCACTTTCTCCTTCCACCATGGAAGCATATTTGCATGCCGCCGTCGTCGCCTGCGCTTATGTGAGCGAGTACGCGGCGGATCAAGTGAAATTCTTGCTCGTAAAGGACGGTGAAAAGAATTGACGAAGGATCAATACGAAAAGCTCCAGGAGCAAGTACAGCAAGGGAATCATCTGGCTGAAATGGAGGAAGAACGAATCCGAGAGGCTTTTCAGGAACAAAGCCGAGGCGCAAAGGTTATTGAACTCGCCAATCCTGCGGATGATACGTGGAACCGTACCGTTTCTGCTGCGATTACGGAGATCATGCGGCCTGTGATCCAGAGCATGGGAAAACTGCTTCAACAGAACGCGGAAGCGCTGGAAAGGCTGGCCGCCTCCCAGGCCGTGCAGAATAACCGGCTGGAAGCGCTGGAAAAGCAGATCAGGCTTCAAACGCCGGTTACGGCCAAACAGGCGCAGTACATGAACGACGCCATACGCACAAAAGCGCGGGAACTTCTGGACAAGCGGGAACTATCCGGGGACAAATGGGCCGTGACCAAGTTGGGGAACGTCATCCGCAAGGATGTGCTGGCCCGGTACGGCGTCGCCGGGCTTCGGGAAATTCCACGGCATGAATACCAGGTAGCCATGAACCAGATCGGGATGTGGAGCAACGCGCTGGTGATCCGGGACGTGGCAAGGGAGGCGCGGGAACGCAATGAAAACGCCTGACTTTGGAAATACGGTCAAAGGACTGGAATGCTGCTCAAATAGAACAACCTGTGATAGCAGCTGCCTATATTGGTATTTGATGAATGATCCCAATATGGGAATTGATGAATGTACATCCCAATTAGCGCGTGATGCCCTGTCCCTGATAAAAGCGCAGAATGAGGTAATCCAGGACTTGCGAAAGGTTGGCTATCCTCACGACTTCCAGCGAGAAAAACCGTGGATCGTCAATTATATGTACGCTATAACAGACGTTATCAAAAAGGCGGTGAGACTGAATAATGGCTGATCTGCAAAATACGATCAAGGGGCTTAGGTGTCACAGCGAACCGAAATTTGGCCCTGATGAATATTTCTGCGAAACATGCCCTTACGATGAAGCGACCTGTGGCCTTGATGTTCCAAACGACGCTCTTTCTCTGCTGAAAGCGCAGGAGCCCAGGATCATGACGGTGGAGGAAGCGGAGAAACACGCATACAGTTATTACCATACGCCTGATTCTGTGAAGCCTGTTTTCGTCCAGTTCCGGGATGAAACCTATTCGGACGAAGCCATGACGCCACCGTGGCGCGGAGGCGTGAATCAAAGGGCGCTCCTGAAAGATGCGGGACGTTACGGCAGGGATTTTGTGTTCTGGACGGATCGCCCTTCCGAAGAGCAGATGAAAGGGGTGGAATGGGATGGAGTATAAGAAACTAAACAAAAAGAATATGCCGCCCGTGGACAACCATTTCGGTTTCCTACTCTGGATGGGGACGAATGAAAGCGACGGCGGCATGGTGACAACGGCCAGGCGATGCCAGTACGGCGATAATCCCCCCTACATCCGATATTTATGCTGGAAGGGATGGAAGGTGCTGCCGAAAAGTAATTATAAAACCTGCCTTTGGGCGGCGTTGGAAATGCCGGAACAGATTAAGCGGAAACTGGAACGGGCTGAATTGCGAAAGCGGGAGAGAGAATGCAGAGCAAAAAGAAAAGAGAGCGCGTAATACAAAAAAGAAAAAAGCGGATGCCGCATTGGCTGGACAGCCTGCGGGTATGGATGGTGCGCCGGAGATTCCCGGCCAGAGTTATTAACAGAATCAGTAAGGCGGTGAAAAGCTATGAGCAATAGCATACATCCTGAAACAGCCCATCAAATGGCAGAGTGCGCCGCGAAATGGTGGGCCGATAAACTCCGAGGCAAAGTGAACCATGACAACGGAGATTATTCCATTACTTCAGCTTTTGCTATGGTATTGGCGGATATAGTCGCCATTAAGCATCCAGCATCCGAGGAACAGATTGACAGATTCCAGGTTATTCTAACCGGCTTGATTCAAAATAAAATTCAAGAAGAACCTACGCGACGGCTTATAAACTTTGGATGCGACTATGGCCCCGGCTGGCTTCTTAGCGACGCAGCAGAGGAAGCATCTATTGATCCAATCCTGTTTCCCTATAAAACGTGGATGTACATTATGCCTGAAAAGGGCGAAGTGGACGTGTGCGACGGATATAGGGCTGCACCGAAAAATATATTTTCCTGCCATGTCAATGGAGGTGTGATCCATGCAGATCAAGCCGATTCTGTTTAACACCGAAATGGTCAAGGCGATTCTGCAAGGCCGGAAAACGCAGACGCGGCGGATCGTTCCCACAAAATACAGTAACACGCATCTGGAAATGTTCACGAATAAGTACGGCACGCGGCTTGTGGAAATGCAGAATGAAGAAGAAGGAGTTACCATTATCCACAATCCAGACGGTACAACAACACACCGCCTCCTGGCCGTGATCGAAAAAGAGCCGAAATATAAACCGGGTGATATTCTGTGGGTCAGGGAAACGTGGTGCAATCTCCCGATCTCACAAGGATTACAAGCAATACAGCGCGGCACCTATTACTACAAGGCAGACAATCCGAATTTTGAGCCTGTTTTTTATGGAAAGCGCCCATGGTGTCCGTCCATCCACATGCCGAAAGAAGCGGCACGCATATTCCTGCGCGTGGTAAATATTCGCGCGGAACAGCTGCAAAGAATTACAAAAGAAGATGCGCTTGCAGAAGGAGCCGACGAAATAGAATCATGGGGAGGCCGCGGCGACTTTATCAAACTGGCAGACTACACGATTTCCAACTATGCAAAGATATGGGATAAAACCGTCCGAAAGGCTGACCTTCCGCGCTATGGGTGGGCCGCCAATCCCTGGGTATGGGTGATCCGGTTTGAGAGGGTCGAGAAACCGGAGGAATGGGTATGAACGTGACCGTTGACAAGATTATGCGCAACGACGCAAAACAGATGACCATTGAAATGCCAATAACCGGATTTGTGTATGATGCCAAAACGGATAGCACAAAGATAATTCTCGGAGGCCAATTTTTCGTCGTTTTTCCGGGTAAGTGGAACGAAGAAAGGATACGGGAAGAAATAGAGGCAAAGGGGGAGCCTTATGAACAACCAGGATAAAGCGCTGAAAAACGCGCTGGTGGAACTGGAAAGGCGGCTGATGGCCGCGCAGGAGCAGGCGGATTATATTGCCCGCACTTTTGGGATTCGGTTTACCGCTGTTCATCCAAGATGGAATACCGCCCGAAAACCTGGACTTCATTTTCATTGCGGCATTGCGGAGGCCGCGGAAGCGCTTGGGAAAGAAATAAAAATTGAGAAGGATTTTTCCCATGAGCAGGCGACCTTCAAACACAATGGATGCGACTATTTCCAAATGCCAGAATACGACGGGCCGCGATACCGCAAGGCGTGGGAGGAATAACCTTGTTCAAAGAGAAGCGGAAGCACATACCGGCAAAAGTGCGCCAACAGGTTTATGAACGATGCGGCGGCCATTGCGCCTACTGCGGATGCGAGATCACCATGAAACAAATGCAGGTGGATCACTTCATTCCGCTGGAGCTTCGGCACTTTGCCGACATTATAGGAGCAGACGCAGATACAATAGATAATTTCCTCCCCGCCTGCCGCAGCTGCAACAATTACAAAAGCTGGCTGACCCCTGAAAGATTCCGGCTGGCCGTGACCAGGTGGCATGACGTACTCATGCGGGACAGCGTGACCTATAAAAACGCTGTACGTTTCGGTCAGGTGATTCCAAATCAACACATTCAGGAATTTTGGTTCGAGAAGAACGGCGTACACATCCCCGCCATGGACTGGTACAAGGAATACCAAGCCCAGGAGTACAAGTGGAATTTTCGAGAAACGGAGGGCGACAATGAATCAGAGGATATGCGACAGGTGCAAGCGTGCGATTAGCCTGCCGGAAATGGGGCTGATTCGCACAAAGGAAATACGGACGGAAGCGGTTTTTGTATTCAATACTGAAAAAGCCTATTCTATTGAATACGATTTATGCCCCTATTGTAAAGCGCTTTTCCTGGATTTCATGGAGGGGGAGGCGATACCGGCGTGCGAGAAAGTCCCGGGATCGTAAAATGCTGCTGCGCTACCTGCGAATGGCGGAGCGACGAATTTGTGTCCGTCTGCTGCAACGGGGACAGCCCGAAGCGGGCCGACTATGTGGACGCGGACGATTGCTGCCAGGAATGGGAAAAAAAGAAGAACAAGGAGGATGAACATGCTGATTAAAGACCTTGCGGCGGAAATCCACCAAAACGCCGTTGCTCATGGATGGTGGGAAGAAGAAAGGCCGCTGGAGGAAGTGATCGTTCTGATTCACAGCGAATGGAGCGAAGCGCTGGAAGAAGCGCGGGCAGGCAGGCCGATGGTGTGGTATAAAGCAGTTACCGCGGATGATGATTGTGGCGGTGGTGGCGCTTGCAATGCAGAAATTGTGTTTGGCATCTGCAAAGGCAAGAATGGCAAATGCTGGAAACACCATAAGCCCGAAGGGATTGCCGTTGAGTTGATTGACGGCTGCATACGCATCCTGGATTATTTCGGCAAGGTTGGCCTGATAGCAAAGGACGCGGAAACCGGCGAGGAATTGAGCATCGAAGGAGAGTATAACGATCCCGCAATGCTGCCGCTTGTTCCTGACAGCCTTGTTGTTCTGATAGCCAATCTTCACGCGGCAACATCTTACGCATTGCAGAACGAAAAAGATACCCAATACGGCCTTATCACCGCCCTATCCATGGCAATGGTATGGGTAAAAAAGAACGGCATTGATCCTTTGTTACTGCTTATGGAAAAGCACGAATACAACAAAACGCGGCCATACAAGCACGGCAAACAATTCTAACAGAGGAAGGCGGCACGCCGAAATGTGCAGCATCAATTTCGTGCGCGAATTTGGTTTGATGATGGAGGAAGCGAGAAAAGAATACTTAGGGTGCCGGGAACGTATGCTTTGGATTGCGCTATTCTACATTGCCAATGACAGAGCAAAGTATAACCCGCAGACGCAAACATACGATTGGCCGACAGGATTCTTTCAGATTTCACATCAAGAACTGGATTTGTACTGCAAACTGCCGAAAAAGGCGGTGCTGGAACTGCGGAACCGGCTGAAACAAAAGGGATATATCGACTTTACAAAGGGTGAACGCAACGCGGAAAAGCCCATGTACAAGCTGTTTTATTTATCCCTGCGGGAGTTTGGGGGCGAAAATGACCCCAAAGAAGGAGCCAACACAGCCCCCATAGACACCACCAAAGAGGGGGCCAACATGCACCCCAACACAGACGCCAAAGAAGCCCCCTTTTTATATAAATATAAACAAGGGGTAAGTATGGGTATAAGGTCGGCGTATACACACACATCAGATCAGGAGGGCTACCCATACGCGCACGCGCGGGAGGGCGGATATTACGACGCCAATGGGGTTGAGCGCCGGGCAAGATTTGACGCCGCATGGGTAACAAGCCCCAAGGCACGGGCCGCCGTGGCGCAACGGCTGATAGATGGATTCTGTTTTTCGTGCGACGGTGATTCCTTCCTGCACAATCATCTTATGGACATGATGGCCTACGGTATGCCGCCGGAATTGATAGAGGATTTGGGCGAGCAATGCGCCACGCCGGAAAGGCTGAAAACGCTGCTCTCCTTTATCGCACAGCAGCGCGGATATACCGAGGAAGCACGGGAATGGGACAGATGCATGAAAATAGCCAACGGAAACACGGAATTTGCCGAGAGACTTTATAAAATGCACCTGCGGAACCAAAATGCACAAGAGGCATGAAAGGAAGCCAACACCGATGAGTACAGAGATCGTTTTGAAAACGAAAGTGGAACGCCCATGCGATTTGAGCAAACGGGAGGCAGAACAGAAAGACCGGGATCAACCCTGGAGGAAACGGGTTTCAAGCGGGGCCATGGATAATTTTCTGGTGCTGAACAGCCTGATCCACTGGATCAAGGATATTGTGGACGATCCGCGGATGAAGCCGCTTCTCCAGGAAATGCACATATACGCCAATGCCAGGTGCGGAAAAGCACTGCTGTTCCGCGCCGTAGAAATAGCCTATCAGCAAATCAGCGCCGTGCAGCTGCGCGTGATGGATGCGAACTGGAAAGAAAGGTATATGACCCTCTCCACGACGCGGAACGTGGACGGATTTATCAACGTGGATTGCGACGGGCTGGACGTGCTGATCCGCCAGACGATTAAGCAATGCAGGGAAAGTTTCTGCATGGCCGGGAAAAAGGAAGCGGAAAAATGCCCGGTATACATAGCGCTTACCAACTGCCCCAACATGGGAAGATATATGGAGAACGCGGCCAGCAATATGGATGTATGCCCGTTTGCTCTGCTGGATATGAAGGAGGAAGCATGAAACCGATTTACGAGCCGAGGGGAAAAGCCAAAGAATACGGGGATTTGGCGCTGAACATCTACACGGGATGCCCGCACAGGTGCTTCTACTGCTTCGCCCCGAACGTGCTGCGTCGGGACAGGGAGGAATTTCACAACCGCGTGGAACCGCGCCCCGGCATAGTGAAAGAAACGAGCAATCAACTGGCGCGGGAAAACATAACCGGCAAGCTGATTCATCTTTGCTTTACATGCGATCCGTACCCGACGGGATATGACACCAGTGCTACCAGAGAGATCATCCAACTGCTGAAACAATTCGGAAACCACGTTCAAATTTTGACGAAAGGCGACGGCAGAAGGGATTTTGATTTGCTGAATGATGGCGACTGGTACGGGATCACCATGGACTGCGGAAAGGATTACATAGCGCCGGTAGCAAAATACGGATGCCTGCAACTGGCGGAGGCGAAAGCGAGGGGCATTAAGACGTGGGTATCATTTGAACCCGTGCTTGACGAAAAGGCTTTCCGGTTTTTGCTTGGAGAAGTAAGCGGATTGGCGGACAAGGTGAAGATCGGGAAGCTGAACTATTACCCGTCAACCATCCATTGGGGCGAATTTGGCCGGGAAGCGGAAGCCCTCTGTAAACGCCTGGGGATAGACTATTACATCAAGGACAGTCTGCGGGCGGAAATGGATAAACCATGAGCAAACAGCCAACACCAGATGAAATCCTTGCGGATATTCGGGCAAAATGCCTTGACTGCATGGGCGGGAACAGGAAAGAAGTGCTTCGCTGCAATAGCCGGGATTGCCGCCTATGGCGCTGGAGAGCAGCGGAAGCCCAGGCAAGACCGAGGAAGGAAAAGAACCAAATAACGCTTTTTGAGCTTTTGAAAGAGGCACAATGACGATGCGGGAAATAGTAGTTGACAACTTTGCCGGTGGCGGCGGAGCCAGCACTGGAATAGAAATGGCAATCGGGCGGAGCGTAGATATTGCCATTAACCACGATCCGGCGGCTATCGCCATGCACAAGGCGAACCATCCCATGACAGAACACTATACGGAAGATGTTTTCGACATTGATCCTGAAAAGGCATGCGCCGGGCGGCCCGTTGCTCTGGCGTGGTTTTCGCCGGACTGCAAGCATTTCAGCAAGGCAAAAGGCGGAAAACCGGTAAGCAAAAAGATCAGAGGGCTTTCATGGGTAATCCTTCGGTGGGCAATGACGGTAAGGCCCCGTGTAATTATGATGGAGAACGTGGAAGAAATACAAACATGGGGGCCGCTGAAACAAACAAAGGACGGGAAAAGTATACCCGATCCAGACCGGGCGGGAGAAACATTCAAAGGATTTGTCGCCATGCTGACAGGCGGAATTTCCAACGACCACCCCGCTTTCTTTGAAGCATGCGAATTTTTGAAGATTGACGCGGGAAGCAGGGAAGCGGCGCAACTGCTGATCGGGCTTGGCTATAAAATCTCCTTCAGGGAATTGCGGGCCTGCGATTATGGAGCGCCCACCATCCGCAGGCGCTTTTTCCTGATCGCCAGGAGCGACGGACAAAGCATCGTTTGGCCCGAGCCTACACACGGCGACCCGGAAGGAATGGAAGTAGCTTCCGGGATGAAGAAACCATGGGCCACCGTGGCGGATATACTGGATTTTGGCCTTCCGTGTCCTTCCATCTTTGCAACGTCGAAAGAAATATGGGATCAATACGGCATTCGGGCCGTGAGGCCGCTGGCGGACGCGACCATGCGCAGGATCGCAAGGGGCATCCAGAAATTCGTGATTGACAATCCGCGCCCCTTCATCGTTCAGGTAAACCACAAGGGCAACGGATTCCGCGGCCAGGAAATCAAAGAACCGCTTGACACGATCACGGCAAAGCATGG
>JAFXMP010000207.1 GCA_017530275.1 Clostridia bacterium | reverse complement strand
CGCAAGAACAAGTTCGGCCAGGTTATCAATACGGACGGAATGCCGATCGAAGGTCTGTTCGAAGCCGGTGAAATGGGCTCCATCTTCTGCGACATGTACAACGGCTCCGGCAACCTGGGCGAGACCATGGTGTTCGGCCGCATCGCCGGTACCAACGCCGCCAAGCGCGCCAAGGGCGAATTCAAGAGCGAAGAAACCCCCGTTACCACCTGGGTGGGCGAAATCTACGCTGCCGGAACTACCCGTCCCATCAGCGAAGTAAAGGGCGCGAACGAGAACGTGACCGGCGCCTTCAAGGATGGCGAATACGAGGGCGAAGGCAACGGCATCAACGGCAAGATCAAGGTGAAGGTCACCATCAAGGATGGCAAGATCGCGGATGTGGAAATCGTCAGCCATTCCGAGACCGAGGGCCTGGGCGGCGTGGCGCTGCCTCAGTATGCCGCGCAGACCGTGGAAAAGAACGGCCTGGATATCGACGTGATCACCGGCTGCACCGTCAGCCTGGACGGCTACAAGGAAGCTGTCAACGACGCGCTGGGCAAGGCCCTGTAATCCCTAAACTTACGTAAACCCAAATGAATAACGAGGAGCTCTGTTGCGGCGGAGCTCCTTTTTGAATAGAAAAAGCCTGTGAGAACAAAATCTTTTGAAAAAGTTTCTTTCTGCGTTGCGTTTTCTTTGCCATACTGCGTCTAATAGGTGAAAGGTGGTGAGGCTGCCGTGGAAACTGTCAAGGGCCCTGACAGCAAGGAAGAAAGAATCGAGCGCATGGTGGCCCTGTATCAGCTTCCTCTGCTTCGGCTGTGCATCCTGTATCTGCACGATGAAGAACTGGCGAAGGATGCTGTGCAGGAAACTTTCATCAAAGCTTATCGTAATTTGGACGGTTTCCGGGCGGAAGCATCCGAAAAAACCTGGCTGACGCGCATCGCGGTGAATACCTGCAAGAACGTGTACCGGTCGGGTTGGTTCCGGCATGTGGATCGCTCGGTTACCCTGGATATGATCGCGGAACGATTCGCTTCCGCGAACGATGAAGACAATATGCTGACAGAAGCAATCATGCGTCTTCCCGTGAAATTAAAGGAAGCCGCCCTGCTCTGCTGGCTGCAAGGCATGACATACGAGGAAGCCGCCGCGGCCTTGGGCATATCCCGCCAGGCCGTGGGCAGCCGGTTGAACCGCGCAAGACGAAAACTGCGCTTTGCTTTGGAAGGAAGTGACGAGCAATGACCCTGCATGAGGAACAGGAAAGAGTGCAAAAGGCGGTTCAGAATTCCCTTTCCTATGTACAGGAAGACCCATGGCTCACGCAGCGGGTGCTTGCGAACGCGAAAGGAGAAAAAAACGTGAAGAAGAAAATATCTGCCGCGATTGTACTCTGTATTATAGTGGGTTTATCCATTATCGGAACGGCTTACGCTTTATCCTCTTCCCAGGTAGCTGAGTTTTTCGGCCTGCACTGGAATCAGGAGCTGGGAGAATCGCTGAAAGAGGGCAAGATCGCCCAGATCGGCGAATCCGTGACCGTCGGGGACGTGGTGTTTACCTTAGACGAGATCGTGTATAAGGATCGGGCGCTGTACGGCGTGGGTACGGCCCGTCCCGTCCACGAAAACGATGTGATCATTCCCATGGATTTGGCGGAAGACCTGGAATACTTCGCCCAAAACGAGGAGGCGCGGGCACTTGTCGAGAAAGCCAAAGCCTCCGGCGGAAGAATGTTTACGACGGATTCCATGCCGACCAAAATCGGCGTGGACGAGGGAACCATGCTGATGCCCGGCTGCATCGGCTACTACGATATCGCCAATGAAGACGGCTCCGTGACCTTCTCCTTTGAAGCGTCGGACGGGTTCGCCGTCAATGAGGGCGTCAGCTACCAGATCATGATGGAAAGCTGGGTCTGGCAGATGAACGAAAACGGCGAAAAGATGGACGGAACCAGAGTGCAGGGGGATTGGACGGTTTCCTGCATCCCCACCGTTCTGAACCCCTCCGCCGAAAAAACCGAAATGTCTCCTGTGTCCGTCATTGAACAGGACGGCTATGAACTGGTGGTTCCCGAAGCGTACCGGGAAACGGGGACGCTGCCCGTGTATCGGGCGGTGGAAGCGGATTTCACCAAAACAGTAAACCCGGAATGGTTTAACGGCACGGGCGCGAAGGATGGCGCGGACGCCATGGATATTCGCTATAAAGATGACAAGGATGTATTATATGCGGATCACGCCAGGCTGTCCCTTTCCCCGGAAACATTGTTCTACAATGAATACGCGGACGACGCTTACACCGAAGCCGCTTCCGGCGTAATTGTTCAGATCCTATGGATGCGGCATTGGGAAAACCACAGGGGAGAATTCACCCTGGAAAAAACGGAATTGTCCGGTATCACGCTGGCGGAGGCCCAGGTCCAGGCGGAAGAACTGATGGAAAAGTTGGGCATCGCCTGCAATCAGTATATCTGCGATGAAGCGCTGGATATGAGCTTAGAACGCATCCAAACCATGGGCGCGATTTGGGAAAAGGCCATTGCGGATGGGAAGCTGCTGGTGGACGACGATTACCAGCCCTATGATTACAGCGCCATTCCCGCCAGCGAAGAAGGGTATTACCTGCATTACAGCCCGCTGGGCATCGACAGCCATGCGGCGGGAAGCCGGTACAGCGCGATCTTCTACGTAAACCTCCGGGGCATTGTGTACGCCAATATCCGGAATCAATTCAACCGGGGCGGGATCGTCTATACGCCGGAAACCCTGATCACGCCCGACGCGGCCATCGAAAAGCTGACGAAGGAGATGGGCCGTTCCATTTCCGGGCGCGACGAGGAAATCAAGTCCATTCAGCAGGCTGCGCTGACTTATGAGGCTGTTCGCGCGGAGAACAAAGCGGATGGGATGGTCTTTGTACCGACATGGATGATCCTGTATCAGGACACATCCGCCGTCCGGCAGGGGTATTCCTGCTACGCTCTGATCAATGCCGTGGACGGTACGCTGATCGACGCAACTTTCCGATAAACTGACAGGCAAAAGCTCCCGCGAGGTTCATTGCCCTGCGGGAGCTGATTATTGTATTTTGCCTTTTGCGGCTTTCTTGGAAAGGGGTGTGGGGGAAACCATTCTTTGGCCTCCAAAGAATGGTTTCCCCCACCTATATCACGACCCCAGGTATGCCT
>JAFXMP010000206.1 GCA_017530275.1 Clostridia bacterium | reverse complement strand
GTATCATAGGCATCCCAGCCGATGGCCGTACAGGTGGGCGCTTGTGCGTCATGGTGCACCGGGTCATGGCCGAGCGCGGCTTTTTCCTCATAGGTGGTGTAATCGCACCGGGAGCAGGTATCATAGGCATCCCAGCCGATGGCCGTACAGGTGGGCGCTTGTGCGTCATGGTGCACCGGGTCATGGCCGAGCGCGGCTTTTTCCTCATAGGTGGTGTAATCGCACCGGGAGCAGGTGTTGTAGGCGTCCCAGCCGATAGCCGTGCAGGTGGGGGCCTGGGCGTCGTGATGGATGAGGTCGTGGCCCAGCGGTTCCCCGTATTCCTGTCCGCAGACTTCACACTTCGCCTTCTCCGTACAGGTAGCCGTGCCGCCGGTGTGCTCGGCGAGCGCGCCGTATTCATGACCGCACTTTTCGCATACGGCCTTCTGTGTACAGGTAGCCGTGCCGCCGGAATGGTCCTCCCTGCCAAAGAGCCCGTCGCAGTGATAGCAGTTGATCTTATGCTGCTCTTCCGTTTTATACTCGTACCAGAATTCATGATCTAAAACGTCGCCGTAGAACTCGCCGCAGTCCCTGCACTTGCGGGGATAGCCGCACCAATGGCTGCCGTTCCACACGTGGGCCACCGTCTCCGAAAGGCCGCAGCCCCCCTGGCAGGTGTGCTTGTGGTTTTCCTCGTCCACCTTCTCCCAGGCGCCCCAGGAAATGGCGTGGCTTTCGCTGGCGCCGCAGTTGTTGTTACAGGTTCGGATGTGCTTTGTGCTGTCGTCCGGGTCAACGTGCCATTCGCCCCAGTCGTGGGCGTAATCGCCGTATTCCTCGCCGCACTTTTCGCAGACGGCCTTCTTCGTGCAGGTGGCGGTGCCGCCAGAATGATCCTCTCTGCCGAAGAGCCCGTCACAGTGATAGCAGTTGATCTTGTGCTGTTCTTCGGTTTTATATTCATACCAAAATTCATGACCCAAGGTTTCGCCGTAATATTCCTGGCACACGGAACACTTGCGGGGATATCCGCACCAATGGCTGCCGTTCCATACATGTTCCCCCGTGGTTTTCGCGCCGCAGACGCAGGTGCCCTCGTGGGTTTCGTCGTCCACTTTTGTCCAGCTGCCGTAGCTGTGCGCCGCCTCGTCCTTTTTTGCATCACACCGGGAGCAGGCGTGGTAATGCACATCCCCGTCAATGGTCCACTTGGTTTCCCATTCGTGGCCCAGGGCGGACGCATCCAGGCTTCTTTCTTCGGAATACGCGCCGCCATCCAGCGTTTCATCCGCAGAAATCGTAGCCTTGAAAATGTATTTGCCGGCTGCTTCGCATGTGGCCGTGCAGGACTTTTCAAGGTGCATTTTCTGCGTTTTGCTCGCAGTGCAGCCATTCACCTTCCGTTCGCAGGAGTAGTAAACGTCTGCTTCGGTATATGTGCCATTGACATAAAGCCACAGAATCTTGCTCTGCTGCCAGCTGTGGTTGTTGGGGTCTTTTTGACCGTATTTCTGATTGCATACGCCGCAGGTGGCCTGGCTTACGCAGGTGGCCGTGCCGCCGCTGTGCTCCGCTTCGTCCTTCTTGGCGGTGCAGCCCGGCGTTTTGCACTTGTGCCAGTGCTTGCCCTCGCCCGTGGTCCAAGCCGTATCCCAATTGTGATCGGCTTTATCGCCATATTCCGCTTCGCAGTCTGCGCACTTGGCTTTTGCCTGGCAGGTAGCCGTGCCGCCGGAATGGGGTTCGGTTTTCTCCTTCCCGCAGGCGCATTTGCCCTTGTGGTTGCTGTCGTCCACTTTCGTCCAGTTTTCGTAGATGTGCGCCGCTTCGTCCTTTTTCGCGTCACAGCGGGAGCAGGCGTAATAATGGGTGTCGCCGCCGTCCGTCAGGGTGGTGGCCCAGTCGTGGAAGGCCTTGATGGTTTCTTTTTCCACGGTGGTTTCGGTTTTCTTATCCGCTTTCAGGTACTTTTTGCAGTCCTTGCAATAGTAATACAGGTTATTGCCGCTTTCGGTGCAGGTGGGCTCTTTGGCGGCGAAGGTTTCCAGGTTTGTATGGTTTTTGGGGTCTATTTCGCCGTATGTCGTGTTGCAGCCCTCGCATTTTGCTTCTTTTACGCAGGTGGCCGTGCCGCCGAAATGCGGTTCGCGGTTGCTTTCCAGCGTGATCCATCTACCGTCGCCATTTAACTCCTGGCCCCAATGGCAATTACTGCACCAAACGTTGTGAAGTTTGGTTGTGCCCCAAAAAGTACTGATATTGTTTTGTCCGCATTTCGGGCATGTGTCGCCCCTATGGTAATTCGCTTTCGCCTCCTGCATGGGCAGCAGCACGATCGCCAGCGCCAGCACCGCCAGCGCGCACAACAGTTTTTTCATTTTCCCATCCTCCTTTTTCGGGCGTCGCTATAAAAATCCGTTCGTTTTCGTCCTTCGCCGCCCGCGTCCCACATGGACGGAATTCATCGCATACAGCATAGCATAAAAAAACGCCCAAATCGCGAAACTTACAAAATTGTAAGTCTCGATTTTTTTCTACTTATTAAAATGTAGAATGGAAAACGGATGTGAAGGGATAAGAAATCATCTGCCGCAATCAAAAAGACTGACCGCACGGGCCAGCCTGGCTTCATTTTTCGTCGCTTTGCGACCATTCGCTTTCCAGCTTCATCAAAAAATCGTGGGGAGAATAAACAGGTACGGGGGAAGCGCCGTAATCGGACAGATTCCGGGTGACAATGCAATCCATTTCCTCACGGATGGCTGTTTCCACCATGACCGCGTCCTCATAGTCGTTCAGCCCTGACGCAAGCGCCCGGCGAATATCGCTTTCCGTGGTATCCAGGATGTCCAGCAGCGTGCAAAGCCTGCCCATGATCGTCCTGGCTGCCCCCTGATCGTGGGTGCATCGATGGGCGAGATAGTAAATATCCGTCATTTCCTTGGCGGTGGCATAGCCCATGATCTGTTGATTCGCGGCTGCAAGAAGGATCGCCTGGGCGTCCTGGGCAAAGGGTTCCCTGCTTTGCACGGCGTCCATGATCACGCAGGTATCAATCAACATCCTCATATCTTCCCAAGCCGCTCCTCTCTCGCTTCCTCTAGGGTCATGGCGGCGGGAACGCTGCCAAACAGCGATTTGGCGATCTCCACCCGATCCTGGAAAGGATTGCAGAGCTTGCTGACTACTTTGCCGTTTTTCGTGATATAAACGTCCTCCGTGGCGGAAAGCAGCAGGTACTTGCTCAGGTTTTTCTTTAGTTCCGTCGCTGTAATGGACATTTTTTATTCCTCCCTTCCTTTTTATCATATCCAAAAACGTACGATTTGTCAAAAGAAAATCGTACGTTTTTGAGGGTGTGGATGTGATTCGTTTATATCTCCTCCAGTGCGTATCCTTCGCCCCGGCGATGGGATACCCGTTTCCCCGCGCTTTCCAATTTCTTATTCAGTCGGGAGATGGTCGTATGCAAGGCGCTCATGTCGCCGCCCGCTGCCATGCCCCAAACGGCGCTGTACAATTCCTCCTTCTCTATGGGCCGGTTGGGGTTGCCGAGCAGCGTCAGCAGCAGGAGGTACTCCTTCTGGCTCAGCAGCAGATCCGTTTCGCCGGAATACGCCGTCAGCAGGGCCGTGTCCAGCTTTAGGCCGCTGAAGGTCATGAACCGCTTTCTGCGCTGGGATGCCCGCAATCGCGCTTCGATGCGGGCCACCAGCACCCGGATATCATAGGGCTTGGGCAAATAGTCGTCCCCGCCGGAGCGCAGGCCCTGGATGATCTGCTCGTTTTCCCCCAGGGCGGAAAGGAACAGGATGGGAATGTCGTACTGGGCCTTGATCTGCCTGCACAATGTCAATCCGTCGCTGTCCGGCAGCATGATGTCCAGCACGATCATGTCCACATCGTGAGTGCGCAGGACTTCCATGCACGCTTTGCCGTTCGTGGCTTCCACCACACCGAAATCCTCCATTATCAGCGCTTCTCGGTTGATTTCCATGATGTGGGGATTATCTTCGACTAAAAGGATCGTATAGCTCATGATGCACCCTCTTCATTCTAAATTCTGCGTTCTACATTCTATATTGCTTCTTTCGGCACCGTGAAGCGGAAAGAAGCGCCATCCGGGCTGTTAGATACCAATTCCAGCGTGCCGCCGTGCAGGCGCACGGTATCCATGCAGATGGCCAGGCCAAGGCCCCGGCTGTCATCGGTGGAATAGCCCTTTTCAAAGATGTGCGGTACGGCCTCCGGGGATATACCGTCGCCGGTGTCCGATACGGTGATCTCCACAAAGCCCACATTGTCCTGTGCGCTTACGGTGATCTGGCCGGATTCCGTGTGGCGGGTGGCGTTCACGATCAGGTTGATGAGCACCTGCAAAAGCAGCTCGGCATTGCCGTGGATATTGGACGCGCTGCCATTATGGACGGTCAGCGTATTGTTCTTTTTTGCGCATACCGGCGTCATGATGGCGGAGGCGCTGCGGAACAGTTCGTCGATATCCACGGCTGTCATTTCCGCGTCTTTCTCGTGGCCATAGGTGTAATCCATGAGCTGCGAAACCATTTCCGCCAGACGGTCCGCCTCGCTTTGGATGGTTTTCAATCGCTCCGGCGCTTTTTCGGAAAGCGGGCCGCGCTCCATCTGGCGCTCCATCAGCTGGGCATAGCCGGAGATCACGGTCAGGGGGGTTTTCAGTTCATGGGCCACGGTGCGCAGGAAATCGTTGTTGGTGGCGTTCATCTGCAAAAGCAGCTCGTTGCGCTGCATTTCCTTCCGCAGCTGGGCCGTCTGCCGGTTGATCTTTTCATTGTTCACGATGGCCAGCAGCAGGATGCACACGACCATCGCTAACGGCGTGACGCCGAAATGATTGATGGAAGAATTGCTGCCGGAGGCCGTGCCCTCCCGGATGAGCATGAAGGTGAAGAAGAGGATGGCCAGGAGCGTGACGATATCCAGCACACCGGGCTTTTGCCTGCGGAAAGACCAGAGATGCCGGAGCAGGAACCACAGGGCAAAGGGAGCGCAGGCATAATAGCAGACGTGGCACAGCAGCACCAGATCATGGGTATCCACGATGAAGTGCAGCGCGGACAGGAGCAGGCAGAGGCACGCGAAACAAAGCAGCGTCTTCTTTCCAGCGGATTCCCGGAAAAAGGCGAAAAACAGAAACACCGTCACCATGGGAATCCAGCTGACGTCCAGGATCACCAGGCGGTATTCGATATAGAAGCTGAGCGTCGGCGGCATCAAATGCTGGACGGAGAAAAACTGGTTGCGCATCGCAATCACCAGGCAGCAGGCCGCCAGCGCGGCGTATTCCCGGTTTTTCTGGAATGCGGCGCACAGCAGGAAATAGAAGCAAAGCATCAGCAGCCCGCCGCTGACAATCATGGCGTTCAGCGTCAGTCCACGCTGGTATTCGTCAATGTTCTCCGGCGTGGAGATCAGGGTGTTCTGGATGAACCCGCCTTCATTGTGCACATAGTTGGCGCATTGATAGATGATTTCGATTTCGCCGCTGTCCCCGGAATACAGGGGCAGCGTCACATAACGCACCCTTGGCACCGCCCGGGCTGGATCGTCCGACACAAAGCCGATGCTGCGCACCTCCTTTCCGTTCACAAAAATGCGGGTGCTGTAATCAATGGAGAAGGAGCAAACGGTAAGGTAGGCATTCGGTTTTGCCAGGATGCGCAGCCGATAGGTGCCTTTCTCTACGTCAATCGGGCTGTCGTTGTCCTTCTCCGGGGCAGCAGTGGGATCAGCAAAAGCATCCGGGGACAGAAGCTGGCCCGGATAATAATCCCATTTGTTCACCAAGTGATAGACGTCCGAAGAAAAGTCTGTCTCCCTTACGTCCAGCACTCCGTCCTGCGGACGCAGCACCGGGAACTCCGTCTGCGCACGACCTACGCAGAATGAATAGAATGCGATGATCAACGCCAGCACCAGCGCCGGCACAAGAAACTGACGCGCCGCTTTCAGCGTTCTCTCCCATTTCAAGCCGCTCGCCTCACTTTTCCTCTCGTCTCATTGCTAAACTATTATACACCCGAATTTGAGGAAAACGGCGAAACTTACAAAATTGTAAGTCTCGAACATGATTTTTACGATCAGAAGCAGCTTTGGGGCGCGTTTTTGACGATCATTCAAGCGTGGGCTGATTCTTTTTCCTGGTCTGCTGTTTCTTACGTTCATCATGTTTGACATAAAAATCATCCAGATCGTTTGTTTTTGAGTCTGTCTGTGGTTTCTCTCCGGCGACATGATTCTTTAGTATGATCTAATACGATGTTGTAGTGCGCAACAGAGCTTTCAAGCAGCTTTTTTCGTTCGGCATCGTCCTGTTTCAGGACGGCTGCATAGTATTCGGCGGATGCGAGCCATTCCATATATTCCATATTGCCCGGATACGCTGATGCGGCTTGCTGGGCGATTTGATAGTTGCGCTCTTTATCATCGTGTTTCCAATACTCAAAGAATGCCTTGTCAAATTCCGCTTTGCGCAAATCATTCTGGTAAGTGTCCATACCCAGCAAGTGATCCGTTGAGACCCCGAACAAATTAGCCAGCGGCGGCAGGAGTGAAATATCCGGCATTGCCGCATCGGTTTCCCATCAGCTCACAGCCTGCGGCGAAATGGCAAGCAGCTCCGCAAGCTTTTCCTGCGTCAGATTTGAAGCTCGGCGAAGTGTTTTTACCGTTTCACCAAATGACATAAGCCACACCTCTCAATGCTTGTGAATT
>JAFXMP010000026.1 GCA_017530275.1 Clostridia bacterium | reverse complement strand
TTTCATTTTCCGGGGTTATGCTATACCCGTTCCAAGGGAAAGCAAAGCTCCTCTCCCCTGGAAGCAAAGAAAACAAATGGGCGCAAGCGCCAAGGAGGAAATAAAGATGGATCATTATGAAATGGTAGAAAACCTGCGGACCAAGGCAAACGTGACCTACGAAGAAGCAAAAGCCGCCCTGGAAGCCAGCGATTGGGACCTGCTGGACGCGCTGGTGCTGCTCGAAAGCGAAGGAAAGGTAAACAGCATTCCCGATTTTACCGCCAAGGAAAAAGCCGATGAGCCCGGCCGGACTGCCCGCAGCTGCGAACTGAAAGGCAGCCTGTCCAGGCTGGGCGCCTGGGTCGGGAAGATGTTCGCCCTCGGCAACAAAAACCAGTTCGTCATCACCCGCAAGGGCAATGAGCTGGTTTCCATGCCCATCACGGTGATGGTTCTGCTGACGGTGCTGGTTTGGCCCTTCTCCCTGGTGCTCCTGTTCACAGGGCTCTTCCTGGGCACCCGGTATGCTTTCCGCGGCCCGGATATCAACACCGCCGTCAATGATTACGTGAACAAAGCGCAGGAAAAGACCGCCATGGCGGTCGAAGTCCAGGCGGAATAAAATAGCGTCGAAAGCCCTGCTGCAATCCCGTGCGATCCGGATTGCGGCCGGGCTTTTTTCTTCCTGTGCGGATCACTGTGCGGCGCTTTTTCGATTCAGGAGGATCACGGCCGTAAGGATCAGGAGAATGCCCAGGCCGGAGAGCAGCGTCAATGGCTCGGAAAAAACGATCATCCCGACAAGCGTCGCAACCAGGGGTTCAATCGTTGCAAGGATCCCCGCCTTACTGGCCTCAACGGTGCGAAGGCCCAGCGTATAGGCCAGGAACGGGATCACGGCGGTCACAAGCCCTGTCAGGCAGCACAAGAGCAAAAGCCCTGCCAGATCCTTTGCGCCGGCAAACCCGGACATCATATCCGCGGGACTGCAAACCAGCCAGGAACCGGCGGCCGCAAACAGGAAGGTATAGGCCGTCACCGTGTAAGGCGAATACTTGCGCAGGGCAACCGTGCCCAGGATGCTGTAAAGCCCGTACCCGATCCCGGAGCCAAGGCCGAGCAGCAGCCCTTTCCAGGTCACGCCTTCCCCGGAGATCCCGGAAATCAGGACGCATCCCGCAAATGAGAGCGCCAGGGCGGCGAGCTTGATCCCGTTCAGTTTTTCCCGGAAGAACAGCGCCGACATCAGCATGATCCAGATGGGAGACGTATAGAGAAGGATCGCCGCCGTGGAGAGCGGCATGATCGTTATGGCGGAAAAGTAGCATACCGTGAAAAACAGAATGCTTCCAAACCCGAGCCCGAGAAAAAGCGGAAGATCGCGCAGTGAGATCCGGAAACCGGAACGCTCCTTCAGGCACAGCAGGATACAAAAAACCAGCGCGGCAACCGTAAGCCGGATGGAGACGATCTGGATGGGACGAAAGCCAAAAGCGCCGAGCCTTCGCACAAAAATGCCCATACAGCCCCAGAAACAGCCGGCCAGGACGATCAATGCCGGGCCGAGCTTCCGGTTTCCCGTCGTCATGTTCAACCCTCCAAAATACAAGATGACGCCAACAGCGATGAAAGTCTTGCAAAATCACAGGAATTCATGATAAGATAATCATTCGGAAACCGCCTTTTCCGCCGCAAGGCAGGCCCCGCGCCCCCGCGGCGCGGATGAGCCGCCGAAATGCCATCGCCGGCGGAAAAGCTCCGCATTGCAAACGAACCCATAACAGAAGGACCTGTTCAAAAATAATCAGCGGATAATCATGAAGGATCGGAGGAAAAAACCGTGACGGAGCCAAAGCCCATTCTGTGGATCGTGATCCCCTGCTATAACGAGGAGCAGGTGCTGCCCCTGACCGCGCCAAAGTTTCTGGAAAAAATCCAAACGCTGATCCAGCGTGGAAAAATCAGCAGCAACAGCCGCGTGCTGTTTGTGAACGACGGCTCCCGGGATAAAACCTGGGAGATCATCCAAGCTCTTGCCGGGCAGGACGAGCACTTCATCGGCATTGCCCAAAGCCGCAACCGGGGCCATCAGAACGCGGTGCTCGCGGGCCTGATGGAAGCGAAGGACAAATGCGACATCACCATCTCCATCGACTGCGACGGCCAGGACGACATCAACGCCATGGATCAGATGGTGGATGAATACTGGAACGGCTGCGAAGTGGTGTACGGCGTGCGCTCCAAGCGGGACACGGACAGCTTCTTCAAGCGCTTCACCGCGGAAGGCTTTTATAAGCTGCTCGGCTTCATGGGCGCGGAGGTGGTGTTCAACCACGCGGATTACCGGCTGGTGAGCGCGAAAGTGCTTAAGCATTTTGCGGATTACGAGGAAGTGAACATTTACCTGCGGGGCCTGTTCCCCCTGGTGGGGTTCAAAAGCACCAGCGTATATTACGAGCGGGCGGAGCGCCTGGCGGGCAAAAGCCATTATCCCCTGAGAAAGATGCTGGCCCTTGCCTTTAACGGCATCACCAGCCTGTCGGTGAAGCCCATTTCCCTGATCACCGGCCTTGGGACGGCCGTCAGCTTCATCGGGCTCATCGTGGCCGTCTGGGCCATTGTCAGCGCCATCCTGGGGCATACGGTGGCCGGCTGGGCCAGCACCATCTGCATCGTGTGCCTGCTGAGCGGGATCCAGTTGATCAGCCTGGGCGTGATCGGCCAGTACATCGGCAAAACGTACCTGGAATCCAAGCGCCGCCCCCGGTATATCATCAGCGAACGCACCTGGGAAAAAAATACCCGCCGCTGGATCGAAGGGGATCAGCCGCAGTAAACGAAACGGCAAGACCCGCGTATCTTCATCAGGCTCCGCATAACGCAGGAACGCGATGCCGCATGGGCATATCCTTCCCGCGTTTTTTGCGTCTCACCCCATGATTTGCCGGCGCGCCGGATCCCGCAATGCCGGTTTTTTCTGTCTCAGTCAAGGCGGTGATTGACAAATACCGCGGTCACCTTTCCGCCGTCCTCCGCCGTAAAGCGGGAGAGAGAACCGCCGGCCCCGCTGAAGCGGAAGCGTCCCCGGTCTTCCACGGACTGGCCGCACAGCATGGACTGCAGGAAGCTGAGCGTCGTGCCGTGGGACACCACAAGGATCCGCTCCTCGGAGGAAGCCATCATATCCCGATAGAAGGGCAGCAGCCGGTCCCACAGCTCACGGTCCGATTCCGCGCCGGGGAAATCGCGGTGATCCGGATCAAACGCGGGGCCCCTGGGTGCGGCGTGCTCCCGGTACCATTCCCGCGTTTTGCCGTTCCCTTCGCCCGCGTTCACTTCCCGCAGTTCCTCCCGGATCACCGGCGTGAGCCCGAGGAAGCGGTTGATTTCCTCCGCCGTCTGCCGGGCCCGCAGCTGCGGAGAGACGAACATGCTCCAGGTGCCGTCGCAGCCTGCGTCCCTTAGCCATTCCCCGATCCGGAGGGCCTGCTCCCGGCCCCGCTGCGTCAGCTGCCAGTCCTGCCAGGCGCCGATGCAGCCGTTGATATGATGCTCGGATTCCGTGTGCTGAACCAGAATGATGGTTTTCATGTTTCCTCCCTCGCTTTTTCAGGCAGCATTGCGCATTTCTTTATCGTGATCCATTCGGCGAACGCGACGGATAGCTGATCTCATCTCCCCAGGCTTTGATCTGCTCAAAAAAACCGCCGACCGAGAGCAAGCCGTAAGACCACAGGAAAGCCCTGTCCTTTTCGCTGATCTCATTTAGCTTCATCCGGAGCACTTCCTTTACTTTCCCTCCCGGATCACGATGGCCGCGCTGCGGCTGCGGTGGAAATGATACCGGTTTTCTTTCTCGCTCATTCGCTGTTCTCCTTGGAAAGGCATCCTTTTTGCTTTTCCCGCGCGCCGGCAGGGCGATCGAACGGTCCGCCGCGCATTCCCATTATAGCAAAGACGCGTCCGCCAAACAAGAAAAATGATTCCGACGTTCGTGTCAAGTAGTTACGGAGTTTTTATGCTTTTTACGCGAATTGTTAAAACTGCTAACGGGTATACTATTTCATCTGCGGCAATTCAATCGGGTTTTCTGGATGACAGTCCCAAATAAAACAGCCGTGCCTGAACCGCTTTTTCGGAAATATGATAGGATGCGGCAATTTCTGCAATGGATTGCCCGCTCAAATATCGCTTTTTTAAGTCCTCATTGTCTTTTCGCGTTGTTTGTTCCTCCGTTTCAGGGTAGTTTTCCGCGTTATCGATCAGCTGCAATCGTTCCATGCGAAATTGAATGCCCCGTTCCGAACGTTTCAATGCTTTCGCTATTTCTTCCAATGGCCTCTGCTGGTCAAACATTTCATACAAAGTGCTTTTTGCCAACAGAAAAACACCCGCCTTCCGGCTTCGCGGAAAGCGGGCGGGAAAGGCATTGGACGAAACGCTGTCGCGTCCAGTGCCCATCTTTTTATCTTGCGATTACTTCCCGCTCATCTGGCGTTCCTGCTGTTCGATCATGCGCTTGAACGTGTGGCCCGTACGACGCGGGATTTCATGAAGGGATTTCTGCGCCGTTTCGCCGGTGAAGATTTTGATGTCCAGCAGCAGCGACCCGTCCTCTTGGGGCGTGGCAAAGATTTTGTCGATGTACTGCTCCACAAATTCTTTGGTGATGATGCCCTTTGCGGCGTCCCTTTGCGCGTCAGATAATACTTTACGGATGCGGGCGATCTTTGCCTTGTATTCCTCGCTGGTGTCCAGCTGGGCGTTCAGCGCGTCGATCTCTTCTTCCGCCTGGTCGATTTCGGCGTTGCAGTCGTCCGTCATTTTCTTGAAATCCCGGTCGGAGATCATGCCGTCCACGCTGAGCTGCAACAGCTTGGCTTTTTTCTTTTCCGCGTTGGCGATGATCTTCTCCTGCTCCGCAAGGCGGGAGGGCAGTTGGTTGTGATCGGTCATTTCGGTGTACAGGCGGATGTATTCCTCGGCCAGGGTGTCCGCGTCGGCCTGGGTGTCCCGGAAGACCTCCAGCAGCAGCGGCTGGATCTCCGATTCGTAGATGGGGAAGGACGCGCAGGTGTCCGCGCCGTTTTTGATCTTGCCGCTGCACACCCATTTTGAATTATTGGGGCCGTAGACTTTCTTGGATTCCCGGCGGTAGTACGGCTCCCCGCAGCAGGTGCAGAACAGCTTGCCGGTGAGCAGGTTGGGGTGATTGCACACCCCCTGCCGGTTCTTCACGTCCTCGCTGCGCCTTTTCAGAATGGCGTTGGCCTTGTCCCAGATTTCCTCGCTGACGATGGCCGGAACGATCTCCCCGGTCTCGTCCTTGAACATCACCCATTCTTCCGGCGGCAGGAACTTTTGTTTCTTGGTGAACATGTCCACGACCTTCACCTTGTTGCCCACGTAATAGCCCTTGTATTTGGGGTTGGCGATCATGTTGGCCATGGTGCCGTGAGCGATCCTGTTTCCGTTCAGGTTGCGGTAGCCCTTGTCCCAGAAGATGCCCTCGATCTGCTTCATGCTGTACTGGTCTGTGGCGTAGAGCGCAAACATCTCCCGCACCATGGGCGCTTCCGTTTCGTCGATGACCAGGCGCTTGTTGTCCTTTCTGTAGCCGAAGATGCGGCTGTTGCCCAGCACCACGCCCCCTTTGATGGCCTGCTGATGGCCGAATTTTACCCGGCTGGATAATTTACGCAATTCGTCCTGGGCGATGCCGCTCATGATGGTGAGGCGCAGCTCCGAATCTTCGTCCAGGGTGTTGATGTTGTCGTTCTGGAAATACACCGCCACGCCGCTGGTCAATAAATCGCGGGTGTACTGGATGGAATCCAGGGTGTTGCGGGCGAAACGGGTGATCTCTTTCGTGATGATCAGATCGAAGGCGCCAGCCTTTCCATCTTCCACCATGCGGTTGAAGTTTTCCCGCTTCTTGGTGGAAATGCCGGACAGCCCCTCGTCGATGTATCCCGGCACGAAGATCCACGCCTTGTTTTTACGGATCAATTCCTCGTAATACTTCACCTGATTGTCCAGGGAATTGAGCTGCTCGTCCTTGTCCGTGGACACCCGGGCGTAATACGTCACCCGCAGGGACAGATCGTAGATTGTCTTTTTGCGAAGCTCCTTCCGCGCCGCCAGAATGTCCATTTCCGTTTCCTCCATGGTTTCGTAAAATCATCATCTAT
>JAFXMP010000205.1 GCA_017530275.1 Clostridia bacterium | reverse complement strand
GAAAGGTGTGCGGCGTCCAGGTGGAAACGATTGAGGACCTCTTCATGAAGAAAGTGCGTCAGCTGGACAAGCTGGTTGATGAACTGGCGAAAGGAAAGCCGATGGAGAAGGTGCTGCGATGAAGTGGAAATGCCCTACATGCGGTCGGGAGTTCAGCAGAGAAGGTCAGGATCATTACTGCTTGAAACCGCAAACCATAGATGAATACATTGCTTTGCAGGAAGAAGCTGTGCAGCCGAGACTGAGAAAAATCCGGGCAATTCTCCGTGCCGCCATTCCGGAAGCAGAGGAGCGGATCTCCTGGTCGATGCCCACATACTGGAAAGGCAGAAATATCATCCATTTTGCGGCGGCAAAAAAGCACATCGGCTTGTATCCCGGGGATGAGGCGATGGGCGTTTTCTCGGATGAATTGAAGGATTACGATGTGAGCAAAGGGACGATCCGGCTGCCGCACAACAGGGAGCTGCCTGTGAAGCTGATCACGCGAATAGCGCAATGGTGCTTTGAAAAGTACAGAAAATGAATCGATGGAAGGAGCGGCGCAAACATGGTCATCAAGGAAACAGAAGTTAAAGACATCATGACGAAAACCAACCTTCCGGTTTCGGATTTTGCCGTCAATCCCTACGTGGGCTGTACCCATGCCTGCAAATATTGCTACGCCAGCTTCATGAAGCGGTTTACCAATCATCCTGAGCCCTGGGGTGAGTTTGTGGATGTCAAGCGCTGGCCCAAAATCAACAAGCCGGGGAAGTATGCCGGGAAAGAAGCCTTCTTCTGCTCCGTGACTGACCCTTATCAACCTTTGGAGAAGAAATACGGGCGAACCCGCGCATTGCTGGAGCAGCTGCTGCCTACCGGCATCAGCATCAGCATATCCACGAAATCTGACCTGATCCTGCGGGATCTTGACCTGATTAAGCAGTTTCCCAGCGCCCATGTATCCTGGTCCATCAATACGCTGGACGAGAGCTTCCGCAAAGAGATGGATCGTGCCGTCAGCATCGAGCGCAGGCTGACGGCGATGAAAGCTTTCTACGAGGCGGGCATCCAGTCCACCTGCTTCATCTCCCCAATTTTCCCCGGCATTACGGATGTGATCGCCATTATCGAACGGGCCAAGGACCAGTGCAATCTGGTATGGCTGGAAAATTTGAATCTTCGCGGTGAATACAAGAAACGGATCCTGGACTGGGTGCATGAAAAGCATCCGGAGCTGGATGGCCTCTACCATGAGATCTATACGAAGAAGAGCCGCGATTACTGGATTGCACTGGATCAAACAATCAGAGAGTACACAGCCAGGGAAGGCATGCTGTATATCCGGGATGACGACCAGCATCGGGCACCGTTTGGCGAGCCGCCTGTGGTGTGCAACTATTTCTACCATGAGGAAATCACAAAGTCGGCGAAGCTCCATTTTAAAAAGCGAAAGAAAAAACGGGAGGGAGAATGAGGATGGAGGACATCAATCAAGGCATTTCGCTTTATAAAAGCACGCCAAACGCTGTGCTCATTGATCTCCGGGACGCAGAAGACTATGCGGAAGGCTATATTCCGGGGGCTGTCAATATACTGCCCGAAACTATCCGGGAGGAGATCACCTTCATCGCCCAAAAGGATACGCCCATCTTTCTTTACTGCTATAGCGGTATGCGCAGCTATCAGGCCGAAGCTCTGCTCCAGGCCCGAGGCTATCTCCATGTCAGCAGTATCGGCGGATTTGACCGATATGATGGAGAACTGGAAGAATGAATAAGGAGGACTGAGCTGAAATGAGCACGGCCATCGTTTACTATTCCAAGCATCACGGCAACACAAAAAAGCTGCTGGATGCCATCGCTGAAAAGCATCCCGTGACGCTCATTGATGTGACGGCGCAGCCAGACGCTGATTTGTCTGGATATGAGCGCATCGGCTTTGCTTCCGGCATTTACTACAGCGCTTTCGCCAAGCAAATCATCTCTTTTGCGAATGCGCATCTCCCCGAGAGAAAGGATGTTTTCTACATCTACACCCACGGCGCGCCGAAGGGTGATTTTCTGAAAACCATACGCGAAATCGCCGAAAAAAAGCATTGCCGGGAAATCGGGGAATACCGTTGCCAGGGTTTTGATACATTTGGCCCGTTCAAGCTGGTCGGAGGCATTGCCAAGGGGCATCCTACGGAGGAAGAGGTCAAAGGCGCTGTGACGTTCTATCAGCAATTATGATGGACAACCTGCTTTTTCATGAAACAACAAAAAAGGAGCGACTAAGATGAAGAAGATCGGCCTGGATACCTTCATGGATTTTCGGATGCTTTCTTCCCTGACCCTTTCTCCGGACGGCGGGAAGCTGGCCTATGTGCTGACCGGCATCGACCGGGAAAAGAAGGAATATGTCAGCCGCCTGCGCCTGCGCGTTGGAAACGATGACCGTCCCATGGTCAGCGACGGCAAAATCGGGGAATTCTTTTTTGAGGATGCGGAGCATATCCTGTTTGCCACAGATAAGCGTGATGAAAAGAAGAAGGAAAAAGACGCAGAGGAAAAAGGCGCATCCACCGTACTGTATCGCCTGCCCCTTACCGGCGGCGAAGCGGAAAAGGCCTATGAGCTTCCCCTGGGCGCGGGCAGCTTTAAGCTGCTGCCCGACGGGAATCTGCTGATGACCGGAGAAATCAGCACGGAGAACCCCGATATGTATCTCCTCACCGGCGACAAAAAGAAGAAGGCGCTGGAAAAGATCGGCGAAGAAAAGGATTACGAGGTCTTGACGGAATCGCCCTTCGTGTTCAACGGCAGGGGCCTGATCCAGGGGAAGCGCAGCGCGCTGTTCCTCTATCACGTGAAAGAAAACAAGCTTCGCCGCCTGACCGCAAAACATATGGACGTGGGCGCCTTCCGCATTCACGGGAAGGACGTTTATTTCAGCGGCGTCAATTTCCGCAGTCGCCGCCCCAATCGGGACTGCCTGTACCGCCTGGAACTGGAAACGGGAAAAACGGAGCAGGTGCTGGGACCCCGCCTGCTGATCTATGCCATCGAGTTCATCGGGGACACGCTGGTAGTGATCGGTGCGGACGGCAAGCGCTTCGGAGACAATGAAAACCCCTGCTTCTATACCCTTGATCCTCAATCAAAGGCACTGAAACTCCTTTGTGAAGCGGATGAAAGCCTGGGCAACGCCATGCTGACCGACGTGGAATACGGTGCTTCCCGCTTCACCAAGGCAGAGGGCGATCATCTTTATTTCCCGGCGCTGGATCGGGACGGCTGCAAGCTGAAGCGCATCGGCCTGGACGGCAGGATCGAAACCGTCGTTTCCACGGATGGCATCCTCAGCGATTATGACGTGCATGACGGCAATATCTTCTTTGCAGGCATGCTGGACATGAAGCTCCCGGAGCTCTACCAGACGGAAAAGGACGGCAATCACTGTCTGACCACGTGGAACGACGATGTGCTGAAGGACACCTACGTGGCCCAGCCCCAGCCGATCATGGCAGAACTGGACGGCGAGGAGATCGACGGCTGGGTACTGCTGCCGGAAAAATATGACCCCAAGAAAAAGTATCCCGCTGTGCTGGATATTCACGGTGGGCCCAAGTGCGCCTACGGCCCGGTGTTCTTCCATGAAATGCAGGCCTGGGCGGCGAAGGGATACATCGTGTTCTTCTGCAACCCCCACGGCTCGGACGGCAGAGGGAACGCCTTCTCGTATCTGGACCTGCAATGGGGCAGCATTGATTACCGCCAGATCATGGCCTTCACGGACAAGGTGCTGGAAACCTATCCAGCCATTGACACCAAGCGGCTGTGCTGCACAGGCGGCTCCTACGGCGGGTACATGAGCAATTGGATTTTAGGGCACACAGACCGCTTCTGCTGCATTGCCACCCAGCGCAGCATTGCCAACTGGGTGTCCATGTACGGCATCAGCGATATCCCGCCCATCTCCAATTTCGAGGTATGCAGCGCCGATCCCTATTCCGAAAAGGGCTTTGCAGAGATGTGGGATGTATCCCCGCTGAAATACGTGCGAAATGCGAAGACCCCCACGCTCATCATCCATAGCGAAGAGGATCACCGCTGCCCCATCGCCGAGGGCTATCAGCTGTATACCGCCCTGGTGTACCTGCGCGTCCCGGCCCGGATGGTGGTGTTCCACGGCGAAAACCACGAGCTCTCCCGCACCGGCAAACCGGCCCACCGCCTCCGCCGCCTGGAGGAAATCACCGGCTGGTTTGACAAGTACACATCCTGATCTGCCATTATGGTCGATCCTGTATTTTTCCAGCGCCATGGGGAAAAGGGAAAAAGCCTGGGGACTCCGGATCGGTTCCATGGTTCTGATGATCGTGTTTGTTCTGGGGCAGCGATATGTGTTAAACCGGCAAACGCTGAGTGAAGCGTTTCTTCGGAATATCCTGCTTTATGCATTGACCGGCTTCGTCATGCTGTCCTGGCGGACAGGGCAAAAACAATACCTGTTGTTTCTTTCAAGCATCGTCTTCTTTCTGTGGGGCGGATGGCTGAAACTGTTCACGCCGGTTGTGTTTGCTTCGCTCCACTTGCCTACCTTCGGCTATGCCGTTTCGGATTCCTTCCCTTTAATCCCTGTCACGCTGGCAGAAAACATCTGTCGGGTTTTGGCTGTGGTCCTGATGAAAAAATACACATTTGATATCACGCCCGACAGACAGATCTCCGCCAAGGAGGCTTTGCTTGCGCTGGTGCCCGCCATTATTGATCATACCACCATACTGATTCTGTATTATTTGACGATTATTGCTCCTTCCACCCAGGCGGCAGGGATTTCCTTGGAAATGACGCTGCTCACGCTGATGCTGGTTTTCGGCATGCCCTGTATCCTGGCCGCATCAGAAAAACAGTTCCAATTGCAGAGAGAAAGAGTCACGATGCTCCGCATGGAAAACCAAATGAAGCAGCAGGTGCAGGGCTTTGAAAGCCGCAAGATCACAGACGAACAGGCGCGGCGGATTTATCATGATATGAGTAAGCATCTGCGGGTTTTGGAAGGCATGACAGCCAATGGCAGAAATGCCTCAGCGGCAAACGAATACCTGAATGAGATGCTGCAGGAGGCAGATGCCGTTTCTCCCCAAATCCATACCGGCAATGCTGTGCTGGATACGCTGCTGGCGCAAAAGGAGGCCGAATGTAGGCAGAAGGGAATCACCTTGGAATGCATGGTGGACTTTTCAAAGGCGGACTTCATTCGATACGCGGATATCGTCACTTTATTTTCCAATATGCTCGATAACGCCATGGAGGCAGTTCTGGCTTTACCTGCAGAGCAGCGCAGCATTACAGTCAGCGCAGGTGTGATTGGCGGCCAGATTATCGTCAAATGCATCAATCCCTATCAAGGGATGCTTCGAAAACGGCAGGATGGATTATTCTCTACCTCCAAACAGAATACTGCCCTGCACGGCATCGGCCTGAGCAACCTGAAACGTGTGATAGAATCCTATCAAGGCGTCCTTCAAATCGATGATCAGGGTGGCGTCTTTCAGGTGGAGTGGATGATCCCCGTGCCAGTTGCGGGCTGAAAATGCCCAGTTGTATTATTGGAAAACACATGCTATAATTTCCGTGAAATATATTTATCAACCGGAAAGATTGAAGTTGTCACATGAAAGTAAAGTCAGCGTGATTTGAAGAATAGATGCACAGTATTCTGTATTTTTGCTTTTCACAAACGACCAACCCAAAGGAAAGCACAGATGGCACTTTCATGCCCTAGGAACAGCTATCATCTCACAAAAAAAAGCCCCGCCGGATCACTCCGACGGGGAAGAGAATCAGTTACCCTTCGATCAGGATGGTTTTCTTCTCAGGAACCTTCTTTGCCTCTTTCTTCGGCAAGGTCAAACTCAGCACACCGTTTTCATACTTGGCCTTGATGTCTTCTTCGGTAATACTGCTGCCCACGTAGAAACTGCGCTGCATGGTGCCGGAGTAACGTTCCTGGCGCAGCACTTTGCCCTTCTTTTCGTCCTTCTTCTCCAGACTCTTTTCGGTGGAGATCGTCAGGTACCCGTTGTTCAGTTCCAGTTTGATTTCGTCCTTCGTGAAGCCAGGCAGATCCACATCCACCTCATAGCCTTCATCTGTTTCCTTCACATCGGTTTTCATCAGGCGGCTGGCATTCTTGCCATAGAGCACATGCTCCGGACGACCAAAGCCACAGAAGAAGTCACGGTCAAAGTCATCAAAGACGTCCAACAGGTTTTCACCAAACACGGTAGGAAGATAAGTACTCATAATGCAAACCTCCAATTCATTGGCCTTGT
>JAFXMP010000204.1 GCA_017530275.1 Clostridia bacterium | reverse complement strand
TAGGTGTAGATTGTGCTCTTCTTCCGGCGGGCATACCTTGGGCAGCACCTCCAGGAAATGCTGACCGATCTTCGTCGGATCATAATCATTGGCGGCACAGATGAAACGGAGAGTGTCGGGCATCAGGATGTGGCCCTTTGCCTTCTCCTCCTTGTACTTCTGCCATTCTTCATATTCCTTGTTTGTAATCTGCTTCATTGACTGTCTCCTCATGAAACTGGAATTTACCCGCCCTGAACGATTTCTCGTATAAAGTCAGCATAGCGGGCCGCATGGTTGATCGAGAATTCACCGTGCCTGAGGCCGGGCAGACGGTGCAGCTTGCAGGCCTGGCGCATCCTGCAGATGGCTTCGGCTGAGCGCAGGATGACGCGGGTTTCCTTTTCCCCGACACATACATGCACCTCCGCGGCCGCCTCCGGGAATGCATCCTTCAGTGCATAGGATGTGTTTGCCCTCAGAAAAGCAATCATGTCTTGCTTCCGGATCCGGCAGGTATCCCGGTAATAGTCTTCAAACAGTTCCGGCTTGATGTGCAGGGATTGAAACTGCAGCCGGGCAAAGCTTCTGCGCCTGATCAGCCCGTAGCTGCTCCCGAAGGCAGGCGCGATCAGGGCATGGGTCAGCTTTGACGGAATGACGGCGGCGCTCTCAACTAATGCATGGGAGCAGATGTCTTTGCGCTGCGACAGCATTTCAAGCAAAACCTGTCCGCCCAGAGAAAGACCTCCGATCAGGGAAACGGAGCCACCAAGCTGTTCGTCGATGAAAGAGATGATCCCGGAGGCGTTTTCCTCAATCGATGTAAAGGGACGATCACTCCCTGCGTGTCCGTCTAGGATGGGCAGGATGATGCGGAACCGATCCTGCAGAAGCTCGGCTGCTTCCCGATAGTTCCACCACGACAATCCACCACCGTGAAGCAAAAGGATCACATTCTTTTGTTTTGTCCCATATTCCTGAAACCTCATGGCTTCCATACCTCTCCAAATGCCGATTTAGCAGGCCAATAATCGCAGACAGAGCATACCATATTTCCCGAATCTCTTGCAATCAAAGAGCACTGAAATTTATGACAGAAACCCTGTGCGAATTGGAGGCTGCGCTGCCACGGGATCTTCCATGTACGCTTAATGATCGTTAAGGTCTACGGCATTCCCGGCTCTGATCATCCTGTAACCAATACCCACATGGGTCTGAATAAAGGCCTGCCCTTCCTGTGACGATTCCAGCTTTTTTCGCAGGGTGGCCATGAATACGCGAAGAGAAGCCACGTTGTTTTCCCAGGCTGTTCCCCATACCTGCTGCGTGATGAATTTATGGGTCAACACTTTGCCGCAGTTGCGAGCCAGGACGCACAGCAGCTTATATTCGATGGGCGTCAAATGCAGCTCCTTTTCCGAGAGGAAAGCGCAGCCTGCCGAATAGTCGATCCGAAGCGGGCCGTTGATAAATACGGACGTTTCCTGGCTGTCGCTTTGCATCTGGTTCAGCCGCCTGATCGTAACGCGAAGCCGGGCCAGCAGTTCATCCACGGAAAAGGGCTTGATCAGATAATCGTCCGCTCCGGCGTCCAGCGCTTCGATCTTGTCGCTGTCATCGCTGCGGGCGCTGATGACAATAATGGGCAGATTGGACCAGGAACGGATTTTTCGGATCACCTCCACGCCATCCAGATCGGGCAGACCCAAATCCAACAGCATAATGTCCGGGTTATGAGAGGAAGCTTCCATGATAGCCGTTCCGCCGTTGGAAGCGGAAAGAAAACGGTAATCATGGGTTTCCAAGGCAACGGAAATCAGATTGCGGATGGGTGGATCATCCTCCACAATCAAAATCAGCGGCTTATTCATTCAGGCTCACCTCCGCTTTGGGAAAAGTCAGTTCAAAAACAGCGCCATGGGGCATGTTGTCGTGGACGGTGATGGCGCTGCTGTGCGCTTTCATAATGGATTGGCACAGCGCAAGGCCCAGGCCCAATCCTCTCCGGCTGTCGCCGGTGAGATTGTTTCCGGAATAGAACAGATCGAAAACATGCGGCTTTTGATCATCCGGGATTCCCGGGCCTTCATCCGCAATGCGAACCAATACGTTTCCGTGTTCTTCCCGCGTGTCGATTTCAATGCCTGTTCCTGCCGGAGCATACTTGATGGCATTGTCCAAAAGGTTGATGATCACTTGTACAATCAGTCGGGCATCTGCGTGAACGAACAAAAGCGATTTGGATTTGAAAACATTCAAGCGGAAGCCGTCCAATCGTCTGCCCATGTGCCGCACAGCTTCGGCGATCATATCATCTATGAGTTCTGTGTTCATGTTCAGCTTCAGGCTTCCATCTTCCATTCGGCTGGCAGATAAAAGGTTTTCCACCATACCGGTCAGCCATTGGGCGTCTGTATAAATGTCATTGTACAGTTGGCATTGGGTACTGCGATCCATGTTTTCTCCGCTGGTCAGAAGATTATCCGCGTTTCCCATGATAGAGGTCAGCGGCGTGCGCAAATCATGGGAAACAGCCCTGAGCAGATTGGCACGCAAGCGCTCGTTCTCCGCCAGTACCATGGATTCCTCTTTTTCCCGCACGTTCCGGGCGTTTTCCAGGGCCAGGGAACATTCGCCCACCACGGAGGCAAGCATGCTTTCCTCCGAAGCATCCAATGGAGAACCGTGCACCGCCACGCCTACGACGCCATATACATGCTCCTGCACACGCATACTGTAATACAAATAACTGCTCTCGGGATACCTGTCTGTGGTTGCGCCGGCGCGCTTTCGCTGGGTAAACGCCCATTCCACCGCTTTTCTTTCCTGATCCATGCGGTAGGGCGCCGTGTCCTCTGCGGCGGGATAGAATACGGGATCGCCCAAACGGCCATCCGCCGCCGGATATACCACCAGGCTCCTTTTCAGAAGCTGTGTCAATTGCCCCGCCAACACCGAAAGAATTTCCTCTTCGGATTTTGCTTTGGAAAGCTGCCGGTCTGTTTCCAGCACGGCACTCACCCGGCGGGCCGTTTGGGCCGACTGTTTGGCGTTTCGCTTCAGGCGGATCGCCAAGGTACTGATCAGGAAAGCGGCAGCAAACATGACCAGAAAGGTAACGGGATAGCCTGTGCCGTAAGCATAGAAGGTGAAGCGCGGCGTGGTAAAAAGAAGATCGAACAGCAGCACGCTGACCACGGCCCAGACCAGGCTGAACGCCCGGTGCGCCGTGCTGATGGACACAATCAGCAGCCCCAGCAGATAAACCATGATGATGTTGGCGTCGGTAAACCCCAAATGGGAAAACAGAAAACCGATCAGCGTGCAAAGGCCCAAAGCAACCAAAGAAATCCCAGTATCTATCACAGCCCGTTTTCGATTGCTTTCCGGCGCCTTCCGGGCCACATACACCCTGGTTCCGTGGTCGGGAATGATGAAATAGTCCAGATCGGGCGCATAGTTGATCAAACGGTCTGTCAGAGACCGCTTCCTGCGGAGCAGGCCGCCCACCGTATTGGTCTGGCCGATCACGATACAGGAAACATCGGACAATCGGGCATATTCAGCAATTTGATAGGGGACATCGTCGCCAATCGCCGTTTCTATTTTGGCGCCCAGCTTTTCCGCCAGATTCATGTTGCTGCGCAGGCGCTTTTTGTCATCGTCGGATAGCTGCGCATAGCCAGGCGTTTCCACAAACAATGCGGAAAAAGTGCCCTGAAAGGCAGCGGCGATCCGGGCAGCGGCGTGGATCACTTTGGCGTTGGAGGTCGATGAAGAAAGGCAGACCAGGATGTGGCTGTTTTGCCGGTTATTTTTGCTGCTGCTCATCCGCTTCCTCCTCTTCACCCTTCACGTGTTCATTCAGAAACCGATCCACCCGATCCATGATCCAATAGCCATAGGTTCCTGTGAGCAGGAAGATCACGATCAAAAGCGCGTCCGTCATACACGGATCACTTCCTTATGGGAAGCATCTTTTATATTCGGAAACATTTTTGTATATCCTTCCATTTTCCGAGCACCAGGATCGTCTGATTCTGTTTTAATTGTGTATCGCTGGTCACTGCCATGCTGGGCGTTCCATTGTTTCGCACAGCCAGCAGATTCAGATTATACTTTTTCCGAATGTCCAGCCCGCCTACGGTTTTCCCGTCCCATTCCGCCGGAACGGATACATCGTAAATGGCGAATTCATCATCCAAAGCAATATAATCCAGGATATGATCGGATGTATATCGAATGGCCGTCCAGGCCGCCAGCTGCTCCTCCGGGTACACCACGCCATCCGCGCCGTTGCGAAGCAGAAATTGCCGCTGCACATTCCTGGAAGCCCGGGCGATCACCTTTTTCGCGCCCAATTCCTTCAGATAGGAGGTAACGATCAGGGAGCTTTGAAAGTCATCCCCGATAGCCACAAAGCATACGTCATAGTTATCTACCCCCAGGGAACGCAGAAAGGCTTTGTTGGTCGCGTCCCCGATCTGCGCGTCTGTGACCAGCGGCAGCGCGTCATTGATCCTTTGCTCGTTTTTATCAACGGCCATCACCTGATGATGCAGTTCGTTCAGCTTTTCCGCGATATGGTTTCCAAAACGTCCCAAACCAATCAGCAAAATGGATTTCATGGTTTTTCCTCCTTTAGCCTACTGTGATTTTTTCCAATGGCAGCGTGCTTTGAGTTCCTTTTTTAACTGACTGCGCGGCATAGATCAGCGTAAGCCCGCCAACCCTGCCCAAGAACATCAATACGATCAGGATCAGCCTGGAAGCAACGGAAACATGACTGGTGATCCCCAGGGTGAGCCCGACGGTTCCAATGGCGGAGGCCGTTTCAAACAGACAGCTCATGAGGGGTAGCCCTTCGATCCGGCTGATGATCAGGCCGCTTCCGAAAAAAAGCAGCAGATACATCATCAGGATGGCGATTGCCTGCCGGACCGTATCGTCTGCAATCCGTCTGCCTCCAAAGGTCACCTGCTCTTTTCTTCGAAAAACTGCAAACGCGGTGGTGAGCAGCACCGCCAGCGTGGTAGTTTTCATGCCGCCCGCCGTGGAGCCGGGCGAGCCGCCTACAAGCATGCAAACGATCATCAACGCCTGGCCCGATCTGCTGATATGGTTCAAATCCACGGTATTGAAGCCTGCCGTGCGCAGGGTGACGGATTGAAACAGGGCGGGCAGAATACGTTTTCCCGCTGGAATCTGCTCCATTTCAAAGAAGAAAAGCCACAGCGCCGGCAAAACCACCAGCCAGGCGGAGGTAAAAAGCGCGGCTTTGCTTTGCAATCGGTACTGTTTCCAATGGAAGCCATGTTCCCTCACGTCGTTCCACACCAGAAAACCGATGCCGCCCGCTGTAATCAGCATCATTACTGTAACATTTACCAATCCATTTTGGCTGAATCCAGTCAGGGATGAAAAGGGCTCCTGCGCGCCCATCAGGTCAAAGCCCGCGTTGCAGAAGGCGGAAACAGAATGAAAGACAGCGTACCAAATCCCTTTTCCAACGCCAAAGTGGGGAATCATGGAGGGGATCAGCAGCAGCGCGCCAACGGCCTCCATCCCCAGGGACGAAAGGACAATAAAGCGGGTCAACCGCACAATGCCGCCGACCTGCGGCGCGGAAATGGATTCCTGCATCACACTGCGCTGCATAAGCCCGATCTTCCTGCCGGACAAAAACGCCAGGGAAACGGCAGCCGTCACCACGCCCACACCTCCGATTTGAATGAGCGTCAGGATCACAGCCTGACCAAAGGGCGACCAGCATGCAGCCGTATCCTGCACGACCAATCCCGTAACGCATACGGCGGAAGTAGCGGTAAACAGGCAATCCAAAAACCCCACGCTTCCCGCTTTTCTGCTGGCGAAAGGCAAGGAAAGCAGCAGCGTGCCAATCAGGATCAGCGCAATGAAGCCAAAGGCAATGATCTGAAATGTGGTCATTCGATACTTTCCAAAGAGCCGCACGCTTTTACCCCCTTTCTGATATGATGCAATTATAGGATAGATCAAATAAGAACGGTGTAAGGATATCTTCTGTGTATGTAAAGATCGTGCAAAGATTTTTGTCGGCTGTACAAGCATTGATCAACATATTTTTCTTATACACAAAGAAAGCCGCTGGCACGGCCTATCATTTACCAGCGGCTGCACTTGCTCATAATTTATTGATTATTTCTTCTCTGACGATTTCTTCGGCACGGCTGTGAATATTGTTCATCCTGCCAACCCAAACCATGGGCTGTTCTGCCTTGAGCTGCTCAGTAATGCCTTCTTGTTTAACCATCTGCGCGATCAGTCTTTCGAGCATTGCTGTCGCTCTTCCGTCTGCATGGGCAAGATGCCTGCCCAAAGATCCGTTTAGAATGAGTCGCTGATAGAGGCTCGGGTGCTGCTCCTTCAGGTATTCCCTGTGCATCCGTCCCCATTTCCCAATGGAGCGCTGATCAGTTTTCTCAATCGCCAGGTTCGGGTAGTACATACCGTCTTTGCCCAAGGTATAAGTGCTGCCAAGCTCTTCAAACAGGGATTTCATTGTGTTTTCCTCCATAATTCAGTATTGACCAATCCGGCACGCAGATGCCTTTTCTGAATTTCTGTCTAATACTGTTTTATGGAAAACCCCCGTTCGCCGCGGCTTTTTGGCATACCGCCTGCCAGGCAGCGCCCCCT
>JAFXMP010000025.1 GCA_017530275.1 Clostridia bacterium | reverse complement strand
CGTCACCCGGGGCAGGGGAAAGGCGGGGGACTGCGTCGGATGCGGCCAGTGCGAATCAGTCTGCCCCCAGCATTTGCCCATCATCAAGCTTTTGCAGGAATGCAGGGCGCTGGAAAAATGAAACGAGGCCGCCGGACATTCGTTCCGGCGGCCTGATCCTATCCTGTGCGTTTTTTATTTGAGGAAGCTGGTCATCATATACCCCGTCGTGCCGTTATAGCGCACCTGCGTCCATTCATCGCCGGGAATTAGCACGGTCACGGCAGCGCCGGAAGGCACCTGGGCGTACACCTTCCCGCTGGTTTTGCTGGGGGAAGAGCGCAGATTTACATAAGAATTCCCGTTTTGAACGGTTTTTGTAAACGATACGCCGTACAGCGTCAGATATTTGGTCATGAAGTAGCCGATATTGCCGGAAGCGCTGCCGTAAACCTTGGTCCATGTTTCGCCCGCCTGAATCACTTCAAACCTGACGCCGTTTTTATACTGAGCAACGACTTTGGCGGTTGAAGACGGCGTTGCGCGCAGATTCAGCTTCTGGGTAGACTTGGGATTTTTCACCACGGCAGTTCCGACGGTGGCTGGCTTTATGCCGGGATGATCGGGATATACAGGCTGAACTGGGGAAGAAGCTGAAAGAAAACTGGAATCCATATAGCCCAAAGCGCCGTTGACGCTCACCTTCCAAAAGGAGGAGGGCAGAGGAGAGGAAAGCAGGACCGTAACCTGGGTGCCCGGCGCGTACTGACCATCGATCCTTGAACCGGCATAGGTGGGAGCGCTGCGCAGATTTACCTTTCCGCCGTTGCTTGAACGGATATAAGCCGTCTGGCCGGAAGCGGAAGCGCCGTTCAATCGCACATATTCCCTGCGGAAATAGCCGGTCTGGCCGTTGATCTGCACTAGGTACCAGCCGTCGGCGGTGGAGGAAAGCAGGGTGAAAACCGAACCGTTATAATAGATACCCAATACCTGGGCGGTGTAACTTGGCGCGGCGCGCAGGTTCAAAAACTGATTGGGCTGGGGATTATTCACTACGCCCATATTGGCCCCGGGCGTCATACCGCTGTCCGAGCGTTTTAGATAATTCTTGCTCATATAGCCGTACTGACCGGTATGAAGCAGATATACATAATACCAGTTGCCGCTTTCGCCCAGCAGCCCTACCCAGTTTCCCGCGGCAAGCGACCCGCACCATTGATATTCCGTACCCGGACCGGCGCGGAGATTCAGCGTGTCTGTGCCGGAAACCAGTGCGTAATCATAAATACCCAAGGCGGAGCAGTCCACCGCCGGCGTATCCGCTTTCGCAGGAACGGCAGCGCAGCATAGGACGCACACGCATGCCGCCAGCGCCAGGAATCGATGCAGACCGCGTTTCATGGAAAAATCCCTCCCGTTGTTTGCTTCTGTTATAAGAACGATCCTCTGAAACGGTTTATTCCCGCCGGGTCATAATAAATCCACCAAAACGCGGTTTTGCACGTCCATGCCCCTCCGGGTCAGCCGGAGAAAACCGTTTTCACGGACGACTAAACCAAGGCGCAGGGATGTTTTCAGCTTTTCTCCATATATGTCCCACAGGGATATGCCGTGCATTTGAAAAAAAGCTTCTTCTGATACGCCTTCCATGGTCCGAAGGCCCAGCATCACGCTCTCAAACCGGGCGTCCTCCGGGGTGATCGCCGTTTCTTCCGGCGGCTTGCCTGCCAGATAATCGTCCAGAGACGGCGGGTTGCGATAGCGCACGTCATTCATGAATCCGCAGGCGGCGCAGCCCAGGCCAAGATACTCCTTGCGATGCCAGCAATCCAGATTATGACGGCAGGCAAAGCCCGGCAAAGCAAAATTGCTGATTTCGTATTGGGAAAAGCCATGCTGAGCCATGGTAATCCGGCAAAGCTCGTACATTTCCCGTTCAGTTTCATCCGGCGGCAGTTTCCAGTGTCCGCTTCGCACCATTTCGGACATTTTCGTTCCTTCCTCCACGATCAGGCCATAGCAGGAAAGATGGGTGGGGGAAAGGTTCAGGGCAGCGTCAAGGGTTTCTTCCATGTCAGATACTGTTTGAAAAGGCAATCCCAGCATCAGGTCAAGATTTAGGTTGGAAAACCCCTGATCCCGAGCCATGTTTACACTTACCCGCACTTGGTCCCATGTATGGATGCGGCCCAGCAAACGAAGCAAACGCTCCTGCCGGGCTTGAGCGCCGAAAGACAGGCGGTTGACGCCGCCTTTTTTCAGTACCCGGAGAAAATCCTCCGTTACCGTACCGGGATTGCACTCGCAGGAGCATTCCGCGTCCGGCAAAAAAACAAAATGATCGCGCAGCTCCCCTAACACCCGTTCCATCAGACGGGGAGGAAGCAGGGAAGGAGTGCCCCCGCCGATATACAGCGTGGCGATCACGGCGTCGGGATATTTTTTTTCATTCATTTCCGCCGTCAGACGATTTATGTATGCTTCCATGCTGCTTTCCCTGCCCGCGAAGGAAGGAAAATCGCAATAAGCGCATTTTCGGCGGCAGAAGGGAATATGCACATACAGTCCCAGTTCTTTTTTCATTGCAGAATCAAGGCGTACACGTCGCTTTCACAGGCCAGCAGGGCGACGCCGTTTTTGAGCATGCCCAGATATTCGGTCACGGGCTGGCCGTTCAGCACGCCGGACAGGCTGATGGGATCGAACCTGCGTGCGCTTAATTCAGCACGGTAAACCATATCTTCCGAAAAAGCATAGATCCTGCGGCCATACAGCGCCGCGCTGATACACAGCGTTGGCAGGGAATACTGTTTGTCTGTTTTGCCCCATACCAGACGCAGCTGATTGATGCCGCCGTTCAGGCCTGCAGTACGGGAAGGAGTAAAAAGCAGCATGGCTTCGCTGTTGCTTACCTCGTGATCGATCAGCTGCCAGCCGTAAACCAGCACGGTACCGCTGTTATCGATGGTGCCCCGGTAATCATATTTGCGTAATTGCTGGGTGCTGACCACGTTCAGCTGCTTACCCGCGTAAATAACGGCATACACCAGATGATCTCCCAGGGAAATGCCGCCGCTGTTGCTGACATTGACCCGGAATGTGTGCAGGGTGGTATCAGGCACGCTGCCATATACGTCCAAAGAAGTGGTCCACAAGTATTCTCCGTCGCTGAAAAAACCAAGGTCCAGCAAGGTCATATCCTTGTAGGCCGTGGCTTCATTATCCACCGTAGTGCCCTGCATATCCTTGATCATGAGGGACGGGCTGATATCGCCGCCCAACACGACTGCCACATATTTTTTGCCTACCCGGGCAAACTGGATGACGTCTGACAGGTTCTCGTTATAGGTTGCGTTTCCGTTGCGGTCGATAATGTGAAGCAGCGTGCCGGACCAGGCGGTCACGACCGTGTCACTGCATGTAAAGGAAGCGTTTTCACCCAGAGGATAACTCCAATGCTCCGATCCATTAGATCGGAGGCAATAGAGGGTCAGTCCGTCATAATACAGGATCTCATCCCCGAAGGGGGTCACATCCTGGGTGGCCATGCACCTGAGTTTCACGGCGGAAACCGACCGTCCGCCCGCCGCAAACACGCCGCGGGCCGCCAGTACGATCAGCGCCAGCAACAACGCGGCCAACACCAGCAGGATGATGCGCCGCCGCTTGGGATTCATGGACTCAGATAATTGCATTTGTATTCCGCCTTCCGCGTTATTGCCGGTTGAAAGCCGGTCGGAAGCCCTTATTCATTCCCATTATACTATGCTTTCCCGCCTACGTCAAACAGCGCAAGAATATCATTTTCCGAAAGCCGGGTGGGCAATTCCTCGCCGGGTGTGATCAGTTTGTCGAAAAGGCGGCGTTTTCTGTCGCTCATGTTTACGACCTGCTCTTCAATGGAATGGTGCACCACCAGCCGCAGCACCTCCACCTTTTTGGTTTGCCCGATGCGGTGAGCGCGGCCGGTGGCTTGTTCTTCCGCGGTGGGGTTCCACCAGGGATCATAGTGGATCACCAGATCGGCTCCCGTCAGGTTCAGCCCCGTGCCTCCCGCTTTCAGGGAAATCAGGAAAACGCCCGTTTCGCCTTGATTAAAGCGTTCCGTCAGCTCCAAACGTTTGGCGGCTGGCGTTTCCCCGTCCAAATACAGGTAGGGGATGTTTTCTTGGTTGAGCCGCTTTTCGATGATGTGCAGCATGGAAGTGAACTGGGAGAAAACCAGCGCGCGTCTTCCGGAAGCCAACGCTCCGGGCAGCACATCCATCAGCAGTTCCAGTTTGCCCGAAACACCGTTGTAATCCTGAAGGCACAAGGCGGGATGACAGCAGATCTGCCTTAGTTCCGTAATCGCGGAAAGCACTTCGATCCGGCCGCGGCTGAGGCCTCGATCTTTGAGAATTTGATCCACCCTCTCCCGCTTTTGCAGCAGCGCCGCGTCGTACACCCGCCGCTGTTCCGGGGGAAGCTCCGCCATGAGCACGGTTTCCATCTTTTCGGGCAGCTCGCCCAGCACGTCGGCCTTCACCCTGCGCATCAGAAACGGTCGGATGCGGCGGCGCAGGTCGCCGGCATTCTGGCCTTCGCCCCAGCGGCGCAGAAAATCCGTATACCGGGGCAAATAGCCGGGCAGAACGAAATCAAAAATGCTCCACAGTTCCCCGGCATGGTTTTCCATGGGCGTGCCGGTGAGGGCGATGCGGGTTTCCGCAGTTAATTGCTTTACAGCGTGCGCCCCCACGCTTTGCACGTTTTTGATCTGCTGCGCTTCATCCAATACGGCGAAACGGAAAGGAATGTCCCGCATCAGAGCGATGTCCCGCCGGATGAGCGGATAGCTGGTAATCACAAGATCCGGCGCGTTTTCTTCGGCCAGCATTTCGATCTGCTCCGCCCGTGCCGTCTGACTGCCGGAGAGCAGCAGAACGGACAGCTGTGGTGTGAAACGGTTGGATTCGCTGAGCCAATTATAGGTGAGCGAGGTTGGGGCTACGATCAGGGAAGGTTTGCGCTCCTTCGCGTGCTGCACCGCGGCGAGCAGAGCGCTCAGCATTTGCACCGTTTTGCCAAGACCCATATCATCCGCCAAAATGCCGCCCATACCCAATGCATGCAGGGACATGAGCCATGCATAGCCCCGGACTTGATAAGGGCGCAGGCAGGAAACAGGAGCGTCCGGCGGCGTATAGCGCAGGCTGGCCGCCTGGGCTGTTTCTTCATCCAGGGTCACATTCAGGTGATGATCCTGGATCAGGGCGGAAAGATAAGCCGCCCAGCAGGCGCTCAGATCCTCCCTGCCCGTGGTTTCCTGGTTTTCAGCAATGACTTGGGCAAGCGGCTGCCATTCCGACATATCGCTCAGGTCAAGGTAGGTGCCCTGTTTGAAGCGGAAATACCGCCGGTTTTTCCGCAGGGCATCTAAAAGAGGATATAATTCCTCCACCGGCGTGTCCATGTCCAACAGCTTAAGCTGCAAGCGGCCGTTGCGCATCTGTACCGCGCCGCGCAGCATGGGCTTGCGGGGCGTCATGCGCTTGAAATCCTTGCTGAAGAAAACCTCGGCGCATGCTGCCAGCCGGGCAGCGCCTTCCGTGACAAAATCATAGATCCGTTCGCTGCCGCTCAGATACACATGACCTTTATATACGTGGAAACCATCCTGGGCCAGTTCGTCCAGCACGGCCCTTTCCCCGGCCGAATCCCGCAGCAGCAGGGCGTCGCCCGGTACGGATTCGGAAGAAAAGGGGTCTATGGATACCTCGCCGTAGGAAAAAGAAACCTGGGCTGTTACGTTTGCTCCGTCTTTGTCCAGGTACACCCGAGCCACCAGCGGCAGATGCAGAAAATGGCTTTCCAGGGAAGGATCGATGGTGACCGTCGCCACACGCAGCAAAAAAGGCAGCAGTTCGCTCATGACGCGCTGCGTATCCTGAGGCGCAAAAAGGAACTGCGTTTCCCGGCCGTCGGAATACCGGTGCAAAGCTGCGAGCAGACCGCGCTGCTCCGGCGGGATCAAAAGGCATTCTCCATCGGCCAGCACGAAACGGAAATCTTTCGTCAAAGGGAAGAACGTGGAGGGAAGTTCCGCGGTCAAAGCCAGTTTTTGGGGCGAACCGCTCAAATGAAAATTCAGCGGAAGCATACGGCTGCAGATACCGGGCAGCGTATATTGCTTTTCGTTGATCCGCAGGGTAAAGGGCATATCCCGCAAGGCGTCAAGCACCCGCGCCGCAGCCCGGGGCGGAAGCAGCATGATCCGCGCTTCCGTTCCGTTCAGCGTCTGCCGCTCGCCGTTTTCACAGTATTCGGCCAGAATATCCAATAAATGATTCTGTTTTTCATCAAACCGCATCCACTGGGGTCGGTATTCAAATCCTTTGCCGAAAGGCATTGTCTCTCCGCTTTCACGGCATTGCAGAAAATGGGGGATATGGCGCACCACGTACATACGCTCCTCACCGATCCGCAGACCAATGCGCAAGCCATCCCTGGTCAAAAAAACGACGGGGGAAAGGCGGATGCCGTCCGTTTCCGGCAGCATGGAATAAACCGCCTCGAACAGAGCGGGCACAGCCAACTGAGCGCGCCTGCGCTCCATTTCCTGAATCGCGCCGGTTTCCAGCGCGGTCAGGGCGGCGGCGACGCCGTGAGCGCAGGGATTTTGCCCGCAGTCGCACCGGATCGTGCCAAAGGAAAGCGTGACAGAATGCTTTTCTTCCCCCGAAACCAGATAGATGATTTCATCTTTTGCGCGGCGTACTTCCCGCACCAGCGCCCGATGGAAGATGGCGCGGCCCTGGGTATAGATTTCCTCGCCTGCTATATCCCGCAGCGTTTCCTCCGTCAGCATTTTTCGTCTCCTCCTGTTGCTCGTATTGCAAAAAGACGCATCTTTCAATAATACGACGCGCCGCCCTGTTTTCCTTCCTGTAATTAAAAGAAAAAGGACGCTCTTTGGCATGAATAACGAAGCTGTTTTTGCAAATTTCTGAAAGATGTGTTACAATTACCAAAACGGTTTTGCCGATTAGTCGGCCTGCCGTTGGCAATGAAACGGAACGAGGTGCTTTATGGCGCAGAATTACGACGCGGGCAGCATCAAGGTGCTGGAGGAGCTGGACGCTGTGCGCATGCGGCCCGGTATGTATATCGGCTCTACCGGCAGCCGGGGCCTGCATCATTTATTGTGGGAAATCGTGGATAACGCTATCGACGAGGCTATGGGCGGCTATGCCACCGAGGTGGAAGTGACGCTGCATAAGGACGGCTCTGCTTCCGTGTGGGACAATGGCCGCGGCATGCCGGTAGACAATCATCCCGAATTAGGCGTGCCCGGCGTACAGGTGATATTTACCAAGCTCCACGCGGGCGGCAAATTCGGCAACGACAATTACGCTTATTCCGGCGGTCTGCATGGGGTAGGCGCGTCGGTGGTCAACGCCCTGAGCAAATGGCTGACGGTGGATATTTTCCGGGACTGGAGCCATTATACCCAGCGGTATGAAAGCTATTGGGACCCCCAGCAGAAAAAAATCATGGCCGGGCATCCCATGTCCGCCTTGGAAAAGGTGGGCAACACCCGCAAGCGGGGCAGCCTAATCCGCTTTCTGCCGGACGATACCATTTTTGAGGAAACGGTGTTTAACGGCGATACTGTTAGACGGCGTCTGCGGGAATTGGCTTATCTGAACAAAGGCCTGAAAATCACCTTCCTGGACGAGCGCACGAAGGAAGAGGGAAAGGCGCAGGCGGAATACTGCTTTGCCGGCGGCATCGTGGACTATGTGAAATTCCTGAACCGGGATAAAACGCCTTTGCAGGAGGAGCCGATCTATTTTGAGGGAAAACGGGATGATGTGATCTGCGCAGCTGCAATCCAGTATACGGACGGCTATACTGAATCGGTGTTTTCCTATGTGAATAATATCCCCACAGGCGAGGGCGGCACCCATGAAACTGGTTTCCGGGCGGCGCTTACCAAAGCGCTGAATGATTACGCCCGGAAGATCGGTGTGCTCAAGGAAAAGGACAATAACCTGGCTGGCGAAGATTTCAGGGAGGGCATCACGGTAGTGCTGACCACCATGGTGAAAAATCCCCAATTTGAAGGGCAAACCAAGGGACGGTTGGGCAATACTGAAGTGCGTCCCGCCGTGGAAGCCATCGTGACTGAAAAGCTGTACGAATTTCTGGAAAACCTGAAAAATCAGGACATGGCCCAGAAGATCATCGAAAAAGCCGTGAAAAGCGCCCGTGTGCGGGAAGCTACGCGTAAGGCCCGGAATCTGGCAAGAGCGAAAAACGAACTGGAGGCCGCGCCGCTGGTGGGCAAATTATCCGCCTGCACGGGCAGGAAAGCGGTGGAAAACGAATTGTTCATCGTGGAGGGCGATTCCGCAGGCGGCAGCGCCAAGCAGGGCCGCGACCGGCGTTTTCAGGCCATCCTGCCTCTTCGCGGCAAGCCCCTGAACGCTGAAAAGAAAAGGCTTGACCAGGTGCTGGCTAATGAAGAATTTCGTTCGATCATCACTGCCCTGGGCACCGGCATTGCAGAGGATTTTGATTTATCCTCCCTGAAATACCACAAAGTTATTATTTTAGCCGACGCCGACCAGGACGGGGCCCATATCCGCTCTATCCTGCTCACCTTCTTTTTCCGCTACATGCGGGACCTGGTGGCGGACGGTCATGTATACATTGGCATGCCGCCCCTGTACGCGGTGAAGAAAAACAACGATATCCACTATGCCTACGACGACCGGGAGCTGAAAAAGGCTACGGCAGGCATCAAGGGATATACCCTTCAGCGCTACAAGGGCCTGGGGGAGATGAACCCGGAGCAGCTGTGGGAAACCACCATGGACCCCGCTCATCGAAAGCTCATGCAGGTTACCATCGAGGACGCCGCCGAGGCCGATTCACTGATCACCGTGCTCATGGGCGAAAAGGTAGAACCCCGAAGGGAATATATCATCGAGCATGCGGAATTCAACAAGGCCGACTATTTTGACGAAAAGATCAAGAACGCCGCGCAATAAAGGAGGGAAAACACATGGCCGTAAAAAGGGAGCAGCAAAACACCTTTCGGGTGCTCCTGGATACCTGGATAGACCGCCTGGGCAGAGTGATAGCCTGGGTTGGGTTCGTTTTTTGGGTCATCCTCGCCATTGCAGGCTTTGGAATGCTGTTCGGAGAAACCAGTCATGAGAATTCCGCGGATTATTACATGCCCTTTGTCTGCGTTGTCCTTGCCGCGCTGAATGGATGGGCGCTGCTCTCCATCCGCCGCCGCCATGCGCTTCTTTCGGATTTCCGGCGCTACTGCGCCGTTTTTGCTCGGGAGCCGGATAAATCCATTCCCGATTTGGCCGCCGCGTTAGGCGTTTCAGAAGATGCGGCTATGACGCAACTGAAGAAAATGTGTACGCGGCGCTATTTTAACGGATATATCGATCACAGCCGCAAATGTATGGTTTTTTCGGGCCAGCAGGGCGAAGCAATTCCCGACGTGGTTTATTGCTCCGGCTGCGGGGCTCGGAATGTGATTGCACAAACGGGCGATGCATGCCGCTACTGCGGCGCGCCGCTTAAAAAATCATAAGCCAGTTTTTTTGATTCTGGAATCGACGCGGAGGAAAAAATATGCCGAAAAAGCCCTCTGAACCGGTATTGACCCCGGACATTATACAAACGCCCCTGGAAGACGTGCTGCACCAAAGCATGATGCCCTACGCCGAATACGTCATCCTGGAACGGGCCATCCCCCGCGTGGAGGACGGCTTAAAGCCTGTGCAGCGCCGCATCCTGTTCACCATGCACGAACTGGGCCTGACCCCGGACAAGCCCCACCGCAAATGCGCCCGCATCGTGGGCGATTGCTTGGGCAAATACCATCCCCACGGGGATACCAGCGTGTACGACGCTCTGACTCGTATGGCGCAGCCCTATTCACTCCGGGGCGTGATGGTGGACGGCCACGGCAATTTCGGCTCCATCGACGGCGACAGCGCCGCCGCCATGCGGTACACCGAAGCGCGTATGGCCCCCCTGGCCCTGCAAATGCTTAGGGACATCGAAAAGGACACCGTGCCCTTCCGCCTGAATTTTGACGACACCTTGAAGGAACCGGACCTGCTGCCCGCCCGATTCCCCAATCTGCTGGTAAACGGCGCGTCCGGCATCGCCGTGGGTCTGGCCACCAATATCCCGCCCCACAACCTCAGGGAAGTGACGGAAGCGGTCTGCATGCAGATCGACGATGAAAATATTTCCCTGGACGAACTAATGAAGGCGATTCCTGGACCCGATTTCCCCACCGGCGGTATATTGCTGGACACGCCGGAGCTTCGCGCCGCCTACGAGACGGGGCGGGGGAAACTGACTGTCCGCGCCAAGGTGACAATGGAACCAGGCCCTTCGGGCCGCACCCTGATCGTGATCCACGAAATCCCTTACGGCGTGGCAAAAGCCGCTATGCTGGAAAAGATTTTGAAGCTTTCGGAAGAAAAAAAGGCCCAGCTCGGCCTGATCCACGATATCCGGGACGAAAGCGACCGCACCGGCATGCGTGCGGTGATCGAACTGAAAAAAGAGGCCAATCCCCAGAAGGTGCTGGCCGCGCTGTACAAGTACAGCGATTTGCAGGTGACCTTCGGGGTGAATATGGTGGCTGTGGCAGCGGGCAAGCCGGTGCTGATGGGGCTGAAAACGGTGATCGGCCATTTCATCCGCCATCAGAAGGAAGTGGTCACCCGCCGCACGCAGTATGAACTGGAGCAGGCAAAAGCGCGGGCGCACATTTTGGAGGGCCTGATCGTCGCCGTGGATAATCTGGACGAGGTGATCGCCCTGATCCGCGTCAGCCGGAACGGCAAGGAAGCCAAGCAGCGGCTGATGGACCGCTTCGGCTTTACGGATGTGCAGGCCCAGGCTATTCTGGACCTGCGCTTGCAGCGGTTGACCGGGCTTGAGATCGAAGCGCTTCGGAAGGAATACGCCGATATCCTGAAGCTGATTGATACCCTGGAAGGAATTTTGAAGAGCGAAAAGAAACTGCTGAACCTGATCAAGAAGGAACTGCGTGAAATCGCCGCCCAGTTCGGCGATGACCGCCGCACCCAAATCATAAAGGAAGAACCGGAAGAAGCCCTGCCCGAAGTGGAGGAAGGCCCCTTGCCGGAGGAAGCCGTCGTTTTCCTCACCCGAGGCGGACAACTGCGCCGCATGGCTCCCCGAGCTTATGAAAAGCTGGATATGCCGGAAAAGGAAAGCGACATGCTGCGTTACCTGTTCCAAACGCAAACAGACCATATGCTGTTCTTCTTTACCAATCTGGGCAACTGCTATCCGCTCAGCATCGGTGCGCTGCCGGAAACGCAAAAACCCCGGGAGCGCGGCGGCAATCTGACCAGCGTGCTGGCGGGCCTGGAAAACGGGGAGGAATGCGTGTCCCTGCTGCTCATCACCCCCGGCAGCCTGAACGCTATGGGTGATCTTATTTTCTTTACCCGACAGGGCCAGGTGAAGCGAACCAGCGCAGCGGATTACGACGTGAAGCGTTCCAAGTTCGCCGCTATCAACCTCAAGGATGGCGACGCTCTGCTGTCAGTTGCCCCTGCCGAGGAAGGGGCAGACCTGCTCATGATGACCCGGAAGGGCATGTGCATCCGCTTTGCCCTGGACGACGTGCCGGAAATGGGCAGGGTCAGCGCGGGCGTGAAGGGCATGAAAGTGGACGAGGGGGATCAGGTGATTTTAGCCTGTCCCATCGCCGTTTCCGATCAGATTCTGCTGTTCACGGAGCGAGGCTACGGAAAACGGCTGATGAGCGCCATGTTTGATACCCAGGGCCGCGCTGGCAAGGGCGTAAAATGCGTCTATTTCAACAAATCCGGCTCCACCGGCTCCTATGTGGCCGCCGCTGCACGGATCTCTAACGTCCGTTCCTTTACTGTGAAGCAGCATGGCGGGCTGATGACGCCCCTTTCCTCCGATGATCTTCCTTGCCAGGACCTGGCCGATAAAGGAAAGCCCGTGGTGATCGCTGTGCTGGACGATGTGGTGGACGATCTGATTCTTTAAGGAGCAGTGCCGCAATAGAAGAAAGCGCTTGTCAAAATCGGTCGAATGTGGTACTATAAACACAAGAAAACTGACAAACCTTTGAAACGGAGGTACAAATTTATGACGATGAAACGCAAAATCGCATTCGTCGGTTCAGAATGCTATCCGTTTGTGAAAACAGGCGGTTTAGGAGACGTGATGTATGCGCTGCCCCGTGCCCTGGCGGGCGAAGACTGCGAAGTTCGGGTCATTCTCCCGCTGTACGCCTGCATTCCGCAGAAATACAAGGAAAAAATGGAACACAAGGGTTCCTTCATGATGGACTTGACACTGGAAGGCCGCACCTTCTTCGTGGGCATCATGGAGCTGGAAATGGATGGCGTCATCTACGACTTTGTGGAGAACCGGGAGTTCTTTGACTGGGGCAATCCTTATACGGGCCTGTGGGAGGACATTCCCAAGTACTGCTACTTCTCCAAGGCCTCCCTGGCGATCATGAACTTCATGAGCTGGGCGCCTGACATCATCCACTGCCATGACTGGCAGGCCGCCCTTGTACCGCTGTACAAGCGGACCAAGTTCTGGGATACGCCTGTGGGCGCGGCAAAGACGGTTCTGACGATCCACAACCTCCGTTTCCAGGGCATTTGCAGCATTCCGCATATGAAATACTGGACCGGCCTGCGGGACGACCTGTTTGACTATCCGGTGCTCAAGTGGAACGAGGGAGAGGCCAATATGTTCAAGGGCGGCATCGCCTTCGCGGACCGAATCACCACCGTCAGCGAGACTTATGCCCAGGAGATCCAAACCGCCGCCTACGGCGAAGGACTGGATGCGCACCTAAGGTATCACAGCCCGCGGCTGAGCGGTATCGTGAACGGCATCGACGTAGACCAGTGGGACCCGGCAGCGGATCAGCTGCTGGCCGCGCAGTATGACGTGGAAAACGCGATCGAGAACAAGAAGATCAACAAAAAGGCCCTGCAGGAAAAATTGGGACTGGATCAGGATGAGAACAAAATGGTCCTCGGCCTCGTTTCCCGCCTGACGGACCAGAAGGGCCTGGATCTTGTGAACGCAGTCTTCCCGCAAATGATCGACGGCAACACTCAGTTTGTAGTGCTCGGCACTGGCGACGCGCGGTATGAGAATGCCTTCCGGTATTATGAGGAAGAAAACAAGGGAAGCGTCTGCGCCTATATCTCTTATAATGAGAAGCTTGCCCACCTGATCTATGCCGGCGCCGACGCCTTCCTGGTTCCCAGCCTTTTCGAGCCCTGCGGCTTGACCTAGTTGATCGCCATGCGCTATGGCACCGTGCCGATCGTCCGGGAAACCGGGGGCCTCAAGGATACCGTGCTGCCCTTCTGCGGCGAACGGGGAGAGGGCAACGGCTTTACCTTCGACCGGTATAACGCCGATCTCCTGCTCGGCGCGGTGAACGACGCGAAGACCTTGTATTTCACCGGCCGCGGCGCCTGGGACGAGATGGTGAAGCGCAATATGCGCAAGGACGTTTCCTGGGTCAGCAGTGCGGACAAATACTTGAAGCTGTATGATGAACTCATGCAATGAGTTTTCCGCGGAAACGATATGCTTGTGGAGGTAAAGCAAGGTTGGATAAAAAAGCGTCAATAGAAAAGATTGTCAGCGAGGCGCACGAAAGGGGAGGCTTCAACGGAACGTGGCTTTATGCCGAGAATGGCAAGATCGTGTCAAAAGGCGCTTACGGCTTCCGTGACGCGGAGAATAAACTCCCCATGCAGGAAGACAGCATTTTCGAGATGGCCTCGATCACCAAGATGTTTACGGCCACTGCGATCATGCTTCTTGTAAGGGAAGGAAAACTGAACCTTGACGATGAGCTGACGAAAATCTTTCCTGAATTCCCGTACAAAGGCGTTACGATCCGCCATCTTCTGACCCATACCAGCGGCATTCCGGATTATGAGGTGGCAGATTGGGTCGCCCCGATTCTGGAAAATGAAAAAAGGATCCCTCCATGCAGCGAGGTTTTAAGCTTCATCTGCAAAAGCGGCGAGGATCCGATCGGCGCTCCGGGCGAAAAGTACTGTTATTCCGATATCGGATACACGCTGCTCGCCAATACGGTGGAAAAGGTATCCGGCGTCAAGTTTGAGGACTTCCTTAAAAAGAACGTGTTCGAACCGGCGGGTATGAAGGATTCGGCCATATACCACACCCGCAGGGACGGGAGGCCTTCCGATCGTTTTGCACGCAATATGGTTCTGGAAGACGGCAAATACGTACCGTCGGACGTATCGGAACAGACCAGGGGCTATGTGGTCGGCTCGGACGGGCTGAACGGCTGCGATTACCTTTATACCACCATCTTCGATATGCTCGCCTGGGATCGCGCGCTTCGGGAGGAAAAGGTGCTCACCCTGGAGGAACAGAAGGAAATGTACACGCCCTGCCGACTGAATAACGGCGAGGTATACGTCGATGAGGACGGGGACATGTACGGCTTTGGCTGGGGCGTCAACCGTGATGAGAAACTCGGTCTCGTCGTCTGCCACAGCGGCGGCATGCCCGGCCTCAGCACGTGGTTTGAGCGTTTCGCCGATGCGGACAGGGTGCTGATCATGCTCAACTGCCGTGATTATACCGATGCAAGAGCTTTCGTTGGCTTTGAAAAGGGACTGGAGGCCATCGCAAGGGACAAGGAGCCGGAACCGGTTTTGTCCATTGAGGATATCGCCATAAAGAATCCCGATAAGTCCAAGTGGGAAAGCTATTGCGGCAAGTACGAGCATAAGCATATCGAGGATGACGATTTCATCATTGACGAGATATTTATGAAGGACGGCGAGCTCTGCGCAAATGCGATCATCGACGGAGATGAAACGACCTTCAAGCTCTATTCCTTGGGGGAGAACGAGTTTGGCAGGAAGCGCGGGTTCCTCAATCTGTCATTCGGCGACGGCTGTCTGATGTACGACGATCTCACCTGCAAAAAGCTGTAAGCGTCGTCGTCTGCCCGACGATGTTGGATGACATTACCGAGTATAATTCATTGAAAATATCAAATGCCGCTTCTCGCATCCCTATTAATTGATCATGATCACGCTTGAAGCAGCCGAAGAAGAATATCGCCCGGAAGAACTGGAAAAATCCATGTATTGTATTACATGGAGCAGGCTATTCAGCAGACGATCAGAAATGTGGATGTGATCACGCGGTACAGCCGTCAGCAGTTCCTGATCATATTGCTTGTCACAAACACGGAAGGGGTGCAGATCGCAGTGAACCGCCTTATCCGGGGATATCATAAGATGAACGAAAACAGCTCTTTTTCTCCGGCTTACGCTGTCGCTGAAGTGGATGTTTAACGGGAGGAAAAAAAGACGTGTTCCGGCGTTTCGCTTTCATGAAAATGATGAAAAGAGCTGAAAAGCCTGACGATAGATATTTGGGGGGTTCCAAAAGATGAGAATAGCCCAAATAACAGGAAATATGCTTACTTTCCTTCTATGCGCTGTTCTTGCGTTCTCCGTTTTACCGCCTGATGAGGCTTACGCGCAATCAACCGATAAAACCGTGCGCGTTGGCTGGTTTGAGTCGCCGTTCAATATGATCGACGCCGCGGGGCGGAGATCAGGCTACGCCTATGAATACCAGCAGAAAATCGCTGGTTATACCGGCTGGACATATGAATACGTGGAAGGAAGCTGGCCGGAGCTGTTCCAAATGCTGATGTATGGGGAAATCGACCTGATGAGCGACGTTTCCTACACCCCTGAGCGCGCAGAACGCATGCTGTTTTCCGGTTTGGGCATGGGCGCGGAGGAGTACTACATCTTTGTCGCCCCCGACAATGAAGAGATCCGGCAGGATGACCCCCGCACGCTGAATGGAAAGAAGATTGGCGCAAATAAAGGCAGCATTCAGATCGGCTTCTATCATGAATGGGCGGAGCAATATGGCGTTCATGCGGAGCTGATCGAATTGACCGGCTCGGACAGCGAGGCGATGCAGATGGTGCTGATGGGCGAATTGGACGCCTATCTCTCGCTGGACGCTTACGGCGGTCAGGAAAGCACGATCCCCCTGTTCAAAGTCGGCTCATCGGAGTTCTTTTTCGCGGTCAGCAAGGATCGAACGGATCTGCTGGACGAATTGAACTCCGCAATGTACAGGATCCAGTCTGAAAACCGATACTTTACCCAGCAGTTGTCTCAAAAATATATCCTCACCGCAGGCTCGAACCTTTTTCTCAGCGCAGAAGAGAGAAACTGGCTTGATGGCCGCAAAAACGTTATTCGCGTAGGCTATATGGACAATTTCCTGGCATTCTGCGCCGCGGATAAACAAACGGGAGAACTGACGGGCGCGCTGAAGGATTATCTGGAAGATGCGGCCGTCTGCTTCAGCAACGCGCAGATCACCTATGAGGCGATTGCCTATCCCACAACCGCCGCCGCGATGGATGCGCTGAAAAACAAAGAGGTGGACTGTATGTTCCCCTCTCTTCTCAGCACGGCGGACGGTGAAGCCCATGGCTTTGTCATGACGCCGGCAGTCATGTCCACGGACATCTACGCCATCGTGCGCAAAACGGATCGTGATATTTTTCAGACAAAAGAGAATATCACGGCCGCAGTCATAGACAATGATCCAAACTGCTCCGCGGTCATGCAGGATCATTTCTTCGGATGGCAGAGCAAATATTACCCGGATATGACGGCATGCATCAAAGCGGTGGATGATGGAAAAGCGGACTGTGTTCTGATCAGCTATTACCAGTACAACAGTCTGGCCCAAGTATGCGAGCAATATGGCTTGGTATCGCTGGCCACCGGAAAGAAGACGGATTATTTCTTTGCCGTGAACCGCGGCGACAATGCGCTGTATTCGATCCTCACGAGGACGGCCAATCTGGTGAGCGATACGGCCACCTACGCAGCGCTCAGCTATTATTCATCCAATGACGCATCGATAACCATTGGCGGGTTTATCCGTCATAACCCGCTGACTACGGGCGCTGTACTGTTGGCTGTTCTTGCTTTGATCGTCATCATCCTCGTACAGTACCACATGATTTCCGTGCGAAAAGAGATGAAGGAGAACCGTCAAAAGGTTGAAACGCTCAACAAGCAGGTCTTTGTCGACGCGCTCACCCACGTCCGGAACAAAGGAGCTTATGAACAGTATGGAGATAAGATCAACGCAGCGATTCAGAAGGGAGAGCAGGAACCTTTTGCAGTCGTGGTCTGCGATGTCAACAATCTGAAGTCAGTCAACGATCTGTACGGGCATAAAGAAGGGGACGCCTGCATTCAGAACGCATGCGCGAAAATCTGCAGCATCTTCAGCCACAGCCCCGTGTTCCGGGTCGGCGGCGATGAGTTTGTAGTTTTTCTGTCCGGTGTAGACTTTTATCAGCGGAAAGAACTGATGTCGCAGGTCAACGCGATTCCGAAAGATCTGTCGCAGGTCAGGATGGGAGAAACCGTTTCCGCTGGCATGGCCGAATACAAGAAAGACCGGCACGCTTCTCTCCTCAGCGTTTTTGAAGAGGCCGACAAAGCCATGTATGAGCGGAAGCAGCTGCTGAAAACGCTCGGTTTATCAAAGAACGATCAGCCCGACAGCAATCCGCAGTCTGAATACATTCCCGTGATTCATACCCGGAAACGTATCCTGATCGTCGACGACATAGAGGCCAACCGTGAAATGTTGGGCGTTCTCCTTCAGGATGACTATGAGATTTTGTATGCTGCAGACGGCATGGAAGCGCTGGAATTGCTGCGCAGCCAGAAAGAAGAAATCGATCTTGTGATTCTCGACCTGCTGATGCCAAAAAAGAGCGGGCGTGATGTATTGGCGGAGATGCTGGTCGATGAAGACCTGATGTCGATCCCGGTTGTCGTGCTGACCGTGGACCAGGAGTCGGAACTGGATTGCCTGAAGATCGGCGCCATGGATTTCATTCCGAAGCCTTATCCGGATATTGAAATCGTGAAAGCCCGCATCGCCAAATGCATCGAATTGGCGGAGGACCGCGAGCTGATCCGATACACGGAACGGGATAAACTGACGGGACTGCTGAACAAAGACTACTTCTTCCGGTACGTCAGCCGTCTTGACCATTTATACAAGGGTACGGCTATGGATGCGGTTGTCTGCGACGTGAGCCGGTTCCATCACGTCAACAAACAATTTGGACGGCAATTTGGCGATCACGTGCTGCGCAGTATAGGCAGCGGCATCAAAAAATTGGCGCGTGAAACCGACGGGATCGGATGCAGGCAAGGCGGAGATACTTTCCTGCTGTACTGCCCGCATCAGGACGACTATGAACAGCTGATCGCCGAATTCCTGTCCGACGTATTTGACGATAAAGAGACGGCTGACAAGGTTCGTCTTAGATTCGGCGTGTTTACCGATGCGCGGCAGGAGGCGGATATTGAAGAACGGTTTGACCGTGCGAAGATCGCAGCGGACAGAGTAAAAGATGATTCGCAGAAAATATGTGGTTTTTACGATCTGAATTGATTTTGAAAATCCAGAGGTACGAAACGGAGGGTGGGGAAATGAATCCTCGTTATCCTGGAAAGATCCATAGCTTGAAACGGCTGTCAGCTTTTCTGCTGTGCTTTGCCTTAGCCTTGGCTTTCATGCTGCCGGGTACGGCCTGGGCGGAGGAATCCAGAAAAGTCGTGCGCGTTGGCTGGTATGAATCGGCTTTCCACCATACCGATGAGTTCGGCAGGAAATCAGGATACGGATATGAGTATCAGCGCCGCCTTTCGATCTACACGGGATGGACGTATGAATATGTGGAAGGCAGCTGGTCGCAGCTGCTGGAAAAGCTGATCGCCGGAGAGCTCGATCTGCTCAGCGACGTTTCGTATACCGATGAACGGGCGGAGAAAATCCTCTATTCCGCCGAAGCCATGGGATCGGAAGGCTATCATGTCTTTATCGCGCCGGGAAACAAGTCGATCAGTGCGGATGATTTTTCGACCCTGAACGGAAAAAAAGTGGGCGTCAACAAGAACAGTATTCAGGAAAAGCTGTTTATCGCGTGGGCGAAAAGCCATAACGTGACGCCGGAGATCGTCGAATCCACCGAAAAGACGCCCGTTTTGCTGGAAATGCTCGCCAATGGGGAATTTGACGCGCTGGTCACGCTGGACACCTATGGCAATTCCGCCGACGTGGTTCCCGTCTGCAAGGTTGGTTTCGCGGAATCCTTCTTTGGGATCAATAAAAACCGTCCCGATCTTAAGCAGGAATTGGACGTAGCCATGAACCGCCTGTTTGAGGATAACCGGGATTACAACCAGCAGCTGACAGAGCGGTTTAACAAGGCGAGCACCGTGAACAGCTTCCTCACGTCCGAAGAAAACGAATGGCTCGAACAGCGGGGAGTGATCCGCGTGGGGTACCGGGACAACTTCCTTCCTTTCTGCGATTTGGACGATGAATCGGGCCAGCTCACAGGCGCTCTTTCGGACTTTCTGAGTTTTGCGGAAAACAGCCAGAGAAACGCGGTTCTGCGTTTTGAAACGCGGGCGTTTCCCACCATGGAAGCCGCCCTCCAGGCGCTTGCAAGCCATGAAATCGACTGCGTCTTTCCCCTGAGCATCAGCACCTACGACGGCGAACAGCTGGGCGTCATCAGCACGGACCCGATCATCACCTCAGAGATGTACGCAGTTGTGCGAACCGCGGATCATCAGGGAATCGAGCGTGACCGGGCGATGGCTGTGGCGCTTGCCACCGGGCACCCCAGCTATGAAACCTTTGTCAAGGATTATTTCCCCAAATGGAACATCGTCTATTATAACGACAGCGAATCTGCTTTCCGGGACATCGCTTCCGGAAAGGCGGACTGCATGCTGGTCAGCAACTACCGTCTCAGCCGCGTCAACGAACAGATTACCAAATATAAGCTCTCCGCCCTGGCAACCGAAGGGGTCATGGACGTATCGTTTGGCATGAACTGGGAGGATGACGCCCTCTATTCGATCCTCAATAAAGTCACCCGGCTGTCGTCGGATGCCATGGCAAATTCCACGCTGACAAAATACGGTTTTCTGGATGAAAAGGTCACGCTGGGAAACTTCCTCCGGGCCAATTGGGCGTATCTTGTGGCGGCCGCCGCCGTCATTGCCGTGATCATTTTGCTGCTCGTGCTGAAAAACGTAAAAAACAAAGCGAAAGCGGAAGAAGGGCAGCAGATCATTTCCGAGGCGGAACGCGACCCGCTCACCAATCTGTATAACTGGAACTTTTTCCTGGTGTACGCCAACCGCCTTCGCCGGGAGGCCCCGGAGAAGCATATGGACGCGGTGGTCGTGAACATCGACCGGTTCCACTCCATCAACGCCCTTCACGGGCGCGAGTGCGGCGACCAGATTTTGAAGGAGCTGGGAAAAGCGATCCAGGATTTCACAAATGAAACCGGCGGGATCGCGGGCCGTTCCCACGCCGACCGCTTTCATATCTACTGCCGGGAGGGGGAGAACTGGCAGGCGCTGCTGGATCGCTTGCAGGCTCATATGGATAGCCGCTTTGATAAGGTCAGCATCCATCTTCGCATGGGCGTCAAGCCCTGGAGCGAAGGAATGGAGCCGGAGCTGCAGTTTGACAAGGCCCGGACTGCCAGCCATAAGCTGCGGGGCAGCTTCCAGTCCCAGGCCATGGTCTATGATACCGCCATGGAGCAGCAGGAAGAACGGGATCAGCGGCTGCTGAACGACCTGGACCACGCCCTGGAGCGGCATGAGCTGGAGGTGTATTACCAACCCAAATATGAAATCCAGTCCGTGCCGCCCAAGCTCTCCAGCGCGGAAGCGCTGGTCCGGTGGAAGCATCCGGAGCTTGGCATGATCTCCCCTGAAAACTTCATCCGGCTGTTTGAACAAAGCGGCCAAATCAGCATTCTGGATAATTATGTATGGGAAGAAGCCGCCCGGCAAATCGCCGCGTGGCGTGATCAGTACCATTTCACCCTGCCTGTGTCGGTCAATCTGTCCAGGGTGGACGTATTCGATCCCGGTTTGATCGCCACGCTGGACGGCATCATCAAACGGTACGGGCTGAAAAGCGGCGATTTGAAGCTGGAAGTCACGGAATCCGCTTATACCGAAAACGCTGATCAGCTGATCCGCGTGATTGGCGAATTGCGGGGCAAAGGATACGAAATCGAAATGGATGATTTCGGTTCCGGCTATTCATCGCTGAACATGCTTTCCTCCCTGCCGCTGGACGTGCTGAAAATGGACATTGACTTTATTCGGAACATCGAACGCAATGAGAAGGATTTCCGCCTTGTGGAACTGATTATCGACATCGCACGGTATCTCAAGGTGCCCGTTATCGCGGAAGGCGTAGAAACCGAGAACCAATTAAAACTCTTAAAGGACGCGGGATGCGATATCGTGCAGGGATATTATTTCTCGAAACCGCTTCCGTCAGCGGCGTTTGAAAAGCTGGCTTTTCAAAGCAGTAATACAGACGCGAAATAGAAATCCCGCAGGTTCATTACCCATCTCTTCCCAATAAATTGTTTAAGCCAAGGGAACGGGAAGCAATGCCTTCCTGTTCCCTTGGCTTATGGCGTCTTCTTACGGTTCGATGATATTGAAGTTGAAGTTGTAAGATGTCATGTATTTCACCAGCCGAATAGGCACGCTTGCGTCGCCTTCCGTGTGGATGCTGTTAAACACCTCTTTGTACCCCATCATCATGCCCATTAATTGTATTTTGGCGCAGGTCAGCGTGCAGTCGGCGCTGTCGTTAGCCACTCCCGGATATACAAGCAGCACACCGCTTAAACGCTTGATGAAGTAGGTATCGCCGGTATCGGACAAAATCAGGTTCAGCGTCAGGTCGTCATTCTGAGCGGCGATGGCGTCTGTGGAAATATCGATGAAGTCCAGGATCATATCGCCCGTCATGGACTGTCGCACGTCCGTGCCGCCGTTGGCCACCTTTGCGTTTACCGCCTGGTTGCCCAAGCGCAGTTCCATTGCTCCGGTCAAATAGGCGTTGCGCCAAGTACCGCTTTCCGCTTGGTAGCCCAGCTGTTCCAGCGCGTCGGCGCATAGGTCGCGGGCTGCCTGATTAGCCGGGTCGGCAAACACCAATTCTTTTGTCACCTGGGCCACCCATTGGTATTCGCCCTTTTCATAGTCGGCTTTTGCCATCTCCAGCACCCGATCTGCGTCACCCAGGTACTCCACCCATTTCTTTGCTGTATCCACGGGGGACAGCAGATTCAGGTTCACGGGATTAGCGTCATACCAGCCCATATAGCGCTGGTAAACCGCCTTGATGTTGTGGGACAGCGTGCCGTAGTACTGGCGGGTATACCAGACGCGGTTCAGCTTATCAGGCAGCGACAGCATGTTGCTGATCTCAGCACTGGTATAGCCCAGATTGATGTAATGCAGGGTTTGGTCGTTGATATATTTGTATACCGCGGCGGTATTTTCCATATATGTCTTGATGTTTTCGGTATCCCAATGGGGCCAGTTGTGGCTTTGGAACACCACGTCGGTTTCATCCCCGAAGCGCTGCTCGGCGGCCAGGATGTACTTTGCCCAGGAGAGGGCGTCGCGCACCTGCGCGCCGCGGAGTGTATACAGGTTGTGCATGGTGCCGGTGCAGTTTTCCGCCAGCCACAGACCGCGGTACTTGGGAAAGAAAGCGTTCATTTCAGCGGGCGCTTCGGTACCGGGAGTCAATTGGAATTGGATCTCCAGCCCGTCGATGGTGATAGTTTCATCGGAGGCGACCTCATAGGTCGGCGCGATGAGGCCGATATTGCCTACGGCCTGGCCAAGACCGATGCCCATGGCCAGCGTCCCCTTCTCGCCGGGCTTCAGCAGCACGCCGTATTGGTACATGGCGCGGCGGCTCATGGCGGCGTTGCAGTAAATATTTTCACTGACAGCATGCTCCAGGAAGCCCGCGGGGGCCAGGATGACCACTTTTCCGGAAGCAAGCTGCTGATCCAGCGGCAGGGATGCGTCAGCCGCGTCCTCCCGGTCGATCAAGCCCAGGATGCCGCCGTAATGGTCCACGTGAGAATGACTGTACAGCACAGCCTTGATGTCCAATTCGCCAAAGTGCTTCTCCATCAGCGCCTTGGCGGCTTCCATGTCCTGGGTGCACATGAGCACGTCAAACACCACCCAGCCGTTGTCCGTGCGGATGAAGGTGGCGTTGGCCATGTCGTAGCCGCGCACCTGGTAGATGCCGTCGCAGACTTCGAAAAGGCCCGCATACTGGTTGTACAGCGTATTGCGCCACAGGGAGGGATTTACGGTGTCCGGGGCGGTCTCCAATTCGTTGACGAAACTGTAATCCGCCACGTTCCAAACCTCGTTGCCATCGGCGTCATAGATTACCAGCGCTTCCGGGGCCTCGATCAGCCCGCGAAGGGCGTTTTCCTTTTCGGATTCATCGGAGAAGTCCAGCTTCTCATACCAAGCCGCATTGGCCTCGGCAGTAAATGCTGTGGCTGGATTGCTTTCTGCCGCTGCGATGCCAATGCATGGCATTCCGAGCAGAAGCGCCAGAAACAGGGAGAACAGCTTTTTCATAAAGATACCCCACCTTTCTTATCATTCGCATGCCTCCGGTTTATCCGGAACAAGGCTTACAGCTTGAATCCCGTGACGACTGCTTGAGCCACGTCCCGGCCCAGGTCGTCGGAAACGTCCACCTGATAAACGCAGCTCGTTTTTCCGTCCTTCCGGCAGGACGCTTTCGCCGTCAATTTATCGCCGCGGGCGGCGCTCAAAAAGTTCATGCTCACCTGCTGGGCCACGGTGGGCTTATGCACATTGCTCGCCGCTGCGGCGAATGCCAGGTCGATCAGGGTAAAGATCGCGCCGCCCATCACGCCGCCCTCTGCGTTGCGGTGGCGGCCGGTCAGCACGAGACTGCAAACCGCGGAGCCTACAGACAATTCTTCCAGCACGATCCCGTTTTCGGTGGCAAACCGGTCCCGCTCGAAATACCCGCGGGCTTCCTCAATGGATTGAAACGTAGCCATCTTAGATTTCTCCCTTACTGTCAAACGAAACCGGTCAGTGCCGGTCCAGAAAGCAGGACTGGCCAGAATTATCTACATCTTGTCCACGTCCTCCTGACTGAGCATTTTGATTTGATGCTCATCGAAAATCGCTTCTGCTTTTTTCCCGTCGTCCAGGCGCAGGATCATATGGGCCGTGCCAGGCGCGGTCGCCCGCAGGAAAGAATACATGTATTCCACGGAAAGCTTGGACTGTTCGATTACCGCCAGTAATTCAGACAGGCCCAGGGGCCGGTCCGGCACTTCGGCGCAGATCACATGGTTCACCTTGGAAATATAGCCGTTTTCCTTGAGCAGCGTCACAGCGTCGTCGATCTGGCTGCTGTTGATGATGGTGCGCACGATGCCGAAGCTCTGCGTATCGGCGATAGACAGGGCAAGGAGATCGATGCCGCCTTTGCCAAGAAGCTCCGTCATGGCCCGCAGGGTGCCGGGGTTGTTTTCCAGAAACACGGATAACTGCTTGATAAACATAATTCGTTCCTCCTATAAAAAGTCAATAGATTTAGGCTGTTTGTTGAAAATTTTGTTCAGTTATGCGCATCAAATCGGGATTGAAAGTCTCCCTCTTTGAAAGCATGACGAAGACGATGCGGGAAATCTTCCTGGCCAAGGCAATGAT
>JAFXMP010000203.1 GCA_017530275.1 Clostridia bacterium | reverse complement strand
AGGCTCTTCACGGAAACTTAGGGAAAGAGAGCCCTCAAATGTCATCCCGAGCGAAGCGGAGCTGAGAGGCGAAGCGCAGCCGAGGGATCTCAGAGTCAATCGCCCGGCAGGGAGGGAGATCCCTCCACTCCGCTTCGCTGGCGCTCCGCTTCGGTCGGGATGACATCAAAGGTTTTTGGTTGATTGAACGATTCCCTAACAATCCGTGAAGAAACTTTTTTTATTTCACTTCCAGCGCTTTTTTGAACTGCGTTTCGTAGAGCTCGGTATAGACGCCGCCGGAGCGGACCAGGTCGGCATGGACGCCGCGTTCGACGATGCGGCCATCCTTGACGACGAGGATCTCATCCGCGGCGAGGATGGTGGAGAGGCGGTGGGCGATAAGGATGCTGGTGCGTTCTTTGATGATGGGTTCGATGGCCTCCTGGATCCTGGCCTCGGAGATGGAATCGAGGGCGGAGGTCGCCTCGTCAAAGATGAGGAGCGCCGGGTCCTTGAGCAGCACGCGGGCGATGCTCAGGCGCTGTTTTTCGCCGCCGGAGAGCTTCAGGCCGCGATTGCCGACCATGGCATCCAGGCCCTTTTCCTGCTTCAACACGAAATCGTAAATATTCGCCTTTTTGCAGGCCTCGATCAATTCCTGTTCGGTGGCGTCGGGCTTGGCGTAGAGCAGGTTTTCCCGGATGGTGCCGTTAAAGAGGTACGTTTCCTGGCTCACGATGCCGACGTTTCTGCGCAAAAAGCCCAGATCGAGCTTCTTTACGTCCACGCCGCCAAAGAGCACCTCTCCGCCCTGGCAATCGTAGAGGCGGGGGATCAGGTGGATCATGGTGCTTTTGCCGGAGCCGGACGGCCCGACGATGGCGACCGAGTGCCCGGCGTTCAGGGTGAAGGACACGTCGTGGAGGATCTGGCGCTCGCTGTCATAGGAAAAATCGACGTGCGAAAAGGCGACGCTGCCATCGCAGGAGGCGGGCGTGACGGCGTCGGGCGCGTTCTGCACCTCCACGGGCAGATCGAAGTATTCAAAAATGCGGGTAAAGAGCGCCATGGAGCGGATCCATTCCACCTGGATGTTGAGCAGGCTGTTGACCGGCCCATACATGCGCCCGAGGAGCGCCACCATCACGGTGATATCGCCCACGGTGATGTCCTGGCCGTATTCCATCATCAGCACGCCGCCCACCAGATAGAGCAGCATGGGCCCGATCGAGGAGAAAATGGAAATGACCATGAAAAACCAGCGGCCCGCCATGCTCTCGCGGATGTTGAGCTTGATCATTTTCTTGTTCACTTCGCGGTAGCGCGCGTATTCATAGGCTTCCTTGCCAAAGAGCTTCACCAGCAGCTGCCCGCTGACGGACAGCGTTTCGTTCAGGATGCCGTTGATTTCATCGTTGCACGCCTGGGATTCGCGGGTGAGCGTCCAGCGCGTTTTGCCCGCGTGGCGCGAGGGGAGCACGAACAGCGGGATCACCAGCACGCCCAGCGTCGCCAGCATCCAATTGCGCCGGTACATCACCGCGAGCGCGGCGATCAGCGTGATGGAATTGGAAAGGATCGAGGTGAACGTGCTGGTGATGACGGACTGCACGCCGGAAATATCGCTGGTCATGCGGGTGATGATATCGCCCTGGTTATTGGAGGTGAAAAACCGCTGGCTCATCTGCTGCAGGTGCGCGTACATTTTGTTGCGCATATCAAAGGTGATGTGCTGGGCGATCCAGCTGTTCAGATAATTCTGCCCCACGCCGATCAAGCTGCTGACGACCGTGACCGCCAGGGACAGCAGGATCCATTTGACCAGCACCGATACGCCCTCCCGGTTTGCCAGCGCGTCCACGATGCGCCCCGTCAGCACGGAGGGATACAGCCCCAGCAGGCTGGAAACGGCGATTGCGGCCAATATGACCAGGAATTGCTTCCAATAGGGTTTCAAATAGGAAAATACGCGTTTGAGCAGCGCCCATGTGACCTTCGGCCGGTTTGCCTTTTCCTCCTCGGTCATAAAGCCGCGCCCCATCGGGCCCATTCTCTGCATGGGTTCCTCCTTGCTTCCGGGTGGTTTTTCCCGTTATCAAAGGGCAGGCAATGTGTTTCCACATTGCCTGCCCGATTGATTGATTGTTTGGACGATCTTTCAGCGGATCACAGCGTCATGTAATCCACGGCCAGATAGACGTACTTGGAATCCAGACCAGGATTGCCGACGGTCTCGCCGACGCCCCAGGTCTCGTAGTTGTTGTTCAGGCTCTGGGCATCCGCCAGGTTGTTGTACAGACGGAGCACGAAGTCCTTCGCGCCGTAATCGAGTTCCTTCTTGTTGGCATCCAGCACCTTGTAGGTCGCCATCAGGGAGTTGTCTTCAACGGTGATCACGACGTAGCCCAGGGGCTTCGCAGAGTAGCTGCCGTAGATGGGCAGGGTGATGACGTCGCCCTTGGCCAGCTTCTGGACGGTGTAGCTGTTGCTTTCCATCAGACGGCCCTGGGTGCGGCTCACGGTGAGGGTGGGACCAACGGGTTCGGGTTCTTCGGTGGGTTCTTCGGTGGGTTCTTCGGTGGGTTCTTCAGTGGGTTCTTCGGAAGTTTCCTCGGTGGGTTCTTCTTCGGTGGGTTCTTCTTCGGTGGGCTCTTCTTCAGTGGGCTCTTCCTCGGTGGGCTCTTCTTCGGTGGGCTCTTCCTCGGTGGGCTCTTCTTCAGTGGGCTCTTCCTCGGTGGGCTCTTCTTCAGTGGGCTCTTCCTCGGTGGGCTCTTCTTCGGAGGTCTCATCGTAGATGGGCTCTACCGTCTCCAGTTCATGATCTTTTTCATCCTGCTCAAGCACCGCTTTTTCAATGCCGCAGATGGAGCAAACCAGGTATTCCTTGCCGTAGTTTTCGCCTTCTTCAAGGCAAATCTTGTGAATCCACTTATGGCCGGTGGCTTTCGCAATCGTGATCTTGGAAAGCTCTTCTTCGCAAACAGCGCACTTTACAATACGGACGGTATCGCCAGAGCAAGTGAATTCCGGAATCTCGAATTCGGGTTCACCGGGAGTATGCGCCCAAGGAATCGTGTAGGTGATCTCCGCGCCGCAGCCACGGTTGCATTGTACAGTCACTTTGCCATCTTTCTTGTTGATGCAGTCGGGCTGTTCGTCATAATCACCTTCATCAATGTCCGCGAGCGCGGGGAAATCATGACCCAGAGCGGGAGTTACTTCAACCTTGGTCGCATCGCACTCAGTGCCATCTTCATATTGTTGAGTGCACGCATAGAATGTGAAGCCAGGTTCGGTGCAGGTGGGATAAACCCTCTCAGCTTCAAGTTCTTCCCAATTATGCTCCAGGGCCGGGATTTCGATGGTGCCGCCAAGAATGCCGCAGATGCTGCAAACTACTTTCTTGTGACCAGGCACGCCGCACTTGGGGCACTGGTAATCTTCAGAATCATCAACGATCCAGGCATGCTTGTCAGCAGCTTCGATGACCAGAGCGGCAGCGGTCGTCTCTTCGCCATCCTTATACAGCTTGCCGCAGACGGGGCAGACCTGATGGGCTTCCATGCCGTCGTGTTCGCCGCAGACAGCCTTTACTTCAGGAACATTGACAAGCTTGGTTTGGTCGCAAGCAGCCTTTTCGGCGTCCGGCTCGAACCAGTAATAATTGCAAGTGTCGCAATAGTACTTTGTTTCGCCGATGACCTTACAGGTCGTGGTGCTGGACACCGCAGTAACGTCGTCATGCTCTTCGTATTCGCCCCATTCTTCTTCGTCGGGCAAATCGGTCTTCACACCATCCTTGACTTCAACTACGCTCCAAACTTTGTGAAGCCTATGATACTTGCCATTGCCGACCCATTCGCTTACTTTCAGGGTCTTGGTAATGTCGCCGTCGGTGATTACCTGAGCTTCTTTCTCTTCGGTAACAGCCAACGCGCTCACTGATGTACATACGAGAACCATGCACAGCAGAGCGAGCAGAAGGAGTTTCCACTGTTTCATTTTGATTTCCTCCGTTTTTTTAGTCATTTTGATCCTTCACCGTGAAGTGAAGGTATCGATGACCTTGATTTTAGGACGCTTGTCACAGCATTGACCGCATTCAGAGGATTTATGGGATGCAATCAACGCGGGAGCATGACCGTCCCGTACGAGTATAATAGCACAAGCTTTATTTCCTGTCAACGTTAATTTTAGTTTTTTTTCCTTTCCTTGTGCTTTTTTGGCGGTTTTAAGGTCTTTATGAACATGTTTACACGCTTTTTTAACACTTTTGAAGTATTTTGGCGAGTTTGTTACATAAATGTAATAATTGATCCTTCCTCCCGTATTCCTTCCTTCTTCTCCATGAATGGGATCATCGCGGATTTGGGTTAAGGGATAAATAGATTCTTCACGGTTTGTTCGGGAAACGCTGGTTCAAGTATGTATAAAAAGGACGCTTCACGGATCGCCAAGGAAAAGTCCCATCATTCCGCACTCCTTCGCTGGCATCCCGAGCGGAGCTATGTCATCCCGAGCGCAGCGGAGCCGAGAGGCGAAGCGCAGCCGAGGGATCTAAACGCTGCTCTTATACCGACTTTCAGATCCTTCGACTTCGCCTCGCGCCCGCGCTCGGCTTCGCTCAGGATGACAGTGTTTGGTACAGGGGCCGCGGAAGCCCCTGCCCCGCCCCTTGCCCCGTCGCGCCCCCGCCCCGTCTCTTTCCTCATTGGAAAACATACTATATATTGTGGCTCATTCTGGTTTTTGTCACTATATATAGATGAATTACTTCCTATTATATAGGGCAGATTTTCGGACGCCATTGCCATGCTTTGGGCAGCCGCGATTTGGGGCAATAAGAAAACCCCCTCCGGATGGAGGGGGCAGAACTCGCAATGCGAATTACTTGATGTGCAGGTACAGGCCGCTCTTGCCAGCGTTGGGCAGGAACTTCTGGTAGATTTCGGTGTATTCGCCTTCTTCGAAGGTGCAGGACACCTTGGACAGATAGTAGCGTTCGTTGCTGCGGGCAACCATCTTGCTGTAGGTGTACACAGCGGTGCCGGATTCGCCGGTGCCGAAGGGATCAGCATCCGCAACTTCGATTTCTTCATACATCCACTTGCCAGCGCGATCGTAGTAGATGGACACATCGCCGATAACAACCTTGTAAGCAGCGCCATCAACCTTCACGGCCCAGGGCTGGATCACTTTGAACGCAACGGCTCCGTTGTAGTCGATGACCTTTTCCAGGGTCCAGTACCACATACGGCCGCCACCGGTGCGGAAGTAACCGGTCTCAGGATCATCGAAATTGCCGGTCACGCGCCAGTCATAGTTGTCGATGTAGCGATACTGATCATCGGGGGTCAGCACTTCTTCGATGATGTCGCGGGCCACAGCATAGCTGGTGACGGGCTTGGCATCAACGATATTGCCCAGATCATCGTATTCTTCCAGCACCAGATACAGCGCGTCGTTTTCATAGGCGACGGGCAGATCGGGGGTTTCGGTGTTGGTGATGTCGATGTTGGGCAGAACGCCGTTGTAAGCACGGGCGATATAGGTGCCGTTATTGATGAGGGAACCATTGATCTGCTGGCCGAGGGTATCGGTGTAGGGCACGCCCAGAACCAGGGTGTTCAGGATCACGTCCAGCTTGGTTTCGGTGCCGCGGGTCAGGTTCATGGCTTCGCCATGCATACCGGGCTGATAGCGATGGCCGGCAGCATTGTACTTCGCAACGCCGTCAACAACTTCCAGCTCTTCAAATTCTTCGCCAACGCCATACCAGAGCACTTCAAGGCTGTCCACTTCGCCGTCGAGGGTGACGGTCACGGTGTCGCCGCCGCGCTTGGTCTTCATGCCAATGGGCTCAAAGAACTCGGGAACATCTTCAAAATCATTGGCGCTGCCCTTACGGGTGGGCGCTTCGGCCATGGCTACGGAGCAGGCCAGGACCATCGCAAGAACCAGGATGAGAGATACGAGCTTCTTCATACGAAACTACTCCTTTCAATGTTCCTTGTTTCTCAACAAGTACATATACTATAACAGTTTCATGTTAAGATTATGTTTCATTCAATCTTTATTATTTATCATTTATATTACGAAATTATTACATATTCGTAATATTTGGCAGCCCTCCCTTCTTTTTTTGCCGGTTGTTCATCGTTCGTTCATGATTCGTTCATTCTTCCCTTGCATTTTCAGTATATCACTTTTCATCAGATGTTACAAGCGTGTAGCATTTATATTTTTTCAAAAAGAAAGGATCCCGTTCATTTCTGAACGGGATCTAAAGCGCCTCAAGAAGGACTCGAACCTACAACCCTTCGGTTAACAGCCGAATGCTCTGCCATTGAGCTATTGAGGCTTATAAAATCCGGCGACGACCTACTCTCCCGGGCCGTGTCCAGCCAAGTACCATCGGCGCTGAAGGGCTTAACTTCTGTGTTCGGTATGGGAACAGGTGGGACCCCTTCGCCATTGTCACCGGAAACTGTAGCATTTTTGTGGGGCTGAGGTCGGCTTTCGCTCATCGTACTTGCCCAAGGTAACCGTTTCTCCTCTTCGGAGGCTTCCACTCCTTACGGCTTTCGCCTCTGCCTTCCGGGCTGCTCGCCCTTCCCGGCTGCATCCTGCGATGCATCAAGTTCAATGCGTGCTACGGGTTCGCTTTTCTTTCGCTTTCCCCCGCCCGCTGTCGCACCTTGACAACTGCACAATGAGGAAGAAGAACCATCATCTCTATGGACCATTTTCGTCTCAGTCTCGATCTGAAATCAAGCCCTCGACCGATTAGTATCATCAAGCTCCATCCGTTACCGAACTTCCACCGATGACCTATCACCTGGTAGTCCTCCAGGGGTCTTACTTCTTTGAAAGAATGGGAACCTTATTCTTGAGGTGGGTTTCACGCTTAGATGCTTTCAGCGTTTATCCCATCCGCACTTCGCTTCCCTGCTATGCCGTTGGCACGACAACAGTTGCACCAGTGGTGCGTCCATTCCGGTCCTCTCGTACTAGGAACAGATCCTCTCATGATTCCTACGCCCACGATGGATAGGGACCGAACTGTCTCACGACGTT
>JAFXMP010000202.1 GCA_017530275.1 Clostridia bacterium | reverse complement strand
TTCTTAAAGCTGAAGGAGTTTCGCCGCGTCGCTACCCGCTATGATAAGCTCGCTGACCGTTTCCTGGCCTTTGTCCATCTGGCTTGTATTCGCATACTGCTTGCATAATGCAGGCGGGTATACTTTTAGAAACACACTCTAACTTTATCTCAACTCCCAACTCCCAACTCTCAACTCTTCCCACTGTTCGACCTTTTTCAAGGAGGGAAACCTGTTGTCCACGAAAGCAAGCGGCAAATACCGCCCCATTATCAAGCGGTTCTGCCATCATAAGGCGGCAGTGGTCTGTCTGGTGATCCTGGCCGTGCTGATTGGCATGGCGGTGCTGGCCCCGGTAATCGCGCCCTACGAGCCGACGAAGCCCACGGGCAAGTTTTCACAGCCGCCCACGGCGGAGCATATTTTGGGAACGGATAAGATCGGCCGGGATATGTACAGCCGCATCCTGTACGCCATGCGGGTGAGCCTGCTGGTGGGCTTCCTGGCGACCCTGATTTCCACCGTGATCGGCGTGATCTTGGGGCTGGTCAGCGGCTATTTCGGCGGGGCGGTGGATAAGGCCATCATGAGCTTTACGGACATGGTCATGTCCTTCCCTTATATCCTGCTGGTGCTGGTGGCGGCGGCTATTTTCCAGCCCGGTATGTGGAGCATCGTGCTGATTTTGGGCTTTGTGGATTGGCCCGGCGTGGCCCGGCTGGTGCGGGGCAACGTGCTAAGCCTCCGGGAAACCAATTTCATCAAAAGCGATATCGCCGCCGGCATGCCCCGGCGCTATATCCTGTTTTCGGAGATCCTGCCCAACACCGTGGCCCCGGTGCTGGTGTTCGCCACCAGCGTGTTCGCCCTGTCCATCCTGGACGAAGCTGCCCTGTCCTTCCTGGGCATGGGCGTGCAGAAGCCCACCCCCTCCTTAGGCAACATCTTGGAGGGCGCGGAATCTCTCAGCGTGCTTACCGATAAGCCCTGGCTGTGGGTGCCCGCAGGCGCGGTGATCATCCTGCTGGTGGTGTGCATCAATTTCGTGGGGGACGCCCTGCGGGATGCCTTTGACCCGAGGAACGAAGAATGATTAAGAGAGTTGGGAGTTGAGAGTTGAGAGTGGAGATATGATAGTGTCTACCAATAGGCGGCCACAGTTGGTCAGCTATATAAATCTCAACTCTCAACTCTCCGCTCTCCACACCATGATTACAAAAAGAAGTGATGAAAATGAAGAATGATCTGATTTATCAATCCTCCGAATACGACTGCGGCCCGACCAGCCTGACCAACGCTATCCGGTATCTGTTTGAACGGGAGGAAATTTTGCCGGGGCTGCTGAAGCACATCTGGCTCATGGGCAACGATACCTACTGTGAAAAAGGCTGCGTCGGATGTCATGGAACATCCAAAGCGGCCATGCGGTATATGGCGGATTGGTTCAACTGCTACGCCAAGGGTTGGCATTTTCCCATCGGGGCGGAATTCCTGGAAAATGAGCAGGCGGAAATCGCGCCGGGCGGCAGGGTGTGGGAATGCCTGGAAAAGGGCGGCTGCGCCGTCATGCGCTGCACCGCCGGGGGCATCGGCCATTACGTGCTGCTGACGGCCATTCTGCCGGATAACGAAATCGGCCTGTTCGACCCTTACGAGGAGGAACCGGATTTCAAGGAACCGGGCCGGAGGGCGGTTTCCGGTAAGCCCAAGGAATACAACCGGGCCGTGCGCTTTGACCTGCTGAACTTGCAGGACAAATCGGACTACGCTATGGGAGCGTATAAGGATCGGGAACTGCTGCTGATCTGGAGAACCGAACAAATAAAAAAGAGTTGAGAGTTGAGAGCGGAGAGTTGAGATTTATATGGATCCGATATGCCGGTTTCAAAAATGATCGGACTATATTATCTCAACTCTCAACTCTCAACTTTCAACTCCCAACTCCGCCCTTAGTCTTTCCCCGCCGTTTCCGCCGGGCGCAGATACCGCAAGGCCCCGCTGGATTTGAGGGCTGGCAGCACCGCGTGGAAGAAGACGGGGGCGGCCACGATGGCTGCGCCGGCGTTGATGATGGAAGCGGGGAATTTGCTGATCACAGCGGCCCAGCCGTTCCCGGCGATCAAGCCGAAAATATAGGTCTTCAGCATATACAGCGCCACATAGGTCAGCGCACCGGCCACGGCGGAAAGCATGGTACGGTCGATCCGCAGCCTGCCTTTGCCGGTTTTGTGCATGATGGCCCCGCACACCCAGGCCATGGCGAACTTGCTGACAAAAGTGATCATCACGTTCAGAAAATCATAGCCGTGGAATGCGTCATACAGCGCGGAGCCCAGCCCGGCGGCGATCCCGCCCAGCCACGGCCCCAGCAGCATGCCGCCCAGCAGACATACCGCGTTGGCAAAATGCACCTTAGAGCCCAGCAGCGGGAAACGGAACAGCGTCACCACATATACCATGGCCGCCAGCAACCCCACAAACACGATTTCAACCACCTTAACATCCTGTTTTTTCATCGATCGTCACCCCTTTTTCGCATCCAATTGCTATTGGATTACGGTGGAAAGTATAAGCCCAATTTGGCCCTGTGAAAAGTGCCAGAACAGGAGAAAAACATAAGACCAGATGGAGCGGAATAAACCGGCGTACCTGCACCTGTATGAAGCGGTGCGGCAGGAGATCACGGACGGGGTGTGGCCCTTCGGCGCGCGCCTGCCCTCCCGGCGGCAGACGGCCCGGGACCGGGGTGTGAGCGTGATCACCGTGGAGCACAGTTACGAATTGCTCTGCCAGGAGGGCTATATCGAGGCCCGGCCCCGCAGCGGCTTTTTTGTGATTTTCCGGCCTTCGGAGGGCTTCGCGCCTGCCCCGGCTTCTTCTCGCCCGCCCGTTCGATACGCTTCCCGCCCGGAAAACGCCTTCCCTTTCGCCACCCTGGCCCGCACCATGCGGCGGGTGCTGACCGAATACGGCGAAGCCATATTGAATAAATCCCCCAACGCGGGATGCAACGAACTTCGTATGGCGCTGTCCCGCTACCTGGCCCGGAACCGGGGCATCCGGGTCAGCCCCGAGCAAATCGTCATCGGCTCCGGCGCGGAATACCTGTATGGCCTGGTGGTGGAAATGCTCGGCAGCAGCCGGGCCTTCGCCATCGAATCCCCCTCCTATGAGAAGATCGAGCAGGTGTACCGGGCGCGGGGTGTGCAATGCGAACTTTTGCCCCTGGCCCGGGACGGCATTCAGTCCGCCGCCCTGAAAGGGACGAAAGCCCAGGTGCTGCATATCACCCCCTACCGCAGCTTCCCCAGCGGCGTCACCGCCAGCGCCTCCAAGCGGCGGGAGTATCTGCAATGGGCGGCCCAGGGGGAACGCTACATCGTGGAGGACGATTTTGAATCGGAATTTTCCCTCCTGCGCAAGCCGGAGGAAACGGTGTTCGCCCGTGCCGAAAATCAAAACGTGATCTACCTGAACACCTTTTCCCGCACCGTGTCTCCCTCCATCCGCGTGGGCTATATGGTACTGCCCCCCCGGCTGCTTCATCTCTTCCGGGAAAAGGCGGCTTTCTATTCCTGCCCCGTGCCCGCTTTTGAGCAGTATGTCCTGGCCACCCTTCTGGAAAACGGTGATTTCGAGCGCCACATCAACCGCATCCGGCGGCAGGAGCGGCGAAAGCAGACAGAAAAAGGGGGGTGACAAATCCGCAGGGTATATGATATACTGATAAATGGCGGTTTTTCCGCACTATTAGAATTGTAAGGAAGGCAACCCTTGAAGAAAATGTCCAAAGACGCCCGGAGCAACCTGCTGAACGGGGGCATTATCGTTATCACTCTGGCTGCGGTGCTGTTCGTCAGCGCCAGAGGCGGCGATATCGGCGATGCCTGGACGGCTATGCGCAGCGCGAATCCATTTTGGGTCATCGCGGCCATCGGCTCCTGGTGCGTGTTCATGACGTTTGAGGCCATGGGCCTGCATGTTTTTTTTCGTCAGCAAAAAGTAAAAATCAAATTCAGCCTGTCCCTGCTGGTGGCGCTGATCGGCAGCTTTTATTCTTCTGTCACTCCCGCCGCCACCGGAGGCCAGCCCATGCAGGTGCTTGCTCTGAAAAAGCGTGGGATCCCTGCGGGCGTTTCTTCCTCCGGGCTGGCGGTAAAGTTTTTTACGTTTCAAACGGCGCTGTTGAGTCTTGGCGGGCTGCTGTGGATACTGAACCCGTCTATCGTATTGGCTTGCATTGACCAGGCAAAATGGATCGTATTTGCCGGGTTCGTGATCAACGGCCTGACGGTGGCGCTGGTGATCCTTTTGGCTATCAATAAGAATATCGTGCGCGGGATCATTAACCTGCTGATCCGGGCAGGCAAGGCCCTGCATCTGGTGAAGGACGCTCAAAGCCTTAGCGCCCGCGCGGAAGGCGCTATCGGCGATTTCCATGCTTCCGTTGATTACCTGACCCATCATCCCATCCGGCTCTTTCATCTGTATCTGCTTTCCTGCTTACAGGTGCTGGGCCTCATGAGCATCGCTTACTGCATTTACCGGGCCCTGGGCCTCAATCAGTATACCTATTGGGACGTGCTGACCTTGCAGTTCCTTTTGTTCATCGCCGCGTCTTTTACCCCCCTGCCCGGCGCGTCCGGCGCCCAGGAGGGTGGCTTCTATATTTTTTTCCAGCATGTGTTCCCGGCAGACAAGTTGGTGGGCGCGCTGCTGCTATGGCGGTTTTTTACCTATTATTTCACCATGATCATCGGCGTAGCCGCTGTGATCTTCGACAGCGCCTGGAGCATGCGCCATGGGGTTGAGGAAAAGACTGCGGCCGAGGAGCGACAAGGAGAGGAAGAAACATGAAAAGAATCATCTGCGCCTTATTAACCCTGCTGTGCCTGCTGCCTGCCGTGTCCCTTTCAGAAGCGCTGCGGTCACAATTAACGCTGACTGTGGGAGAGAGCCGCGAATTATCCCTGCCCTTTTCCGGGTATTGGGAAAGCGACGCGCCGGAGGTGGCCAGCGCCGAAGGCAGTGTGATCACCGCCCACGAGGAAGGGTACGCCGTGCTGGCCCTGATCGGGGCTGACGGGCAGGAATATGCCGTGGAGGTGGAAGTGACCGCCGCAAGCGATCCCGTGCCCGCGCTGATTAGGAACGCCATCGATATCGCCATTCAGGAATGGCGGGAAAACCTGGGCAAAACCTTCTCCAAGGAGCCGCGCTACAATAAATATACTAAATGGTGGGGCTATGAATGCGGCTGGTGCGGGGCCTTTGCCAGCTACTGCTTAGACGCCGCCGGCGTGCCCCTGGAGCCCACGGATACCTACAAAAAAGTGAAGCCCACCGAAACCGGCGAGCCCCACGGCCTGCGGGAAGCCGCCGTGCCCAAGCTGGACACCGGCTTTGGCAATATGGACCGCCTGACTCAGGACGATCCCCAGCCCGGCTATTTGGTGATCTACGGCCGCCGGGACAGCAAAAGCAATGGCAATACCGTGTCCGCCTACGCCTTCGTGCACGTGGGCCTGATCACCGACGTTCAGGACCTGGGGGAGGGCAAATTCCTTCTTTCCACCGTGGAAGGCAACCTGTCCAGCCGCATCAAGCGCTTCACCTACGTGTACGACGCCAACGCGCCTGCCAACAAAAACAAGCCCGACGCAAAAACCAACAATAATATGTCCCCCGCCCCGGAAGAATACCGCACAGATCCCGATATCCAGTATGAACCGCATCAGGCCACCTGGTATGTGACGGAATTCTGCCGGACGTGGTACTGAGAGCGGAGAGTTGAGAGCGGAGAGTAGAGAGTTCAGAGTACAGATTGGTTTGTCGGTATCCCCGAGAGATGGGGGGAATATACCGACATCCTCTGTACTCTGTTTTTATCTCTCAACAATATCATCTGAACTCCGAACTCTGAATTCTCCCTCAACAGGACACACCCGGAAAGGTTGTCAAGCTTGAATGCGGGAAACGGAAGAAAAACAGGGATTTAAGCAATTGCGAAACTGAAAAAAATTGAAAAAAAGTTGAAAATCGGGTGCAAAAATGCTTGATTTTTAGAAAGCGATCATGTATAATAGTCAAGCTGTCTGTTTAGGGATGAAGCGTTAGGTTGCTGCTCTGGCCAGAGCAGGTAACTAACGCGGACCAGTCGGGGCGCGACCCCGGCGAACGGACTCGAACCGTTCCAAAGGAACGGAAGGCGACGGGCTTCCCAACAGGTTGGCGCCATCCCTGCGAAGCGCCTAACCGGAGAGAGGAAAGACTCCCCCCGTCAGCCGTGAGTACGAAATCAAGGAGGAAAAAACATGGCCAGCCAGAAAATCCGCATCAAGCTCAAGGCGTACGAGCATAACCTGATCGACCAGTCCGCCGAGCGCATTGTGGAAACCGCCAAGCGCACGGGCGCCCGGGTTTCCGGTCCGATCCCGCTGCCCACCGAAAAGGAGATCGTTACGATCCTCCGCGCACCGCACAAGTATAAGGACAGCCGCGAGCAGTTTGAACGCCGCACGCACAAGCGCCTGATCGACGTGCATAACCCCAATCCCCGCACTGTGGACGCCATGATGAAGCTCGATTTGCCGGCCGGCGTCGAAATCGAAATCAAGCTGTAAGGCAGGAGGGCAATTATGAAAAAGGCAATCGTAGGCAAAAAGCTGGGTATGACCCAGATTTTCCTGCCCGACGGCCGTCTGGTTCCTGTGACGGTCATTCAGGCGGGCCCCTGCACCGTGGTGCAGAAGAAGACCATCGAAAAAGACGGCTATGAAGCGGTTCAGTTCGGCTTTGACAAGGTGCCCGAAAACCGGGTCGAAAAGCTGGTGAACAAGCCCGACGCCGGTCACTTTAAGAAGGCGGGCGTCGCCCCCATGCGCGCTCTGCGGGAATTCCGCCTGGAAGACTGCTCCGGTTACGAAATCGGCCAGGAAATCAAGGCTGACATCTTTGAAGCGGGCGAAGCCGTTGACATCACCGGCATCACCAAGGGCCGCGGCTATACCGGCCCCATCTACCGCTGGAACCAGCACACCGGCCCCATGGCCCACGGTTCCAAGTATCACCGCGGCGTAGGTTCCATGAGCGCCAACTCTGATCCTTCCCGCGTGTTCAAGAACAAGCACATGGCCGGCCATTACGGCGTGGAACGGGTCACCGTCCAGAACCTGTCCGTTGTGCAGGTGGACGCCGAACGGAGCCTTTTGCTGGTTCACGGCGCGGTTCCCGGCCCCAAGGAAGGCCTGCTGCTCATCCGCAATTCCTGCAAGGCCTGATGAAGGAGGAAACAGACAATGCCTAACATCGATGTGCTCGACATGCAGGGCAAGAAAGTGGGCAGCATGGAGCTGAGCGAGGAAGTTTTCGCCGCTCCCATCAACGTCCCCGCCATGCATTTGGTCGTTCGCTCTATTTTAGCCAATAAGCGCCAGGGCACTCAGAGCGCCCTGACCCGCGGCATGGTCCGCGGCGGCGGCCGGAAGATCTATCGCCAGAAGGGCACCGGCAACGCCCGCCACCATGGCAACCGCGCTCCCCAGTTCCGTCACGGCGGCGTGGTGTTCGCGCCCCAGCCCCGGGACTACGTCATCAACGTGCCCAAGAAGGTTCGCCGCCTGGCCATGAAGAGCGCGCTGACCAGCAAGCTCAACGAAGGCGCCATCGTGGTGGTGGACCAGATCAAGCTGGCCGACGCCAAGACCAAGCTGATGGCTCAGGTCATCAAGGCGCTGGGCGCTGAAGACCAGAAGGCCCTGCTCGTGCTGGAAGGCCGTGACGAAAGCGTCATCCGCGCCAGCAAGAACATCCCCACCGTCAAGGACGCTTACGTGAACACCATCAATGTGTATGACCTGCTGAACGCCGATAAGATCATCGTGCTCAAAGGGGCCATGCAGGACATCCAGGAGGTGTACGCATGAAAAATCCCCATGACATCATCCTGCGCCCCGTCCTGACTGAAAAAGGCTACGACGGCATCGCGGACAAGCGGTACGTGTTTGAAGTGGCCATGGACGCCAACAAGATCGAAATCAAAAAGGCGCTGGAAAAGGTTTTTCCTTCCATTAAAGTAGCGCGGGTGAACACCCTGCGCACCCTGGGCAAAATGAAGCGCCAGGGCGTGCATCAGGGCCGCACCCCCGAAACCAAGAAAGCCTATGTGATCCTGACGGAAGATTCCAAGCCCATCGAATTCTTCGAGGGCATGGTGTAAGGGAGGAGAAGACAAATGGCCATTCGAGTTTATAAGCCCACTTCCTCCGCCCGCCGCTTTATGTCGGTGCTGACGTTCGAGGAAATCACCAAAAAGACCCCTGAAAAGAGCCTGACCGAATACCTGAAAAAGCACGCGGGCCGCAACAAGCAGGGCAAGATCACCGTTCGCCACCAGGGCGGCGGCAACAAGATCAAGTACCGCATCATCGATTTCAAACGGGATAAGAGAGACGTGCCCGCCAAAGTGGCCGCTATCGAATACGATCCCAACCGCAGCGCCTTCATCGCCCTGCTGCACTATGTGGACGGCGAAAAGCGCTACATCCTGGCTCCCTTGGATCTGAAGGTGGGCGACACCGTCATGAGCGGCGAAAACGCCGACATCAAGCCCGGCAACGCCCTGCCCATGGCCAACATCCCCGTTGGTACCCTGATCCACAACATCGAGATCAAGCCCGGCAAGGGCGGCCAGCTGGTCCGGTCCGCCGGCGCTTACGCCCAGCTCATGGGTAAAGAAGGCGCTTACGCCCAGGTGCGTATGCCCTCCGGCGAATTCCGCAAGATCCCCATGAACGCCATGGCCACCATCGGCACCGTGGGCAACACTGACCACAGCAACGTGCGCATCGGCAAGGCAGGCCGCACCCGCCACATGGGCATCCGTCCCACCGTCCGCGGCGTGGTCATGAACCCCTGCGACCATCCCCACGGCGGCGGCGAAGGCAAGAGCCCCGTTGGCATGCCCGCCCCTGTTACCCCCTGGGGCAAGCCCGCTCTGGGCCTCAAGACCCGCAAGCACAAGAAGTATTCCAATAACCTCATCGTAAAGCGTGCCGGTAAGTAATCAGGCGCGGACAGGAAGGAGGAAACCTCATGAGCCGTTCCGTAAAGAAAGGCCCGTTTGTACAGGAAGCGCTGTTTAAGCGCGTTGTCGATATGAACAAAACCGGCGCCAAGCAGGTGCTCAAGACCTGGAGCCGCGCCTCCACCATCTTCCCCGAATTCGTCGGCCACACCATCGCGGTGCACGACGGACGCAAGCATGTGCCGGTGTACATCACCGAAGACATGGTGGGCCACAAGCTGGGCGAATTCGCCCCCACCCGCACGTTCCGCGGTCACGCGGGCGAAAAGGCCACTGGCCGCAAGTAAGGGAAGGAGAGAAATAAGATGGCTACTCGTACCCGTGAAAAGGGCGCGCTACGGGCTCAGACCCGCGACAAGCGGCCCCAGGCGCACGCCAAGCACATCCGCCTGTCCTCCCGCAAGGCCAAGATCGTTCTCGATCTGATCCGCGGCAAGGATGTGGACAAGGCGCTCGCCATTCTGCAGTTTACCCCCAAGGCTGCTTCTCCCGTGATCGCGAAGGTGCTTTCTTCCGCCATCGCCAACGCGGTGAACAACCAGGATCTGGACCGCAGCACCCTGTATGTCGCAGAGTGCTACGCCAACCCCGGCCCGACCCTCAAGCGCTACGTAGCCCGCAGCCGCGGCAGCGCTTCCCCCATGCTCAAGCGCACCTGCCACATCAGCGTGGTGCTCGACCAGAAGAAGTAAAGGGAGGATCACAATGGGTCAGAAAGTTAATCCCCA
>JAFXMP010000024.1 GCA_017530275.1 Clostridia bacterium | reverse complement strand
GCCGCCATAGACAAAATCTCTGTCAGGATACTTGCTGACAGCGTAGCACAGCTCGTGCTGATGTTGGCTGGAATAGATGAAATAATACACACCACCGATTTTGCGGATACTGCTGGCTTCGTGGAAAGCGTGGTTTTCAAAGCTGGTGCCCGCGGCGTCCAGCTGTCCAGGCACGATGCGCCGGGGATGATGGCGGATGGTGAGCATATCGGCTTCCAGCTCCACCGTGTTGGCCCACATCATATGGGAAGGAACCTCACTGATTTCTTCATCCTTTTTGTCGAACAGCCGGATCAGCACGTTCCTTAGCATATCCTTTGGTACCCCGTCCCTGGGAATGCGTTCAGGCGGCACAAAGATCGATGTGCCATAATACAGGCGGATGATGCCGTTATCGTTGATGACCGCCGGATCAAAGGTGATGTATTCGGTCATTGGGCTGCCGTCAGGATTGCGTACAGAGCCGTGATATTGAAAGGGGCCATCGGGATGATCGCTGACTGCCACGTGAATCGGCCCGGTATATAAGCCGCCTCCCGCCAGCGCGTAATACAGGTAATAGCGGCCGTCGTTCCCTTGTACACAGTCTGGGGCATACATGGCATAGCCGCGTGTTGGTGTCCAGTCCGGATCCTGGTTGGCGCTGTATGCGGTGCCCGGGCAGCTCCAATCGGACAGATCATCCACTGGTGCCGACCAAACCTCATAATCAAGCACACAGAAATCGTTCCCGCCCTCCGCGTCATGGGAGCCGTAAACATACACCCGATCTCCGAACACATGAGGCTCGCCGTCCGGGATATATACATTCAGAGGCAGATAGGGATTCACGGCTTGCTTTTTCATAGCGATTACCTCAATGTGCCCAGGAAGGAAAGGCTTGCCTTGGGCTGGCGCTGCTGCGTTTCACGGTTCACGCCGATCAGACCGAAGGTCATGGCGTAGCCCTTCTGCCATTCAAAGTTGTCAAGCAAACTCCAATACAGATAGCCCTTCACCGGCAGGCCTTCGGCTGTGCAGTCAGCCACATCCTGGGTCGCCGTATCGATAAAGGCAACGCGGCGGCTGTCGTCGGCGGTGGCGATGCCGTTTTCGGTGACGATCAGATCACCACGGAAATCCTTCGCCACCCGGCGCAGCACATGGGCGACGCCCTCGGGGTAGTATTCGTAATCCATTTGGGTCTTTTCTTTGCCCTCGGGTACGGGCAGGGAACCGTCCGGGCCGATGATCGTGCGGGAATAGTTCTGCACGCCCAGGAAATCGTCCTCCGCCATGACGGGCAGATAGTGGGTGAATTCCTGATCCCATTCTTCCTTGGCTTTTTCTTCTCCACCGGGAACGGCTTGCACGTCATGCAGGCTCAGGGTCCAGCCCACCTTGATGTGGGGAGCAGCTTCCCGGATGGCCTGACGGGCGGCGGCATGGGCCTGCATGACAATTTCATCACCGTGGGCTGTGCGGGGAGACACGAAGGTGGCAGGCTTTTCGGTGCCGAAGGCGGACAGGTTTTCCTTTGCTAACAGGGGATTGCCCTTCATCAGATCCTCTAAGTTCACGCCCACCTGCACCTTGCCTGCAGCAACCATCTGCTGGAAAATCTGCCGGGCTACGGCGGCAATCTGGATGCCCATATTAGCTTCGTTGATGGTGCAAATGTGTTTTAGCTCACTGCCGTACTGCTCCGCGATATACCGGGCATACCGGGCAAAATCAGCGGGAGTGGTGTCCGCCTCCCAGCCGCCCTTGCGGATCAGCCAAACGGGACTGGTGAAATGGTGCAGGGTCACAATGGGCTCAAGGCCGTTTTCCTTACAGCAGCGGATCACATCCCGGTAATGCTGCGTTTCCTTTTCGCTGAACACGCCCTCCTCCGGCTCGATGCGCGCCCACTCGATGGAGAAGCGATAGGCATTCAGCCCGGCTTTTGCCATCAACTTGATATCTTCTTCATAGCGGTTGTAGTGATCGCAGGCCATCCCGCTGGGCTCCACGAAGCTGGAATGCGCCATCTGCTCCTGGGCCCAGTTGTCGCTGTTCGTATTGTTGCCTTCCACCTGGTGGGCCGCAATGGCCGCGCCCAGCAGGAAATCTTTATCAAAGCGTGCCATGCTTTCCGTCTCCTTTATCATGCGTTCAGGGTGGCAATCAGGTCCTTGAGCTGTTTGCGGGTCAGGCGGCCATAGCTCACCAGCGCGCCTAATTGAATGCCCATCATCATGCCCTGCATCATGCGCTCGCTGCCCTCGCCCATGGTGTCTGTCTGGTCCACGTGACTCATGGCGGAGGAGCGCATCATATTGCCGATGATCTCCTTGCCCTTGGGATGCTTGAGCAGCTGGCCGATGGTGGTGTTTACCGTGACCGTGAAGGGTAATTCGATGGTGCCCTCCACCTGGACGGGCTGCGTTATCCGGATATCCCGGCAGCTCTCGCCGATCTCGATCACATATTCCCCGCTTTCCACAAAGAAATCATGACACTTGGGCTCCCAGTAGGCGAAGGCCCGTTTATCCAGCGTGAACGTGACAGTCTTGATTTCGCCGGGCTGCAAAGCGATTTTTTCAAAAGCCCGCAGCTCCCGGACGGGACGGCGCACGGCGCTTTCCACGTCCCGTACATACAATTGCACGGCGGCCTTTCCTGCGACAGAGCCAATATTCTTCACGTCCACGGATACCGTCAGGGTGTCCTGATCGGTCAGGCTGTCTTTATCCAGCTTCAAATTGGCATATTCAAACTGCGTATAGCTCAGCCCGTGGCCGAAGCAGAAGTTCACGGGCATTTCCTTTTTGTCGTAATACCGGTAGCCCACGAAAATGCCCTCGGCATAGGTCACGACGCCCTCCTCGCCGGGGAAATTGAGGTAAGAAGGATTGTCCTGCAAACGAATGGGCCAGGTTTCGGCCAGATGGCCGCTGGGATTTACCTTGCCATACAGCAGATCCACCGTGGCCGCGCCCACCTGCTCGCCGCCCAGGTATGCGCACAGCACGGCAGGAACGTCATGCAGCCAGGGTAGCTCCACCGGAGAGCCGCCATGCAGCACCACCACGGTATGCGGGTTGGCTTGCGAAACGGCCTTGATCAGTTCGTTCTGATTGTCCGGCAGGCGCATATGATCCCGGTCCGCACCTTCGGTTTCAAAGGCATCCGGCAGGCCTGCGAAAATCACGGCCACATCAGCCTTTTTCGCCGTTTCGACGGCTTCCTTCAGCATCGCTTCATCGGTAACATCGCTGTGGGCGTCGTAGCCCCGGGCGTAGATGACGGCGTTGCCCGTGGTTTCCAGGGCGCTGACGGCATGGGGCACGTTGATGTGGCTGGAGCCGGCACCCTGATAGCGGGGCTTGTCGGCAAATTCTCCGATGAACGCCACCTTTTGATTTTCTTTCAGCGGCAGGAGACTGCCCTCGTTCTTCATCAGCACGGCGCAT